>NZ_MUNE01000499.1 GCF_002154605.1 Streptomyces milbemycinicus | reverse complement strand
TCGTCCGTGCCGGACAGGTCCGTCCGGTCGTTGGTCCACAGCACAGGACGGCCAAGCCCCTGCGCCAGCAACCACGCCACGACGTAGATGCGGGGAGCGGTCCTGGCGTGCGACAGGACGACCTTGGTGCCCTTTCCCTTGGCTGTCAGGATGGGGTCGTTCGCCATCAGCTGCAGGAACTCAATGACCGATATCCGGAACACACGGCCGTCGATGTCCAGCTCGATGATGTACGGGTCCTGCGGGTCCTGTTCGATCCGCAGCAGGAAGGGGACCGGCTCGGTCGCCTGCCGCTTCCGGTTCCGGTTCCGCCACGGCGCGTCCACCAGCCCGCCGGACGTACGGATCTGCGCGAGGTTCACCCGCGGCCACGACTCCCCCGTGAAGTCACGGCTTTTCCCCTCGGCCCCGTCCAGGACCGTGTCCCTGTCGGTGGCGATGAACGCCAACTTCACCTCTAGGTGGTACGCGGCCGCCGCGTCCGTGTCGGACGCGTCCTGCCCCACGGCGAACGCCCGGGTGAGCAAGGTCCGCAGGTCCTCACGCTCCGACTCCCCGACGCCGACGCCCGGGGCCAGGTGGAGCATCCGTATGGCGAGATCGTCCACGTCCACACCAGGCTTGCTCAGCAGGTCCATGGTTTTCGCCCACGCCCACAGCATCCGCAGCCGCTGCGCCTCACCCAACGGGCGGGGTTCGGGCAGATTCAGGACGGTGGCAGCCTCGGACCTCGCCTCATCCCCCCGCACCCACTGCGCGCCCAGCCGCACCACCGGCAGCTCCACGAAGTCCCACGGCATATCCACACGCTCGCCCCGCGGGCCACGGGGCCGTGCCTCCCACGCCGTCGCCGCCGCGACCAACGCCCGGCGGGCGACCTCCTGATCCACCTCGACCCCGGCCCCCGCATGCGCCGCGATCACCCGCGACAACAGATCCAGCGTCAGCGGGCCCACCTGCCGGAACTCCGGGTCGGCCAGCCACATCTCGTCCACCGCCGCCACACCCCGCAGCAGCTCCCCGAAACCGGCACCGTCCTCCACATACACCCCGAACATCAACTTCAGCGCCCGCACCGCAATCAGCGTCCGCTCCCGCACCTCCGCCGACACCGCACCAGGCCCCGAGTGCAGCCTGGCCACCACCGCAAGCCGGTCCAGCTCCGCACCCTCCGGATCCGGCCGCGGCAGCTCCCAATCCCGGGCCCGCCCCTGGGGATCGGTGAACAGGGTCCGCACGTACTTGCCGTTCCTCTGCAGCTTCATCTCCGACTGCGGGCCGTAGGAGACACGCGCCCAGCGCCGCGCCTTGTTCACGATGCGCTGTCCCGGAGACAGCTCCCGCAGCGGATCGGCCACGAACACTTCGCGGTAGAAGAGGGATCCCACGTCGGGATCCGGCCTGCCGCTGTCCTTGGGGGAGGCGAGGCAGCAGCAGGCGAGGTCGATCCAGCGGTCCTTGGGCAGCCCGGACACCAGCCACGCCACCCACGCCGCTGCCTCGTCCTTGTCGAGGGTGCGGTAGTACACGCGGTCCCCGCTCCGCACCGCCACGGCCATGTAGCCCGGGATGCCATGCGCGCTGATGCGGAGCGCGTCGGCCTCGGGGAACGGACTGCCCTCGGGAGCCGGACGCGGCAACTCCTGCTCCGGTGAAACGGTCTCCGAGGCGAAGCGGAAGTCGACGTACGTCGTCATCCGGTCGCTGTGGCGTTCGTTCGCCTCGAATGTCTCCGCGTACTCGGTGGGGCGAAACGAGGAGTGGCCCATCTGCTCGCCGATCGCCTCGCTGACCATCGGCCACATCACCACGTTGCGGTACCAGTCGGGCAGGCCGGCATGGAGAACCGGCCCCTGGCCGGGCCGGAGCGGGAACCAGGCACCCTTGGGAACCCCGGGCCGCCCGACGACCGTGTCGATACGGCCCTTCCCGCCGGCCAACGGACTGACCTTCACCTCACCGCTGTGCGGCCACACCACCAGACCCGTACGATCCGCCAGCTCCTGCAACAACGGCCCATACCGGCCCAGGAACGGAACAGCCACCACGATCGGGGTGCCCGGCGGCAGCTTCTCCCGCGCCACATCCGCCGCCACCAGCTCCACGAACTCCTCGACATCCACCTCCAGCGTCGAACGGTCCGGCAGCCGCACCACCACCTTGCCGTCCTTGCTGCCGTCGCCCCCGACGACATACGGCCGCGTCCCCTTCGGCCACGGCGTCACCCGCCCAGGACCACCGCCAGGAGCCGGGGAGCCGCCCACCCGCGAAACCAGGACCTCGCTCAAGTCCGTGTCCAGATCCAGGGCGTCCGACTCCAGCCAGTTCAGACCCGGAATCCGGTGTTCCCCCTGCGTGAAGTGACCGCTCCGGGCCGACCCGGCCGCCCCCAGCCTCTCCAGATGGAACGCCCCCAGCGCCGCCAGACTCCCCGCACGACCATCCGCCTCCGCATCCCGCACCAGCCCGAACAACTCCGCACGCACCACCTGATCCACCGACGCGTCCTTCGGCAGACGCAGCACATGACGAGCCACCACATCCACGTCGAACGGGCTGCTCCGGAACCGCAGGTCCCGCCCGTGCAGAGCCTCCAACAACCGCTCTGCCGCCGCCTCGTCCGGGGCGGGTGGCTCGGCCGTCTCCGGGGCGGGTGACGCGGGCGCCGGCGGGGCGACCGGCGCGGCCAGCACTCGGTCGGCGGAGTTGGTGGCCTCCCCGGTGAGTGGCCGGGCGGCGGGGAGCTGTGCGACCCCCCTGACAGCCCCGTCGAGGGGCTCGGACTGCCGCGGGGAGGCCGGGGCCGGGAGGGCTGGTGTGGGCGGTGCCTCCGTCAGCGGGATACGGACCGCTGTAGCACCGGTTTCCCGCTCGTCGGGCACCAGCAGCAGACCCGAGGAATCCGCGGACAGCGTGTACGGCACCGTCGGGAAAGCCTCCAGCACCTCGGCCGCGTTGGCCGCACGCCCGATCCACCCGCTGTCCCCGTACAGCAGCGCGCCACTGGGCTCATGCAGGAAATCGGCACCGAACCGCCGCCAGCCCTCCGGCTCCAGCACCCGCCCCGCACCATCGGGACCATCAGGACCGCCGGGAAGCCGGACCCGGCCAGCGTCACTGACCTCGTAACTCAACGGCTCCGAACGGGAATCCACCCGACGCTCGAAACCAAACCACTCCTCCCGGCCCTTCCCCCTGCCCGCGGATACCCCAGCGGACACCCCGGCAGACGTCTCGGCGGCAGGCACCTCCGCCAGCGCGGCAGATCGCGGCCCCGCCACCGTCACCACACGCCCGATCGGCCACCCCGCCGCCAGCGGATCCACACCCGCATCCGGCGAACCGCCCCGCAAGCCCCCCGAACGCGAACCCAGCCGCAGCACATCCGACCACCGCGGAAGGCCACGGCGCCCGGGGCCTCCCGGCCCACCGGCGGTACCCGCCCGGCCCGCCACCGAGGACTCCGGAGCCTCCTCCCACGCCCGCCGGGGTTCATACCGCGGCGTCAGATCGAAGCGGTGCAGCTCCAGCTCCGTCCCGGCCTTGTTCGCGGCCTCCTCCAGGAGCACCGGCAGCGCCCGCTCCAGCGGCGGGGCCTGCTCCCCGAGGGAGGCGAAGTGCTCGTCGGTCAGGGCCCGCAGACGGCGCCAGGTCAGCGGGGAAGCGTCACGCCGACGCGCCCGCCGCCACTCATCCAGCGCGCGGAAACCACGCAGCACAGCGTCAAACGCCGCCTTGTCGTCCTCCAGCAGCGGCCCGTACACCAGCCGGACCGCCCGCCACCACCGCAGCACATCCCCAGCCCGCCGCCGATCACCCGCCACCCGCTCAGCCCACACCGCCAACTGCACCGACGACGGCTCCCGAGGGAACCCCACCAGCCAGTCGCCCTCCGCCAACTGAAGCCGCACCACCGGCTCCTGCCGGGTCACACCGTCCTCGCCCACCACCTCCTCGACACCCGAGGCGAACCCGAACTCCAGACCCAGGGCGGAGGCCCACAGCCACCCGTCGAAACCGGTGCCGCTGGCCAGCTCCTGACCGGCCACCGGCCACTCCAGCGGATCACGGCCACGCGCATGCGGACCCGCCACATCCGCACCCGCCACCAGCACATCCGTATCCCACGATCGCTCGGTCAGCTCCGGTGCACGCGCGAAGAGATAATCGATCACCCCCTTGTAGCTGAACGCCACACCCGAAACACCCGAACCGTCCTCGGACCGCACCGGCAACCACGCCGCGGTCCCGTCCCC
>NZ_MUNE01000498.1 GCF_002154605.1 Streptomyces milbemycinicus | reverse complement strand
CGCTGAACGCCCGTCAGGCGCTCCGCCTTGGCACCCACGGCGGGGCGCGGGTGCTCGGCCGCCACGAGCAGATCGGCTCCCTGGAGCCGGGCAAACTGGCCGACCTGGTGCTGTGGAAGCTGGACGGCCTCGGCCACTCCACGATCGCCGACCCGGTCGCGGCGCTGGTCCTCGGCCCGCCGGCGCCGGTGACCCTGTCGCTTGTGGACGGCCGTCCGGTGGTGGAGTCGGGGCGGCTGCTCACCGCCGACGAGGACGACATCGCGCGCCGCGCCCGCGACGAGGCGCGCCGGCTCGCCCGTATCGTGGCCGACGGCTGACCGGCTGACCGGCTGACCGGCTGACCGGCTGACCGGCTGAGCGGGCTGACCGGCTGACCGGCTGAGCGGGCTGAGCGGGCTGAGCGGGCTGAGCGGGCTGAGCGGGCTGAGCCTTCCTGGGGCCGAGGGCGCGCGGGGCCGGATCCCGTCAGCGCAGGCCGCTTGGCCCAGGTCCGGGCCCGGGTCAGCGCAGGGCGCTCTTGGCCCGCCACTCATCCCAGCCGACGTTCCAGTCGCCGAAGCCGTTGTTCAGCGCCACCTGCCCCTTGGTCTCCGCGCCCTTGACCTCGAACGGGTCGCCGACCCGAGCATGCTCGTAGAGCCATGCGGCGTTGGCGTCGCTCATGCCGATGCAGCCGTGGCTCCTGTTGGCCTTGCCGAAGTAGGCGGCGTTCCAGGGCGCGGCGTGTGCGTACGTCCCCGACCAGGTCAGCCGCATCGAGTAGTCGACCGTCTCGTCGTAGGCGTTGCCGAGGCCGACGGTCTCGGAGTTCATCCGGATGGTGCCCTCCTTGGCCATCAGCACCTCCGTGCCCCGCCAGGAGCCGGTGTCGGCGCCGGGGGTGCCGCCGGAGACCGGGAAGGTCTTCACCGCCTTGCCGTCGCGCTCCAGGGTGAGGCGCTTGCTGTCGAGGTCGACCTTGACCACCTGCCGGGCGCCGACGGTGAAGCCGAGCTTGTAGTCGCGTACGAACCAGCCGCCGCCCGCGCCCGAGTCGGTGCCGTTGAGCCGGGCGTCCAGGGTGACCCGGGTGCCGGGCCGCCAGTACTCCTTGGGCCGCCAGTCCACCCGGTCGTTCCCCGACCAGTCCTTCATCCAGCCCCAGGAGCCCTCGGTGTGGTTGGAGGTGGTGACCTTGAGCTGCTTCTCCACCGCGGCCTTGTTCGCCACCGGGCGGTCGAAGACGAGGGAGATCGGCTGCGCCACGCCGACCGTGGTGTCATCGCCCGGCCGCCAGTCCACCTTGTTGACCAGGCCCGCCGCGGCGGTGGTGAAGGTGGACTTCGCGTTTCCCGCGGCGCCGCCCTCGGCACGGGTGGCCGCCTTGACCGTGTACGTGGTGCCGGGCGCGGCGTTGCGGTCCGAGGTCCAGGTCCGGCGGTCGTGCGACACCGCGCCGCTGAGCCTGCCACCGTGGCCGTCGGTGACGGCCACCGAGGCGAGGGTCCCGCCGCTCGCGGCGACCTTGACCGGCTCGCCCGCCTTCCGGGGCGTGACGGTGACCGTCACCGCCTTGCCGCCGCCCGAGCCTCCGCCGCCGACCTTCGCGTCCGCCTTCGCCGGGGTCGACCCGCCGGAGGAGCAGCCGGTCAGCGCGGCGGTCAGCAGGGCGGCGGCGGCCGTGGCCGCGGCGGCGGGGCGCACATGTATCTGGCGCAACGGAAACCTCCGTGAAGGTCGGGGAGATGACGGGACGCTCGGGACTCTAAGCCGCGAAAAGCCCGTGAATCGGCCTTCGCGGCCATGTGACAGCAGCTGCAGAGGAACGGTCATCGTCCGGTCACATTCGCCGAGCGGCGCGGTCATGGGCGGCTGTGAGCGTTCCCCGCGTTCCGAATCCGAGGAACCAGAAGAAGAGGAACCAGAAGAAGGGGATCTCCTTGTCCGACACCACTCCTCGCGGCGGCGCCGTCCGCCGACGCCGTGTCGCCGTGGCCCTGGCCGCCGCGGTGGTCGCGTTAACGATCGGCGCCGCCCCGGCGACCGCCCGGACCGCCTCGTGGCGTGCCGTTGTGCCGGAGGGCCTGAGCGAGGCTGTTCTCTACGACATCTCCAGCGCCGAGGGCTCGACATGGACGGCCGGGATCGATGTGACCGACTGGTCGCCACTCGCCCTGCGCTGGAACGGCAGCGGTTGGACCAGGACGCCGCAGCCCGTGGCGCACGGCCGCTTCGACGACATCGC
>NZ_MUNE01000497.1:23298-23458 GCF_002154605.1 Streptomyces milbemycinicus | reverse complement strand
CGCGGCCGCCGACCTGCTGGTGCGCGTCCACCTGGACGACCGCGGGCGGCTCGCCCGCACCTCCCTGGACGGCACCGCCGGAGCCCACGCGGGCGTCCTGGAGGACTACGCGGATGTCGCCGAGGGCTTCCTCGCGCTGTCCTCCGTCACCGGCGAGGGC
>NZ_MUNE01000497.1:0-23226 GCF_002154605.1 Streptomyces milbemycinicus | reverse complement strand
CTGCTGTCGTACGCGGCCGTCACCGGCGAGGACCGCCCCCGGGAGGCGGCCGAGCGCGCGCTCGGGGTGGTGCAGGCGCTCGGGGCGCGGGTGCCGCGGTTCATCGGCTGGGGGCTCGCGGTGGCCGAGGCGCTGCTGGACGGGCCGCGCGAGGTGGCCGTCGTCGGCCCCGACGGCGACCCGGCGACCCGCGCCCTGCACCGGGCCGCTCTCCTGGGCACCGCGCCCGGGGCGGTGGTCGCGGTCGGCGAGCCCGGCTCCCGGGAGGTGCCGCTGCTGCTGGACCGCCCGCTGCTGGAGGGGCGGCCCGCGGCGTACGTATGCCGCCGGTTCACCTGTGACGCCCCCACGGCGGACGTGGGGACGCTGGCGGGGAAGCTGGGGTAACGCCCGGGGCCGGAGCGGGGGCTACAGGGGCAGACCGCGGGCCAGGACGTCCAGCGCGCGGTCGATCTCCTTCTCCACGTCCTCGATCCGCCCGCGGTCGAAGCAATAGAAGATCGCTTCCTGCACCGCCGCGAGGACGGCCGCCACGACCACCCGCACGTCGAGGTCGTCCGCCGCCCGCCCGCTGCGCTCGGCCAGCACCTCGCCGAGCATGTCGCGGGTCCGGGTCATGCCCTCGCTCATCCGCCCGCGCAGCGCCGGGACCTGTCGGATCAGCGTCAGCCTGATCTCCAACTCCCCGCGGGCGTCCTCGGCGTACTGGCGGATCAGATCGACGAGGGCGTGGCGCAGAGAGGCCACCGGCGGCTCGTCGAGGGGCCGGGCGCGCAGCGCCTCCAGGATGAGGGGGTCGTACTCGTCCGTGAGGACGATGTCCTCCTTGGTGGGGAAGTAGCGGAAGACCGTGCTCGGGGAGACGTCCGCGGCCTCCGCGATCTGGTCGACCGGGGTGGCGTCGTACCCCTGTTCCTGGAAGAGCTGGTACGCGGCGCGCCGGATCGCCTGCCGGGTCTGGATCTTCTTGCGCTCACGCAGTCCGAGCTTGGGCGGGGCCGTGGGGGTGGTACGTGCCATGAAACTCATTGTCGGGCATCGGTGCGCTCCTGGGCCATGGCCGGTGCCTCGGTGTCCGCTGCGCCCCGTGTTTCCTGAGCATCCTGCCCCGGGCCCCGCGCGCCTCGACCCGGCATGAAGAGCGCCGTCAGGACAGCCGCGGCGAGCGAGACGGCGGCGGTGATCAGCAGGGTGAGGTCCATGCCGTGGACGAAGGCCCGGTCGGCGGAGGCCGCGAGTTCGGGGCTGTGCAGGCGCTCGGCCAGCAGCCGGGCGGCGGTGACCGAGTCGCCGGCGACATCCGCCGCGCCCGGCGGCAGTCCGGTGGTGTCCAGCCGGTCGTCGTACGCGTCCGCGAGCAGGCTGCCGAGCAGGGCGATCCCGAGGGCGCCGCCGACCTGCCGCAGTGTCATGAGGAGCCCCGAGCCGGTGCCCTCACGGTCCTTGGGCAGCGAGCCGAGGGCCGCGTCCATGGCCGGGACGATGCCGAAGCCGAAGCCCAGGCCGGTGAGGGACAGCCAGAGCGCGGTCATGCCGTAGCCGTCGTCCACCTCGGTGCGTGAGCCCAGGAACGCGGCCGCGGCGATCACCAGCAGCCCGCCGGAGATGACGGGCCGGGCGCCGAAGCGCGCGGCGAGCGGGGCGGCCGCGCGGGCGGAGATCAGCAGCCCGCCCATCATGGGCAGCAGCCGCAGCCCGGTGCCGAAGGCGTCGTAGCCGAGCACGGCCTGGAGGTACTGCGGCAGGACGAACAGCAGGCCCAGCAGGCAGAAACTCACCAGCGTGGCGGTGACGGCGCTCCACAGGAAGGCGGGCCGGCGCAGCAGGGGCAGGTCGAGCATGGGGCGTACGGCCTGCCGCTCACGCAGTACGAGGCCGGTCAGCAGCGCCGCCGACGCGCCGAACATGGTGCAGATGAGCGGGTCGGACCAGCCCCGGTGCGGGGCCTCGATGAAGCCGTAGACGAGGGCGGAGAGCCCGCCGGCGCTCAGCGCGGTGCTGACGACGTCGACCTTGGGGGCGGCCGGGTCGCGGGTCTCGGGGAGCAGGAACAGGCAGACGACCATGGCGATCGCGGCCATGGGGATGTTGATCAGGAAGACCGAGCCCCACCAGAAGTGGTCCAGGAGCCAGCCGCCGACCAGCGGCCCCAGCGGCATGCCGAGCGCCGCGGCCGCGCTGAGGGCGCCGATCGCCTTGGCGCGCTCCTCGGGGCCGAAGAAGGTGGGTACGACGGCCAGGGACAGCGGCGAGACCAGCGCGGCGCCCAGGCCCATGATCACGCGGGCGGCGATGACGAGGGCCGCGGAGTCCACGAGGGTGCCGACGACCGAGCCGACCAGGAAGATCCCCAGGCCCGTCACCAGCATCGCGCGGCGGCCGAACCGGTCGCCGAGCAGACCGGCGGGGAGCATTCCGGCGGCGAAGACGACGGTGTACGAGTCGGCGATCCACTGCTGTTCGCCGGTGTCGGCGCCGAGCGCCGTGGCCATCTGCGGCAGGGCGATGTTGAGGATCGTCGTATCGAAGCCGAGTACGAGCAGGGCCGCGACGAGGGCCCCGAGCGCCCACCAGCGACGCGGATTCAGCGCGTCCGGAGCGTCCGGAACGTCCTGCGCATTCGGAACACCTGGGGCATCTGAGGCATCTGAGGCAGGGGAGACAGCAGACAAGGCACACCTCCGAGAGTTACCGTCAAGTGACAGTAACTCTCAAAAGGTGGGGGCTGTCAATCGATAGTGGATGGAGGGGGTCAGGCGTGCTGATAGGCCACCAGGGAAATGCCCACGTAGTGGACGACGAAGGCGGCCAGCGTGAAGGAGTGGAACACCTCGTGGAAGCCGAACCAGCGCGGTGAGGGGTTGGGGCGCTTGGTGCCGTAGATCACCGCGCCCACGCTGTAGAGCAGCCCGCCGACGACGATCAGCGTCATCACGGCGATGCCGCCGGTACGCAGGAAGTCGGGCAGGAAGAAGACCGCGGCCCAGCCCAGGGCGATATAGCAGGGGGTGTAGAGCCAGCGCGGGGCGCCGACCCAGAAGACCCGGAAGGCGATCCCGGCGAGCGCCCCCGCCCACACCAGCCACAGCAGCAACTCCTGCTTGCCGTCAGGCAGAAGCAGCAGCGTGAAGGGTGTATAGGTGCCCGCGATGATCAGGAAGATATTGGCGTGGTCCAGCCGGCGCAGCACGGCCGCGGCGCGCGGGCCCCAGTCGCCCCGGTGGTAAAGGGCGCTCACGCCGAACAGCGCACAGGCGGTGAGGGTGTAGATGCCGCAGGCCAGCCGTCCGCGCGGGCTGTCCGCGAGGGCGGTGAGGACCACGCCGGCGATGAGCGCGGCGGGGAACATGACCGCGTGCAGCCACCCACGCAGCCGTGGCTTGACGGGGACCGGCGGAGCTGCCGGAGGCCCTGTCGTGGTGTCAACCGGAGCGTCAACGGCGGGATCGGGCACGGCGGCAGTCATGGCGCACATGCTACCTACGCCACCGTAGGTTACCCCCCTGTTTCGAGTGGTGATGGTCACCCTGTGCCCACTGGACAGATTGCCCGAGCCGTCGGATGATCAAATGAGCGCGGTCGGCACCGGATGAGCTGAGCATCCGGGTCGCAGCCCCCAAGGGGTAGCTGTCTCCATAACTCCCAAACGTCCAAAATCGCATATGGCGGGTATGAGTGCACATATCCGCCCAACCCTCAATCAGTGACGCCGGACCGGAGCGGTCCCGGCGGAATGGAGCGATCGTGGCGCCCAGCAATGTGGCTTCCTCAACCACCGCAGCCCCCACCAGCCACCAGGAGCTGATCTCCTGGGTCGGCGAGATCGCCGAGCTCACCCAGCCCGACCGGGTGGTGTGGTGCGACGGCTCGGAGGCGGAGTACGAGCGACTGTGCGCGGAGCTCGTGGAGAAGGGAACGTTCCAGCGGCTCGATCCGATCAAGCGGCCGAACTCGTACTACGCCGCCTCCGACCCCACGGACGTGGCGCGCGTCGAGGACCGCACCTTCATATGCTCCGAGCGCGAGCAGGACGCGGGCCCGACCAACCACTGGAAACACCCGGACGAAATGCGGGAGATCTTCTCGGGGGAGCAGGGCATCTTCCGGGGTTCGATGCGCGGCCGGACCATGTACGTGGTGCCGTTCTGCATGGGCCCGCTCGGCTCGCCGCTGTCCGCGGTCGGCGTCGAGATCACCGACTCCGCGTACGTCGCCGTCTCCATGCGCACCATGACCCGGATGGGCCAGGACGTCCTCGATGTCCTCGGTGACCAGGGCTTCTTCGTCAAGGCCGTGCACACCCTCGGCGCCCCGCTGGAGCCCGGTCAGGCCGACGTCCCCTGGCCGTGCAACAGCACCAAGTACATCTCCCACTTCCCCGAGGCCCGGGAGATCTGGTCGTACGGCTCCGGCTACGGCGGCAACGCGCTGCTCGGCAAGAAGTGCTACGCCCTGCGCATCGCCTCCGTCATGGCCCGCGACGAGGGCTGGCTCGCCGAGCACATGCTGATCCTCAAGCTCACCCCGCCGCGCGGCGAGGCCAAGTACGTCGCGGCGGCCTTCCCCAGCGCCTGCGGCAAGACCAACCTCGCCATGCTGGAGCCGACCATCCACGGCTGGACGGTCGAGACCATCGGCGACGACATCGCCTGGATGCGGTTCGGCGAGGACGGCCAGCTGTACGCGATCAACCCCGAGGCGGGCTTCTTCGGCGTCGCGCCCGGCACCGGTGAGCACACCAACGCCAACGCCATGAAGACCCTGTGGGGCAACTCGGTCTTCACCAACGTCGCGCTCACCGACGACGGCGATGTGTGGTGGGAGGGCATGACCGAGGACGCGCCCGCGCACCTCACCGACTGGAAGGGCAACGACTGGACGCCCGAGTCCGGCACCCCCGCCGCCCACCCCAACGCCCGCTTCACCGTGCCCGCCGGGCAGTGCCCGATCATCGCGCCCGAGTGGGAGGACCCCAAGGGCGTGCCGATCTCGGCGATCCTCTTCGGCGGCCGGCGCGCCAGCGCGGTGCCGCTGGTCACCGAGTCCTTCGACTGGCAGCACGGCGTCTTCCTCGGCGCCAACGTGGCCAGCGAGAAGACCGCCGCCGCCGAGGGCAAGGTCGGCGAGCTGCGCCGCGACCCGTTCGCCATGCTGCCGTTCTGCGGCTACAACATGGGCGACTACATGGCCCACTGGGTGAAGGTCGGCAAGACCGCCGACCAGACCAAGCTGCCGAAGATCTACTACGTGAACTGGTTCCGCAAGGACGCCGACGGCCGGTTCGTGTGGCCGGGCTTCGGTGAGAACAGCCGTGTGCTCAAGTGGATCGTCGACCGCCTCGACGGCAAGGCCGAGGGCGTGGAGACCGCGATCGGCGTGCTGCCGACCCGCGAGGCGCTGGACACCGAGGGCCTGGACATCGCCGACGCCGACCTCGACCTGCTGCTGACCGTCGACAAGGACGTATGGCGCGAGGAGGCGGCGCTGGTCCCCGACCATCTGCGCACCTTCGGCGACCACACCCCGCAGGAGATGTGGGACGAGCACCGCGCGCTCGTCGAGCGACTGGGCTGAGCGACAGTTACGCCGCGCCGAAACAGGCCGGGGCCCCGCACCCATGTGCGGGGCCCCGCCTCGTTGTTCGCGCGTCAGGCGCCGTTGGAGACCAGCTTCCTGATGCCACGCAGATCCGCGGCCGTGAACTTGCCGCCGTTGCTGTTCAGATAGCCGCCGTTCGGCGAGGCCATGACCGGCCGGTTCTCGTTCGGGCTGAACTTGGACGGGTCCGGGTGGTCAAGACCCATCATGTGGCCCAGTTCATGGGTGACCGCGTTGGTGGTCATCGCATGAGCCTTGGTCTTGTTCGAGCCGAACCAGGTGTTTTCCTTGCCCGTACTGGTCCAGTACTCGGTGTCCATCTCGACATATCCGCCCCAGGCGGAATGGTTCCGGGTGTTGTAGCAGGGAAGGGCGTGCGACATGCCCGCCTTCCCCATCGGCCGGTACTTCAGCAGAAACATGATGTGGTTCTGCGGCCCGGCGCAGTACTTCTTGTTGTTGTAATTCGTCCCGCCCTCGATCTTGGTGGACAGTACGAACTTGATTCCCGCGTTCTTCACCTCCGGCATGGCGTTGAGCTGCTGGACCGAAACCTTCAGATACGAAGTGAGCCAGCTCTGCGACTTCTGCGTCACGAAGGAGAGGGTGTACGTGCTGTTGTGCTGCAGATTTGTGATGTAGTACGGCGAGCCGGATTCCAGCTTCCAGCCCACGCCCTCGTTCGCGGCGCTCGCGGTCTGGGCCGTGGCGAATACCGTCGCGATGGCGGCGGCCAGGGCGATTCCGCCGGTTCTTTTCTTCATGTGGTGCTCCCCGTTGTACCGAGGCCCGCCGTGCACGCCGGGCCGATCGGATCCTAACGGCCGTCCGATCGCCCGCCGGCGCCCCCTCCTGGCAGCTTTAGCTGTTGCGCCCCCGGTCCTCCAGGTACTGGGTATGCGTCTGCTGACGGCGGGATTCCGCCTCCCGCAGGGCCGAGGCCATCGCGTTCGCCTCGTCGAACAGCAGCGTCAACTGGCGCTCCAGATGGCGCTCGGGCGGGTCCGTGCCGGGGGTGAGCCGGGTCCACCAGCGGGTGCGGGCATAGGTGTCGACGGCCTCGGGGACGTCGAGGCGGATGATCCGCGACAGCGCGTACGTCCCCTCCGCGTCGAGCATCAGCGCCTCGCCCGCCAGCTCCGGGTCGAGCAGCGCCGCCAGCAGCCCGTCCAGCTCGGTGAGCCGGCCGGAGGCCGCGGGCGGCAGCTCGACCTCGCCGAGATAGTCCCGCAGCCGCGCGAAGTCCTCCCGCAGGGCATCCAGTTCGCGGGCCGGGTCGGCGAAGTCCGGCGCCGCGGGCCGCTCGGGCGGGGCGATCAGCGCGCCCGCGCCGTACAGGCCGACCACTACCACCGGCCAGTAGGCGCCCGCGAGACCGGTGAAGGTGAGGGCCAGGCCCGCGACCCCCGCCGCGCTGCCGGCGATGTTCTTACGGGACTCCAGATAGCGCAGGACCTTATTGGTCTCACTGGCTTTATTGGTAGCCACGGATCTCCTCGAAGGCCTGGTCCAGCGAGCCCTTGGTCGCGTCGAAGAGCCGGCCGCCGGTGAGGGAGGCGATGTTCTCCAGCTCGCCGCGGTCGGAGTCGCCGAAGAGGATCGGGAAGACGGGGGTCGTCCGCTGTGCCCCGGGCAGGCGGCGGTAGAAGGACTCGAAGTCGTCGGCGGAGTCCCCGGCCGTGTTCTCCCCGTCCGTCATCAGCACGATCGAGGTGAAGCGGTCGTCCCCGAGGGCCGAGGCGCGCTCGGCGAGATGGCGGTACGCCGCCCGCAGACTGCTGAAGATCGCGGTCTCCCCGTCGGCGGTCAGCGCCTTGGCGTCCGCGCGGATCGCGGCGAGCGCCTTGCCCGGGTCGTCCTCGGGCACCGTATGCGTACGGACCGCCTTCACCTCGGAGCCGAAGGGCATCAGCGTCACCTCCTCCCGGTCCCGGAACCGCTCCCCGGTGGCCGCGCCGTCCGCGCCGGCCAGCTGGGTCAGCGCCGCCTTGAGCCGGTCGAGCCGGTCGCCCTCCATCGAGCCGGAGGTGTCCAGTACGTACACCGTCCGCGAGGGCCGCCGCAGCTCGTTCTCGTACGCGGCGAGCAGCCCGTCGGCCACCGACCGGGTGCCGGGGAAGGGCAGTTCGCGCCGCTTGGCGGCGGACAGCGGGGCCGCGGGCCGTACGGAGGTGACGACGGGCCGCCGGAAGGTCCGCTCGGTCAGCGTCCGCTGGGCCTCGGTGGACCGCAGATACTCGGTGAGCGCGCGGACCGAGTCCCGCGCGTCCTGGGGCGCGGAGGCGAGCGCGGTGAGCGGGTAGTCGGCGGTCACCACGCCGTCCTGGGGGCGGATCACCGTCAGGTCGGTGTGGTGGTCGCGGTTCAGGGACAGCAGGACGGACTCGTAGTTGATCAGGGCGTCCACGTCGCCGCGCCGGGTGTACGCCTGGGCCAGCCACCCGGACGAACCGGACGTCAGCTTCTGCCCCGCGAAGAACTCCTTCAGCTTCGGCGTGACCTTCCGTACGTCCGCGTCGCGCAGCGCCGACTGGGCGCCGGACAGCCCCGAGGCGATCGAGATGAGCGCCGAGAAGCCGGAGTTGGAACGCACCGGGTCGGTCATCCCGTACGTCAGCTTCCCGTCGGCCACCGCCTGGTGGATCCGGGCCCAGGTGACCTGGTCCGGATGCCAGCCCAGCCGCCGCACCACGTCCGCCCTGACGCCGAGGGCGACCGGCGAGGTCATCACCGGCGTCTCCGAGGTGATCTTCTTGGCGGTCTCCGGGCGCAGCCGCAGATAGTCGTTGGACGACAGCCAGATCGCCTCGTACGCCCCGTCGGCCTTCCCGGAGGCCACCTGCTCGACCGCGTCGAGGGTGCCGGACCAGGTGGCCTCGACGGTGACGCCGGTCGCCTCGCGCGCCGCGTCCAGCACCGGCTTCATGTCCGACAGCTCGCTGCTCGCCAGGATCCGCAGGGTGCCGGGGGCGCGCCTACCGCCTCCCTTGCCCCCCTTGTTGTCTTCATCCTCCGAGGTGCAGGCGCTCATCGGCAGGACGGCGGCGAGGCCGAGGGCCATAAGGGCGCGCCGGGGCATGCCCCGAGACGCGCCATCAGGTCTGTTCACTGCAGGCTCCCCTCGGCCGCGCTCGCCGAGCGGGTGCGCTCCAGATACGCGCTCGCCTGCTGCAACTCGTCCGTCAGGGCCTCCACCGTCGTCGCCATCGACTCGGTCGCCCGCGCCTTGTAGGTGTCGATCGCGTCCAGCGTCCGGTAGATCTGCTGGAACGCGCCGCGCAGCGTCTCCACGCCCACCGCCGGGTCGGCCGCGATCCGCTGGATCTCGCCGCTCTGGGTGGCCAGCATCTCCGCATTGCCCCGGATCAGGTCCTCGGTCGTTCCGCGCAGGGCGTTGACCTGCTCGGTCACCTTGCGCTGGCTCTCCAGCGCGGAGGACAGCATCACCGCGATGCGCAGCGCCGAGACAGTGGTGGTCGCGGCCCGGTCGACGCCCTTGATCAGCTCCTCGTTGTTGCGGCGTACGACGTCCATCGCCAGATACCCCTGTGCGCACACCGCGAGCTGCGTCAGCAGGTCCTGGTGCTTCTGCCGTACGGGGAAGAGGACATCGGCGCGCAGCGCGTCCGCCTGCGTCGGGTCGGTGGCCTCGACGGCCGTGATCTGCCGCTCGACCGCCGTGTCCAGGGCGTCGGCCAGCACCGCGTACTCCTGGAGCTTGCCCATGCTCTCCCACAGCCGGACGCGCTCGGTGTGCAGGGCGGCGTTGTCGCGGCGCAGCTCGTCCTGGCCGCCGCGCAGCGAGCCGACGATCTTGTTGAGGGTGCCCTGGGCGGAGGCGTACTTGGCGACGTGGTCGCGCAGCTTGTTGCCGCCCGGCAGCTTGGACAGCAGCTTGCGCGCGCCCTTCAGCTGGGTGTCGCGCGGGTCCAGGTCCTCGACGGTGCGGCGCAGTTCGACCAGCGAGGAGGACACCCGGGTCTGGGCGTCGCCGTCGCCCTGGGCGAGGGAGCGCACGGTGCGGTCCAGCATCCGGTTGGACTGCTGGGCGGCGCCGCGCATCTCGCCCGCGCCGAGCGCCGTGATCTCGCCGATCCGGGTGGCGAACTCGGGGGAGCGGGCGTCAAGACCGGCCAGCGTGGATACGTACTCGGAGGCGCGGCGCTCCATCTCCTCCCGTGCGGAGTCCTCGACCGGCACCAGACCGGCCGCCTTCTCCTTGGGCACCGGGGCGACGGGCTCGGGCGGGGTGAGGACCAGGTCGTCGTTGTTGTCAGTGGCCATGATGGTCTCCTGTCCCTGTCCCTAGCTTCTGGCTCGTCGCGCGAGGTCCCGCAGCACCTCGGCCTTGGGCACGGGCGCCTGCCGGACTCCGGTCAGCCGCTGGTTGAGGTACGCGGTGTGGGGCGCGGTGGCGGCGATGAACTCGGACGCCGCGCCCTGCGGCCGGAAGCCGTGCCGCACGGCCAGTTCGCGCAGCTTCTTGTCGCCGCTCAGCAGCTCCCCGAGCTTGCGGCCCTCGGGGGTCAGCGGCACCAGGGTGTGGTCGCTGTTGACCGTGACGTCCGGGTAGAGGACGACCATGTCGCCGACGTCCTGCTTCTGCATCAGCAGCGAGGCGACCTGCGATTCGTAGACCAGGACCAGCGGATTGGCCGCCCCGCTGATGAAGTCCCGGAACGGGGCGTCGGAGCTGGACTGCTGGGCGCCCTGGACGCTGATGAGCTTCTTCAGCAGCGGGGTGGTCCGGGCGACATCCGCGTCATTGGCGACGATACGGCCGCCGTTGGCCACGTACGAGGCGGCGGCCAGATACAGCGCGCCCGAGTTGGACTGGGCGGGGTCGGTGCTGGTGACGGACACCACGCCGTTCAGCTCGCTGTACTTCTGCGAACCCTTGAGCTGTTGCCAGGTGCGGTCCTCCTTGGCGGCCTTGAGGTACGCGGCCATCTTCAGCGTGCCGGTGTTCTTGCCGGTCAGCGTCGCGAGCCCGTTGTCGGCCAGCACCCCGGCCGCGTTGCGGTGCGCGACGACCACCAGCGGCGAGTAGAACGGCCGCAGCGGCGTACCGTTCACCCCGGCCTTCCGGGCCAGCTCGGCGGCGGGCGACTCGCTGCTCGGGAAGGCGAAGTCGTACCCCTTGAGTGGAAGGTTCTCCATCGCCCAGGAGCCGGACGTCTCCGTCTTCACGGTGACCCCCTTGTCCGCGAGGGCCTTCACCACATCGGGGTCGGCGAAGAACTCGGCCTTCTCCGACCCGATCACTCCGCGCACGGTCGTCGTTGCCGTGCCCTTGTCCTTATCGCGTCCCGCGACGACAGCGACAATCACGCCGCCGATCAGCAGAACCGCCAGGACGATTCCGAATATGCGTCTCACGGCGGCAGCGTGCTCGCGGAAACCCACATTCCGGGCTTGATCAGATGACGGGAAGGTGAACTACTGATCGCAGTCCGAAACAGGAATCAGCCGTTCTGGAACGGGAGTTGGTGCCGCCCGGCTCCCTTGCGCGGCAGCTCCGGCCAGGGCCGCTGTCCGACCGGCGTGTCACCCTGTGCACCATGACCGGCCATCTGACCGACACCCCGCCCCACGAGCCGACGGACGACCCGACGGACGACCTGATCGGCACCCAGACCCCGGCGCGCCGCCTCACCGATCCGGACGAGGCGATCGCCGCACTGGAGCGCGCCGTGCCCGGCCTGGCGGCTCACCGCAGGCCGGAGCCCGTCGCGCTCGACTGGGCGGTGCTGGAGGAGGGCCTGGGCACCGCCCTGCCCGCCGACTACAAGCGCCTCGCCGAGTGGTACCCCAACTTCGTCCTCGGCGACTTCCTCCTCGCCGGCCTCCCCGGGCCGGGACAGGAGCGGCACCAGCTCGCCGGCATCCGCGAGACGCTGACCGAGGACCTCCAGGACTGGTGGGAACACGACATGACAGCCGGCCTCCGCCTCTATCCGGCACCGGGCGGGCTGCTCCCGTGGGCGGAGTCGAACCAGGGCGACATGTTCCTGTGGAGCACGACCGGGGACGGCCCGCAGGACTGGCTGGTGACCGTCGCTTCCCACAACGGCGGCTGGTGGCACTACGCGGGCGGCGCCGTCCAGTTCCTCGCGGAGCTGTGCGACGGCACGCTCGAACCCTGGGAGCTGCCCTCGATCGACCGCGACGTCATCGCGTTGTGAACGCCCTCACCGCTGCGCCGTCGAGCCGCTTGCGGAAGCACACCCGGGCCTGCCCCCGGCCGTCGTAGTCGCTGTGCACGGGCACCCCGTCGACCTCGCGGTCGCCCGCCTCGCACTCGAACCCCATGGCCCGGTGAAACGCGATGGACCCGGTGTTCCCCGGCGAGGTGATCGCGCGCACCTCCGTCCGGCCCGCCTCGGCGGCCCGCCGGAAGAAGGCCTCGTAGAGCCCGCGCGCCACGCCCTGCCCGCGCAGTCGCGGGTCCACCCCCACGAAGTGGATATACGCCTCGTGGCCGTTGTCCCCGGAGTAGAAGCCGACCAGGAACGCCTCGACCGCCCCCGCCTCGTCCTCCCGTACCAGGCTGGTGCCGGAGAAGAACTGCAGAAACAGCTTCGGCAGCAACAGCGACAGCTCGCGGGCCTGCTGGGGCGTGCGGGAGTCACCCCACCACGTCTGTACGCACTCCACCAGCGCGGGGTGGTCGGACACGCGGGCCTGGCGCGGATCTGGCATTCCTGTCTCCTTCGGGTGTTCCGTCCCACTGCCACTCGGCGCGCCGTGGACGGCCGGGAAGCGGGATACGTCCGGTGCACCACAACAGGGTGTCAAACGGGCTGTTGCCCGCCGGGGCACCGGGGAAGAGACGGGTGAGCGCGGCACCGACCGGGCCGTCGGGCGGCGCCCAGGGAAGCCCGAGGGCGCGGGTGATGTCGTGGGTGTGGACGAGCAGTTCGGTGATGCCCATGGCGGCGAACCCGGCGGCGTCCGAGTGCCCCCAGGGATGCCAGGCGCGCACCTGGCCGGCCGTGTCCCGGACGGTGGAGGTGAGAAGGGACGCGGCGATCCGGATCCCCTCCAGACAGGCGGGGACCGGGGCCGCGGGATCGAGCGAGGCGAAGAGCGTGATGTAGCGGTCCTGGGGCCGGGCGATGAGCAGTCCGGCGTAGCCGGTCAGGCCGAGGGCGAGGTGGTCGAGGGTCTCCCGGCAGGTCCAGTCGAGGCCGTGGGCCGGGCGTGACCAGTCCTGGTCGGCGGTGGTGAGGAGAGCAGCCAGGCAGTCGTCGGCGGCGGCCGACAGCAGCTCCGCCCAGGGGGCGGCGGTGGGCATCGCTTCCGGGGTGGGATGAGGGATGGCCGCGGCCGTCGTGGTCACTGGTCGGCCGCCGGCTTCCGCAGGACCTCGATCACACCCGCGAAGCTGTCCGGGCCGTGGCCCGCGGCCCTGGCCCGCTCCATGGTGGACTTCAGCAGCTCGGGCAGGGCGTTGTCGATGCCCCGGGACGCCGCCGCGTGCAGCAGGTGCTCGATGGCCGCGATCTGTACGTCGATGGTCGCGTCGTCGCCCGGATAGCGGCCGGCGTCCACCTGCGGTGCGTAGGTGGTGAGGAAGCCGGTCACGGCGGTCAGCCAGCGGATCGCTACCGGGGTGAAGGCCGTGGCCGGCGTCTTCTCGGCGCCGACCAGCGCGGTGCCGTGCAGCCAGCCGGCCATGGTGGACCACATCAGGCCGAGCAGGGCCGCGTCGTAGAGGGAGGCCAGGCCGGGGTCGTCGGACAGGTGCAGGGGGTCGCCCAGGGCCGCCAGGGTCGGCCGGTGGGCTTCGAAGACGGCGCGCGGACCGCTGTAGAGGAACATCATCTCGGGGCTGCCGACGCCGGGCGGGGTGGTCATGATCGCGCCGTCGAGGTAGTCGGCGTCATGGGACCGGGCCCAAACGGCCATCTCCTGGGCCTGCTCCGGTGAGCCGGAGGTGAGGTTGACCAGGACCTTGCCCGCGAGGGTGTCGGCGACGGGGTCGAGGACGGTGTGCAGCGCCTCGTAGTCCAGTACGCAGGCGACGATCAGCGGGCTCGCCGCGACCGCCTCCCCGGGCGTCGCGGCCGGGCGGGCGCCCCGGCCGGCCAGCGGCCGGGCCTTGTCCGCCGAGCGGTTCCACACGGTGGTCCGGTGGCCGCGGTCGAGCAGCGCGGCGGCCAGCGCCGAGCCCATCGAGCCCAGTCCGATGACCGTGACGGCCTGGTGGTCAGCGTTCAACTCACAACTCCTCGTACGTCCGCACACAGCGGTTGATCACTCACCTCCCACGCTCGCAGCGCCCGGCGGCCGCGGACAGTGACACCGATGACGGCCATCACCAAATTCCTGCCATACGCTGCGAGGCATGAGCGCTGGTTCCGTGGCCGTGGTCGTGACCGAGGAGATCGGGCTCCCCTCCTGGGACCTCTACGAGCTGAGCATCCCCTGCACCGTCTTCGGGAAGGCGCAGGCCGACCTGGCCGACCCCTGGTACGAGCTGATGCTGTGCGGCACGGGAGAGGGTGAGCGACCCAAGGACGCCGACGCCGCCGCCGGCACCGGGCTCGTGCTGCGGACCGGCCACGGCCTCGACGACCTGGTCGGAGCCGACACGGTCATCGTGCCGTCGGTGCCCGACGCCTGTGTCGAAGAGGGCAAACCCCTGCCGGAGGCGCTGATCCTGGCCCTGCGCCGGGCCTACGACGCGGGCGCCCGCATGGTCTCCCTGTGCACCGGCGCCTTCGCGCTCGCCGAGGCCGGGCTCCTCGACGGGCGGCCCGCCACGGCCCACTGGCAGCACACCGCCCAACTCGCCGAGCGCTACCCGAAGGTGCGGGTCGACGACTCGGTGCTGTACGTGGACGACGGCGACGTGCTCACCAGCGCGGGCCTGACCGCCGGGCTCGACCTCTGCCTCCACCTCGTACGCCGCGACTTCGGCGCCCATGTCGCGAACCAGCTGGCCCGCCGCATGGTGGTGCCCGCCCACCGGCCCGGCGGCCAGGCCCAGTTCATCGACCTGTCCGTGCCCGCGACCGACGACGACGCACTGGCCCCCGTACTCGACTGGGCCCGCTCCCACCTCGACCGGCCCCTGACGGTGCGGGACTTGGCGCTGCGGGCCGCGATGAGCCCCCGCACCTTCTACCGTCGGCTCCAGGCGGCCACGGGGACGACGCCCTTGCAGTGGCTGCTCACCCAGCGCCTCGGGCGGGCCCAGTCCCTGCTGGAGTCGACCGACCTCCCCATCGAGAAGATCGGCGAACTCAGCGGCCTGGGCACGGCCAACAACCTCCGTCACCACTTCCTCCGGCACATCGGAGTGTCGCCGAGCGAGTACCGGCGGGCCTGGCGTCAGACGGTGTGCTGATACGCCGAATAGGTCAGATAACCCGCGTCGCCACCCTGGTAGTACGTGGCCTCGTCGGCGGGGGCGATCGGAAGCCCGGTGCGCAGCCGCTCGACCAGGTCGGGGTTGGCGATGAACGCGCGGCCGAAGCTGACGAGGTCGGCCCCCAGCCCGAGCCAGTGGTCGGCCTCGGTCCGCCCGGTCTGCTTCGGGCCCATCGGAAGCACCGGGTTCATGATGAGGGTGCCGGGCCACGCACGGCGCAGCCCCACCAGCACCTCCTCGTCGGCGGTGGCTTCGAGATGCACGTACGCCACCTCAAGCCGGGCCAGCTCGGTCAGCAGCGCGGTGTAGAGCTCTGGAACATCGGCTTCCGCCACGCCCCAGAACGTCCCGCCCGGGGAGAGCCGTATACCGGTCCTGGCCCCGCCGACGGCCTCCACGGTCGCCGACACCGCCTCGACGGCGAACCGGATCCGGCCCGCGACCGAGCCTCCGTAGCGGTCCGTGCGCAGGTTGGCGTTCGAGGAGAGGAACTGCGAGATCAGATAGCCATTGGCGCCGTGCAGCTCGACACCGTCGAAGCCGGCGTCGATGGCACGGCGGGCGGCCTGCGCGTACGACCGGGCGTGCTCGGGCACCTCGGCGGTCTCCAGGGCGCGCGGCGTCGGCGTGGGCTGGGGCCCGGTCGGGGTGAACACCTCGCCGACGGCGGCGACGGCCGAGGGCCCCACCGGGCGCATACCCGTGGTGTCCGGGTGCGAGACCCGCCCGCCGTGCATGAGCTGGGCGAAGATCCGGCCGCCGCTGGTGTGCACGGCGGCGGTCACCGGGCGCCACGCGGCGACCTGCTCATCGGTGTGCAGCCCCGGTGTACCCGGATTGGACTGCCCGATCAGACTCGGCTGCACGCCTTCGGTCACGATCAGCCCGGCGGTCGCCCGCTGCGCGTAGTACGTCGCCATCGACGGCGTCGCCAGACCGCCGTCGGCGGCCCGGATCCGCGACATCGGGGCCATCACCACCCGGTTGGGCAGCGTCAGGTCGCCGAGCCGATAGCTGTCGAAAAGGGTCGTCGTCGTCACGTCGGGTTTCCTCCGCGATCCGCGGCGCCCGCTTCTCGGGCGCTCGGCGGTTACGCTAAAACCTCACATGGATGTCAGAGGCAAGGCTCTGTGCCGCAGGTCACAGTCGGGAGGACGGCATGCGCATCGGGGAGCTCGCCGCACGAGCCGGGGTCAGCGTCAGATCCCTGCGCTACTACGAGGAACAGGGGCTGCTCACCAGTACCCGCAGCGCCAGCGGGCAGCGGCACTACACGGATGACGAGGTCGAACGGGTCACGTTCATCCAGCGGCTGTATGCCGCGGGTCTGTCCAGCCGCACTATCTACGAACTGCTGCCGTGTGTCGACGCGCCCAGCGAGGAGAATTCCGACGCCGCGCTGGAGCGGATGGCACAGGAGCACGACCGGCTCTCCCGCCACATCGACGAACTCATCCACACCCGGGACGCACTCGAAGGGCTGATGGCCACGAACCGCGCGCATCGCGAGACCTTGCGGGCAACGGCTGCCTGCTGACCGCGGTCTGCTGATCGCCCCGACCGCGCCCTAACCCGCGTGCGCGGCGAACACCGCGTACGCGGGCTCGTCGAAGAGGACGAACCTGACCTCCTCGACCGCGGTCTCCGCCGCTCGCACCGTCTCGACGGCGATACGGGCGGCGTCCTCCATCGGCCACCGGTAGACGCCGGTCGAGATGGCCGGGAACGCGACCGTACGGGCGCCGAGTTCGTCGGCGACCCGCAGCGATTCGCGGTAGCAGGAGGCGAGGAGGTCCGAGCGGTCCTCAGTGGCCGACCACACGGGCCCCACCGTGTGAATCACCCACTCGGAGTGCAGCCGCCCCGCGGTCGTGGCCACGGCCCGCCCCGTCGGCAGCCCCTTGCCGTAATGGGACGCCCGCAGCGCCCGGCACGCCTCCAGGATCTCGGGCCCGCCCCGGCGGTGGATGGCGCCGTCGACGCCTCCGCCGCCGAGGAGGGAGGAGTTCGCGGCGTTGACGATGGCGTCGACGTGCTGGTCGGTGATGTCGCCGCGGACGAAGGTGATGGTGGTGCTCATGGGCCCATTGTGGAGTGCCGGCGCGGGTCGACCGGTGTGAGCACTCCGAGGCGGTCCTCGATTTCCTGGGCGGCGGCCAGGCACAGGTCCTCCCGGAACGCGCGCCCGACGATCTGCACACCGGACGGCAGCCCATCACTCAATCCGGTCGGTACGGCCACCCCGGGCACCCCCACGAAGCTGGTCACCGAGCACAGGCGCATACCCGCCCCGACCCGCTGCCGTCCTGCCCTGTCGCGTGACTCCAGCCCCGGCTCGACGGGCGGTTCGGTGAACACCGGCCCCAGCAGCAGCGGGTACTCGTCGAGGAACTCCGCCCAGGACCGGCGGATGCTGAACCAGGCGCCCATCAGTTTCATGAACTCCTCGGCGGTCGCGGGCGGGGTCTGCTCCATGGTCATCCCGATGTAGCGGTCTCCACCTTCGCCGAGCAGCTTCCGCACGGCCGGCCAGGTCGGGGCGAACTCGGTCACGGTGATCCGGTGGTACGCCTCCAGCGCCTCGTCCAACCGCGGAACGTCCGCCACCTCCCGCACGTCGTACCCGGCGTCCCGCAGCGCGTCGGCCGCGGTCGCGACGGCCCCGCGCACCGTGGGGTGGACGCCGTGGCCTCCGGGGTCGGCGACGACCGCGACCTTCAGCGGCCCCGGCAGCCGCTCACCGTATGCGGGTACGGGCACGGCCCGCGGGTCGCGCGGATCGGTCCCGGCCAGCGCCTCGTACGCCAGCCGCAGGTCGGCGACGCCGCGTGCCAGGGGCCCGTCGGTGACCAGCAGTTGGGAGGCGGGCCCGGGATCGTCCTGGCCGAGGACGCGGTGGTCGGCGGGAAACCGCCCGGTGGTCGGCTTCAGCCCCGCCACACCGCAGAACGAGGCCGGGATCCGTACCGACCCGCCGGAGTCGTTGCCGAGTCCGAGCGCGGCCATGCCGGTGGCGACGGCCACCCCGTCGCCGCCGCTGCTGCCTCCCGGGGTCCGGGCCGGGTCCCACGGGTTGACGGTGTCGCCGAACAACTCGCTACGGGTGTGCATGCCGGCCAGGACGAGGGTGGGCATGTTGCTGTGCCCGATCGGTATCGCCCCCGCCGCACGCAGCCGTGCCACCGGGGGCGCGTCGGCCGGCGCCACCAGGTCGCGGAAGCGCGCGGACCCGAGCGTGGTCGGTACGCCTTCGACGGCTGTGGTCTCCTTCACGGTGAACGGCACGCCGGCCAGAGGGCCCAGCCGCTCGCCCGCGGCCCGCCTCCGGTCCGTCTGCGCCGCGGCCTCCCGGGCGCGCTGGGCCAACAGCTGAGTGACCGCGTTCACCTGCGGGTTGACCTCGGCAATGCGGTCCAGATGGCTGTCGACCAGTTCCACGGCCGAGATGTCTCCGTCGCGAACTGCCTGCGCCTGGGCGGCGGCTGACATCTTCCACAGGGCGTTCTGCACGACCCCTGTCCTTCCCGTACACGTTTCGATGCGCTTGCATCGGAACCGTAGCCTAGGATCGATGCAAGCGCATCGGAAAAGACGGCAGGGGAGACGACCGGGCATGCCACGGCAGGTGGACCACGAAGGCAGACGCCGCCGGATCGCCGAGGCCATCTGCCTCATCGCCGACGAACGCGGGCTGGAGGGCGTGACCCTGCGCGACGTCGCCGCCGTCGCGCAGGTCTCCATGGGGGCTGTTCAGCGCTGCTTCCGCAGCAAGGAGGAGATGCTCCTGTTCGCCGTCGGCTACGTCGGCGAGCGGATCACCGAACGCGTGCGGACGCGGCTGGGCGGCGGCCCGGCCCAGCCGCCCGCCACCGCCCTGGGCCACGCGGCCACCGAGGTTGCCCTGCTCCGCGAGGAACACCGCGCGGAGGCACGGGTCTGGCTCGCCTTCGTCGCCCAGGCCGCCGTCAGCGAGCCGCTCGCCGACACCCTCAGGACCAGCTATGCGGCCCTCCAGGACCTCTTCGCCCGCCTCATCACGGAGGCCACAGAGGCCACGGAGGCCACGGGCAGCGCCCCCGTCGGCAAAGACCCCGCGCCGCCCGGACCACGGCGCGAGGCCCGGGCCCTGCTCGCCCTCGCGGACGGCCTCACCAGCCACGTACTCATCGGCCACCTCACCTCCGAGGAGGCCGACGAGGTCCTGCACGCGCACCTGGCCGGTCTCTGGGAGCGCCTTGACGCTACGACCGCCGGCCGGGCGAACTGACACGCTCCGTGGGGCCGCCGAAGGGCAGGAACGTCGACCGGGTGGCGAGGGCGCGGTCCGAAGTCCCGCCTGCCGCGTACAACTCGGCGCGGATCCGCTGGGCGGTCCGAGCGGCGAGCGAGATGCCGGTTTCCTTGTCACCGCCGGACGTCACGATGGCGAGCACGCCTCCGACGCGGACGTCGACGGCGTAGGACGGAGTGCCGTCGTACTCGTCACTGCCGGTTTGCCGCGAGATCTCCAGCAGCGCCTCGTCGCCGAGGGCGGCGAGCTCCCGGGCCTCGTGGTGCTCCTGGACGGGGGCGGCCTCCGTGTCGACGGTGACGTCCGGACAGGCTTCGTGGAGCCGGCGCCGGATCTCCAGATAGCGCTCGGTGCGCCCGGCGGGCATCGACACCAGCTGTACGGTGACGCTCCGGCCGGTCTCCGCGGCGCGTGCAAGATGCACGGTCTGCTGGGCGCTGGCCCCCTCGAAGCCCCTCATCTCCACGCGCAGGTCGTCCCCGGGCTCGCACTGGGTCCAGTCGCCTCCCCCGTACCGGCCGAAGAGCCCCAGGTACGTCCCGGTGACCTTCGCGTGCCTGCCCAGCGCCGCGGCGGGCAGCAGGGCAGCCTTCAGCTCGGTTGCGGTGAAAACCCGTTCCGGGTCGGCCTCGCCGTCGACGCCGGGCGCCGTGGAGGGGGTGCCCGACGGGTCCCCCGCCGCGGCCGGACGCCGCGCATCAGGCGGCGCCTCTGTGCTGCCGCACCCGGTGAGGAGGGCCGTCAGCATGACGGCGTGGCCTGCTATCCCCGCACGTACGGCCGCTCGCACGACACCTCCCCCGGTTCGGTGAACAGTTCGCCAGGAAACCCTAGATGGGTGAGTCAACAGCCCATCAACGGGCATGCGGCCTCACACGATGGGCGGGCCCGGTTCGACCGCCTGCGAGACCGCGGCGAGCAGGGTTTCGACCTCCGCGCCCCAGCGGGAGCTGATGACCAGGTCGCGGGACGGATCGACCCACAGCAGGTGGCCGCCGCCATTGCCGCGGGCGCAGCGGCCGGTCGCCGGGGCGGTGGGCCATACGGTGTGGTGGTCATTGAGCCACCAGGACAGGCCGTAGTTGGGCTTGTGCCGGCACGGGGTCCACATGTGCTCGATCCAGCGGGCGGAGAGGACCTGCCGCCGGCCCCATCGGCCGCCGCGCAGGCACAGGTGCCCGAGGTGGGCCAGGTCCAGCGCGTTGATCCACAGGCCCCCGCCCCAGTGGGCGCCGCCGGAGACCACCGGCACGCGGGTGCCGTCGACGTCCGTGAAGGAACTGGCGTAGCCGTGCCAGGACCAGGACGACGAGGCGCCGATGGGGTTCATGACGCGGTCCCGCAGGACATCCGGCAGCGCCCGGCGGAACAGGGCGGTGAGCGCCAGGGCGGCGAGGTTCACGCGGACGTCGTTGTACGCCCAGCCCTCACCGGGCGGCCCACCGGGCGACTCGGTGCCCTCCCGCGTGCTCTGCGCGTCCACCGATGTCGGCTTGGACCACAGCTCGCCCTCCCACTGGCTCGTCTGGTCCAGCAGATGGCGCCAGGTGATCCCCCGCCCATGGGCATCGGCGAACTGCGGCAGCCCGACGCGGACCGCGACCGGCTCGTCGAGGACCAGCAACCCGTCGTCGTGGGCGATACCGGCCACCAGAGCCAGCACACTCTTCGTCGCGCTGTACGCCATCTCGACGCGCGTCGGATCCCCCCAGGACGCGAGGACCGCACCGCGCCGGACGACGACCCCGCTCGCGCCCTGGCCGTCCAGCAGCGGGCCGATGACCTCCCGGTGGGAGTCGTCGGCCACCTGGGCGGCGAGATACGACGCCATGTCCTCGACGCCGGGCACGGGCCGCTCGCCCTGCCGCCGGGCCGCCCGCGCCACGGCCTCCGCGTCCACGCCCTCCCAGGGATCCCCGGCGCCGACCGCCTCGTCCAGGCCCGCAAGTACCTTGTCCATTCCCGCCCTTAGACCTTCCCTCGACCGCCGTGTGCGGTCGACCGCTGATGGCAATCGTCTACCCGCGGTTTCCCGGTTCCGGAGCCGTTGATCCCGCTGAACATCACACGACTCCCTTCCCGGCCCTCGGGCCGCCCTGGTTCAGATGCGGGCGATCAGGGCGTACCGCTCATCGCTCACCGGCCCGCCCCACAGCTCGCCGTTGCCGCTGAGGTCGTCGATGCGCAGCTCGGTTACGAGGGGGCGGACGGCGGCCGTCAGGTCTTCGGCGGTGATCCCTTGGTGCCAGGGCAGGGTTTCGGCGCCGGCCACGTACGGGACGCCGCTCTGTCCGGCCTCGCGCCACCGGCCTTCGGCCAGGATGAGGGTGCCGCCGGGGCGCAGCCGGGCGGTCCACTGGCGCAGGGCCGCGTGTGGGTCGGGCAGGGTCCACAGCAGGTGGCGGCAGAGCAGCGCGTCGAAGCGGTCTTCGCCGGTGGGCGGTTGGGCGGCGTCCCCGACGAGGAAGGTGCCGGTGAGGCCGGCGGCGGTGAGCTTGGCCCGGGCCTGGTCGACCATACGGGGTGAGAGGTCCACGCCGGTGACGTGGTGTCCGGCCGCTGCCAGCAGGTGTGTGAGCGAGCCGGTGCCGCAGCCCACATCCAGCACGCGGGCCGGGGCGGGAGGCATCCAGCTCTCCAGGAGGCGGGCCCACGCCCGGCGGGTGTGCTCGGCCCGCAGGCCGTGATCGGGTTCGTCGTCGAAGTCCGGCGCGGCGGCGTCCCAGTAGGCGGCGATGGCAGCAGTATCTGTCATGGCGCGATCGTTTCAGCCACCGCTGACAACGACCGCCGGGCGGGCGCTTCGGCGTCCGCCGAAACGTCCACGGTGGTGCTCGGACTGGGGCGGGAAGGCCAGACTGCGCGGAACCTCCGCGGCCGGCCCGATGTCGTGATCAATCTGCCCGCCCCGGACCAGTGGCAGGCGGTGGAGCGGCTGGCGCCGCTCACCGGGCGGAGTCCGGTGCCGTCGACCAAGGCGAAGGGGTGCCGGTTCGAGCCGGACAAGTTCGGTGCGGCCGGACTGCACGAGGAACCGTCCGATGTGGTCCGGCCGCCGCGCGTCGCCGAGTGCCCCGTCCAGTTGGAGGCCCGCGCCGAGCGGGTGCGGCCGGATGTCGCCGGAGGGTTCGTCATTGTCGAGGCCGTGGTGCGTAAGGTCCACGCCGACCCCCGCATCGTCGTGCCCGGCACGGACCACGTCGATCCCGCCGCCTGGAGCCCGCTCGTCTACAACTTCCGTCACTACTTCGGACTCGGCCCTGAACTGGGCCATTCCTACCGCACCGAAACGCCCCGCACGTCCGAGGACTGAGCCCGTGCACATATCCGGGTGATCGACCCCCGGGCCCGGGACCGGTCCCCACCCGGGTACGGGACGGTCTGGAGGTGTCGGGGGTCCGCCTCGGCCGTGGGGTGCATGTGGCGTATGCGGCGCATGTGGTGCGCATGTGGTGCATCGAGGGAAAGGTGAGATCTGATGGCCGCTCAGGTCCTGGAGCGCATGCCGGGCAGGGTCAAGTTCGCCGTGGCGGGCGTATGGGCTCAGGCCGTGACCAACCTGGTCGCCGGGGGCTCGGTGCTGTCCGAAGTGGACAGCCGGCTCGACCACGGCCAGGAGGTCGCGTCGCCCGGTCTGGCGCGGGGGCTCGCGTACTTCTCCATCGCTGTGGCGGTGCTGCTGGCCGTCTCCAGCCTGTTCGCCCAGAAGCGGTTCGGATGGGTGTGGACCGTGTTCGTCATCGTCGAGACGCTGGCCGTGGTGGGCGCGTTGTTCGGGATCCTGGCCGTGTGGCTGGGCCTTCAGGGCGTGAGCGAGACCTCCGTGGTCATCAGCCTGGTGCTCCCCCTGGCGATCGGCGGCGCGCTGATCACCGGCCGGGGGCAGGACTGGTTCAGCCGCTGATGCCGAGGGCCGCCGCGTGGGTCTCCACGTGCTCGGCGGCCAGGGCGGTGGCGG
>NZ_MUNE01000496.1 GCF_002154605.1 Streptomyces milbemycinicus | reverse complement strand
GGGCTCTCGCTGTCCCCGGGATTCGCGGACTGCCCTGAGACGGACATTGAGTTGGCGTTCAGGTTTGCTTCCTCGACCGAAATGGGTATGGCCACAGCGTGCCGGGCGCGATGCCCCGACCAGCCCCTTCCGTGACGACTGGTCGAGCCAGCTGCCCGGGCCCGGCACACCAACACCGTCGGCCACCGTCGGCGCGGAGCCGGCAGGCGGTCGGCCGGAGCGCCGGCCGTGGTGACCCGGGGTGACAGTGGGCCGGACTTCAGGGCACTTCAGGGCACCGGAATCCTCGGCGACACCGGTATGCGCACATGCCGCAGCGCCCGGCGACAGACTGTGTCTGAATCACTCGGGCACCGCGGCATCTATGTGTCAGGACGCGAGGACCTCGTCGAGCAGGGCCTCGGCCTTGTCCTCGTTGGTGTTCTCAGCGAGGGCGAGCTCACTCACCAGGATCTGGCGTGCCTTGGCAAGCATGCGCTTCTCACCGGCGGAGAGTCCGCGCTCCCGCTCTCGGCGCCACAGGTCGCGCACCACTTCGGCGACCTTGATAACGTCGCCGGAGGCGAGCTTCTCGAGATTTGCCTTGTAGCGACGGGACCAGTTCGTCGGCTCTTCGGCGTACGGTGCGCGCAGCACCTCGAAGACCCGGTCCAGCCCGTCCTGGCCAACCACATCACGCACACCGACGAACTCCGCATTGTCCGCCGGCACACGAACCGTCAGGTCACCCTGAGCGACCTTCAGCACCAAGTAGGTCTTGTCCACGCCTTTGATCTGGCGAGTTTCGATGGCCTCGATCAGCGCGGCCCCGTGATGGGGATAGACCACGGTGTCGCCAACCTTGAACGTCATGTGACAGGTACCCCTTCCGTGGCTATCCAGGGTAACACGGGAACGCCTTCTTCTGAATGGCGTTTTCGCAGGTCAGGGCATATCTCGGGGCTTGACAACAGCGGGCGGAACGTGCTGGGCGGGGCCTGCGGAACCGGGTATTCGCAGGTGAGAGTGGCTGCACGGGCGTAGTGAAACCCGCACGTTACACCCCCCAACAACCCCTCACGAGTGACCTTACGTCCCGTTTTGCCGGAGTCCAGTCGAAGGACTTCCGCTACTCCGTTCGGGCCTGGAGCGAGTGATCCCATCGTCTTTCCCGAATTGATCACGCCAGAGTGGATCAGGGGTGGATCAAGAGTGGATCAAGAGTGCTGATCAATTCTCGGACGTCCACACATTCCTTACCGATAATCGCTCCTTCCATCACCGGACCGATATTCACCGCGTACATCGGACACGCACGTCAGAAGTGGATCCGAGAAGCCGAAGATCGCATCGGGCCGCGTCCTTGGCCACCGCCTCTCCGCGGCCCCGGGCGGTGCCCCGCGCGGTGCGACGGGCAGGCATGGGCAACCCCGGGTGGGTCGGGTGCGGCCCCGGACGGGGGGATCGGTAACCTAAGCCCGCTGATCCAACTTTTACCTAGCCCTAGGAGATGCCGCCGCCGTGAGCAGCAGCCTTCGACGCGGCGCCCTCGCCGCCGCCGCCCTCGTGGTCTCGGTCGCCTCGCTCTCCGCCTGCGCGGCCGGGGACAACGCGCAGACGCTGCAGGTCAAGCCGGACAACGCCGCGACATCCATCGGCGATATCAAGATCCAGAACGCCACCATCGTGACCCAGCCGGACCGCAAGGCGAAGGGCCCGGCCGTCATCACGGCCAAGATCTTCAACAACGGCGGGGACAACCAGACCCTCAAGGCCATCACCCTCCCCGGGACCAGCACCAAGGTGAAGCTGTCCCCGGCCAAGGGCAGCGGCGCGGTCATCGTCCCGGCCGGCGGCTCGGTGCTCCTCGGCGGCAAGGGCAACCCCTCCGCGGTCATCGAGAACGGGCGCGAGGCCCCCAGGAACGGCGACGCGCAGTCGATCGTCTTCGACCTCAGCAAGACGGGCGATGTGCCGATCACGGCGTTCGTGGTCCCGGCGACGCACTACTTCGAGGACTGGGGCCCGTCGCAGATGCCGACCTCGACCCCGACCACCACGGCGCCCACCACCCCGGCCGGCGAGCAGACCGGCACCAAGAAGCCGGGCTCCACGGCGTCCGGCAGCGCCACGGCGACCAACAAGCCGTCCGGCGCCGCGGAGAACGAGAGCGGCACGCCGGCCAACGGCATCGCCTCGGGCGAACCGACCCCGACGGGCCACTGACCCGACGGCACCGGCAGCAACCACTGCGAGGGCCCTGGAAGTCGCTTCCAGGGCCCTCGCAGTGAAAGTGAAACGATCGGCTTACGGCTCGAACTTGTAGCCCAGACCGCGCACCGTCACCAGATAACGCGGCGCCCCGGGGTCGGGCTCGATCTTCGCGCGCAGCCGCTTCACATGAACGTCCAGCGTCTTCGTGTCGCCCACGTAATCCGCGCCCCAGACGCGGTCGATCAGCTGCATCCGGGTCAGCACCCGGCCCGCGTTGCGCAGCAACATCTCCAGCAGGTCGAACTCCTTCAGCGGGAGGTCCACCTTGCCGCCGCCGACCGTGACCACGTGCCGGTCGACGTCCATCCGTACCGGCCCGGCCTCCAGCGCGGCCGGGGAGACCTCCTCCGGCTCGCCGCGGCGGCGCAGTACGGCCCGGATGCGGGCCACCAGCTCGCGCGAGGAGAAGGGCTTGGTCACATAGTCGTCGGCTCCTATCTCCAGGCCGACGACCTTGTCGATCTCGCTGTCCTTGGCGGTCACCATGATCACCGGGACGTTGGAGCGGCCGCGCAGCTGACGGCACACCTCCGTGCCGGGGAGGCCCGGCAGCATCAGGTCGAGCAGCACCAGATCGGCACCGTTGCGCTCGAACTCGTCGAGCCCCTCGGGTCCCGTTGCCGCGATCGCGACCTCGAATCCCTCCTTACGGAGCATGTACGACAGCGCGTCGCTGAACGATTCCTCGTCCTCGACGACCAGAACTCGGGTCACGGAAGGACCTCCGGGGCAGAAAGGGGTTCACAGGAATTGGTCTCGTACGGCCGGTCCTGGTCCTCTCCATCGAGGTCAGCGTTGGTCTCGTACGGCTCGCGCGACGAGCGGTCGCGGTCTCGGTCGCGGTCGCGCACCGAGCCGGCTTCCGGCAGTCGCAGGGTGAAGGTGGAGCCCTGTCCCTCGGCGCTCCACACCGTGACCTCCCCGCCGTGCGAGGCGGCCACATGCTTGACGATGGCGAGCCCGAGCCCGGTCCCGCCGGTCTGTCGCGAGCGTGCCGGGTCCACCCGGTAGAAGCGCTCGAAGATCCGCTCGCGGTCTTTCTCCGAGATGCCGATGCCCTGGTCGGTGACGGCGAGCTCGATCTGATCGCCGCCGGTGGCAGGGATACGGCGGGCCGCGATGCCGACCCGGGTGCGGGCCGGGCTGTAGTTGACGGCGTTCTCCACGAGGTTGCCGAGCGCGGCGGCCAGCTGGCCGCGGTTGCCCCATACGTGCAGATCGGCGGTGCCGCCGGTGGCCATGGTGATCTGTTTGGTGCCCGCCTGGTGGCGGCACCGGTCGATGGCCTCGGCGACCAGCTCGTCGACGCGGACCGGCTCCGCGTCCTCCAGGGGGTCGTCGTTCTGCACCCGCGACAGGTCGATGAGCTCCTGGACCAGGCTGGTCAGCCGGGTCGCCTCGATCTGCATCCGGCCGGCGAAGCGGGTGACCGCCTCGGGGTCGTCGGAGGCGTCCATGACGGCCTCGGACAGCAGCGACAGCGCGCCGACGGGGGTCTTGAGCTCATGGCTGACGTTCGCGACGAAGTCGCGCCGTACGGCCTCGATCCGGCGGGCCTCGGTGAGGTCCTCCACCAGCAGGAGCACCAGGCGGGAGCCCAGCGGGGCGACTCTGGCCGACACCGCGAGGGCTTCGCCGCGGCCCGTGCCGCGCCGGGGCAGGTCCAGTTCGATCTGGCGGATCTCGCCGTCCCGCCGGGTGTCGCGGGCCATCTGCAGCATCGGCTCGACGGCCAGCTTCCCGCCGCGGACCAGCCCGAGCGCGTACGCCGCGGAGCTGGCCTTGACCACGGCGTCCGCCTCGTCGAGGACGACGGCCGAAGAGCGCAGGACGGAGAGCACGGTGTCCACGCCTGGCGGCAGCACAGCGTCCGTGTGCAGTGAGGAGCGCGTAGGCTTCGCCTGTTCGCGTTCGCTCCAGCGGAACGCCAGCATGGCGATGACGCCGGTGCACAGCCCGGCGAGCGCCGCCAGTGCGGCGATCGCCGCGTTCACGTTCATGCATCCAGGTTATGCGGGGCACGAGACAGCTCCACAGCCCCAGACGGGCACCCGTGGGGAGACGTTTCCCAGAGTTCACCGGGGAGTCAGTGGCGGTTCACTCCGGATGCCGGAACCCGACGCGTTCCGGCCGGAACGTGGAAGCCTGGGGGGCGGCGAGTGACGAGTCCGCCGAGAGTCAGCAGCGAAAGACAGCGAGAGAGGGTCACTGATGCGGGACGCGTACCACGAGGAACTCGATTCGATCGGGGACGGCCTCGTCGACATGGCCAGGTTGGTCGGCTCCGCCATCGGACGGGCCACCACGGCGATACTCGACGCTGACCTCAAGCTCGCCGAGAGCGTCATCGCCGCAGATGAGAAGGTCGACGGCCTGCAGCGCGACCTGGAGGCGCGGGCGATCGCGCTGCTGGCCCGGCAGCAGCCGGTGGCCACGGATCTGCGGATAGTGGTGACCAGCCTGCGGATGAGCGCCGACCTCGAGCGGTCCGGTGACCTCGCCCAGCACGTCGCCAAGCTCGCCCGGCTCCGCTTCCCGGACTCGGCCGTTCCGCGTGACTTGAACGCGACCATCCTGGAGATGGGCCAGCTGGCGCAGCGGCTGATGGCCAAGGCCGCCGAGGTGATCATCACCAAGGACGTCGACCTCGCGCTCCAGCTGGAGGAGGACGACGACGCGATGGACCTGCTGCACCGCACCCTCTTCCAGCACCTGATGGACGACCGCTGGAAGCACGGCATAGAGACGGCCGTCGATGTGACGCTGCTGGGCCGCTACTACGAGCGGTTCGCCGACCACGCGGTCTCGGTCGCCAAGCGCGTGGTGTACCTGGTCACCGGGGAGCACGCCGACGAGCTCGCGCAGGCGGAGGCCACCGAGGGGGCGTGAGGGCGGCCGGCGCACGCCCGATGCGCCGGGCGTGCGCTCGCCATGTGGTCGGCGCGCGTGCATCCGCGCGCCGTCCATGCGCCGCTGCGGCTGGTAGCCGAACCGGCACCATAGGCAGGGCGGGTGTGACCTCCCAAGGAGGCGACTCGTGACTCCTCCCCCTCCCGAGGGAGGGGGCTTCTCACTCGGCCGCCGTGGCGACCTCATGACGGCCAAGCCCTGACCGGTGCCGAAGGGCACGCTACGGACTGTAGCGAATTGGTGGCGCTCCGCGCCCGCGAGTCCAGGAGGAAAGCGAATGGCGGACTTCCCCAACCCCACTTCCCAACAGCGGCCGGCCGCCGAACACCGTCCGCCGCTGCCCATCCTGGGCGCCTGCGGCTGCGGTTCCAGCTGCTCCTGCGGCTGCCAGTCAGGCGGCTCCTGCTCATGTGGCGGCAGCTGCGGCTGACGCATTCGCCTCACCTTGAAGGGCCTTCGACCGACGTCCGGTCGAAGGCCCTTCAAGGTTTAGGATCTTGGGCATCTGGGCGCGGCTGGCGGGGGAGGTCTGGTGTCCGGTCCGGCGCGAGCTGTCACCGTCGTGGTGCTGGCCGCCTTCGCGACCGTCTACCTCGTCGGCGGGTCGTTCCTCGCGCCCGTCGTGTTCGGCATCCAACTGCTCCGTCTGCTCCACGTGCCGCCCTTGCCGCGGCGGTGGCACCCCGTATGGCCATGGCTGCTCGCCGTACAAGGAGCCGCTTGTTATGCGGCGGTGTACACCACCGGCACCTCCGTCGGGATCCTCGGCTTTCTCGGCGGCTCGCTCCTGCTGACCCCGGTGTGGCCGTTGGCCGTACCGGTCGCCGTCGGCGCGGTGCTCCGCGGGCCCGTGGACTCGGCCGTCAGCATGGTGCTGATGAGCCTGGTGATCTACGGACTCACCCGGCTCACGGAGCGGGCCGACGAGCTCCACGCAGCCCGGCTGAGCCTGACAGCGGCCGCGGTCGCCGAGGAGCGGCTGCGGATCGCCGGTGAGCTGAGCGACGGCCTCGGGCGCGGGCTCGCCGAGATCACCACGGGCGTACGGGCGGCCCTGGCCAAGCCGGAGCGTGCCGAGCGGCTGCTCGCCGACGTCACCCGCTCGGCGCGTGACTGCCTCGCCGACGCCCGGCGCTCCGCGGCGTCCTACCGCTCCATGTCGCTGGCGCCCGAGGTGACGGCGGCGCGGGCGATGCTGACCGCGGCCGAAGTCCCGGTGGAGGTGCGTACCGGGCACACCGAACCCCTCGGCCCCGCGGGCGCGCTGCTCGCGGGCGTACTGCGCGCGGCCGTGACCGACACCGTCCGGCAGGGCGCGGCGACCGGCTGCCTGATCGAGACCGCCGCCGAGCGGGGACGGATCCGGCTGCGCGTCGTCAGCGACGGGGCGCGGACGGCGGATGACGAGAGCCTGGGCGATCTGCCCGACCGGATCGCCGATGCGGGTGGCACCCTGACGACCGGGCTGACCCGCGAGGGGCGGCAGGTCGTGGAGGCCACGCTTCCGGACGTGCCGCGGCCCCGGGAGCCTGCCGACGACCGGCACGCCCGCGCGCTCTCCCTCACCCTGCTCATCACCGTGCTGGTCGGCTTCTCCCTCAAGGCGCTGCTGATGGTGCCTGGCAGCCGGGTCCTGCCGGCTGCCGCCTGTCTGGCCGTGGTGATCGCGCTGCAGGTCCGTTCGGTGCGCGGCCGGCACATGGTGGCGCTCGCGGTGATGGCGCTGTTCACGTATCTGCCGATCCTCGCGTTCGGCCGCGCCTGGCTGGGGGTCGCCGGGTTCCTCGCCGGGCCGCTGCTGCTCGCGTTCCGCCGGGCCGTGGCCTGGCCGCTGGTCGGGGGTGTGACGGCGAGCGTCGCGCTCATCGGGCCGCGGCTGGGCATGCCGCTCGCGATGACGGTCAACTACACCGTCAGCACCGTGGTCACCGGGCTGGTCGTCTACGGACTGCTGCGCCTCGACCAGATCGTGAACGAACTCAAGGAGGCGCAGCGGCGGCTGGCCCGCTCGGCGGTGGTCGAGGAACGCCTGCGCGCGGCCCGTGACCTGCACGACCTGCTCGGCCACAGTCTGGCCGGGATGCTGCTGACCTGCGAACTGGCGCGCAGACTGCCACCCGAGCAGGCCCGTACGCAGCTCACGAGCGTCCTGGCCATGGCCGAGCGCGGCGAGGCCGATCTGCGGGCGGCCTCCGGTGGCGCGGGCAGTATGTCGCTGACCGCGGAGGCCGCCTCGGTGCGCTCGGTGCTGACCGCCGCGGGCGTCTCGGCCGAGGTGTCCCTGGCCGTTCGCGGTGCGCACGACGGCCTGGGCGGCCTGGGCGGCGTCGGCGGCATCGACGGCCTCGGCGGCCTCGGCGGCCTCGGCGGCCTCGGCGGCCTCGGGGCCGAGGCGGAGACCGCGCTGAGCGCGGTGCTGCGGGAGGCGGTGACCAATGTGCTGCGGCACAGCGACGCCCGCTCCTGCACGATCTCGACGGCCTCCGAGGACGGCGGCGTACGGCTGGTCGTACGCAATGACGGCGCGCGCGGTACGGGCGGCCGGCCGGGGTCGTCGGGCATCGGGAATCTGACGACCCGGCTGGCGGCGCTGGACGGGACGTTGACCGTGGGCGCGGGTGGCGACGGCTGGTTCGAACTGGCCGCGTGGGTGCCGTACGAGGCCGGGCTGGTCGGCGGAACTTCGTAGCAGCCGGGCTGCTTTGGATCGCGCGGCCGCGGATTCAGCAGCCACAAGATTTGGTAGCCATGGACATAGTAGCCATGTACAGTAACTGCCGTGCGCGACGCGACGCACCGAAAAGGGCCGACGCGACCTCTCGGACGAAAGGACCAATCGACATGCCTGAGACACGTGTTCTCGACTCGACCATGTACTACGAGGAGTCGGGCGACGGGACGGCCTTCGTGTTCCTCCACGGGAACCCCAGCTCCTCCCACCTGTGGCGCAACGTCACATCAGGCGTCGGCCGCGGGCGGCTCCTGGCCCCGGATCTGATCGGGATGGGCCGGTCCGGAAAGCCGGACATCCCCTACCAGTTCGCCGACCACGCCCGCTATCTCGACGCCTGGTTCGACGCGCTCGACCTGGACCGGGTGGTCCTCATCGGTCACGACTGGGGCGGCGCGCTCGCGTTCGACTGGGCGGCCAGACACCCCGAACGGGTGCTCGGCCTGGCCTTCCTGGAGAGCATCGTGAAGCCGATGGCCTGGGAAGACCTGTCCGCGCAGGCACGTAAGCGCTCCGAGGCGATCCGTACCCCCGGCACGGGCGAGGAAATGGTGCTCGACCAGAACCTCTTCGTGCGCCAGGCGTTCACCGGAGGCGTGCTCACCCCGGTGGCCGCCGGGGAACTGGCCACCTACCTCGCCCCCTTCCCCACCCCCGACAGCCGACGGCCCGTCCTGGCGTGGGCCCGCCAGATGCCCCTGGGCGGCGACCCGGCAGAACTCGTCGCCCGTATCGAGGCGTACGACGCCTGGCTCGCGAAGAGCGATGACGTCCCCAAGCTGCTCATGACCTTCGAAGGCTCACCGACCCTGCTGATCGGCCCCGACATGGCCCGCTGGTGCGCCGAGCACATCGCCGCCCTGGAGACCGTCCACTGCGGAGCGGCCGGGCATCACGCCCCCGAGGACCGCCCGGCCGAGATCGCCGGCGCGATCTCCTCCTGGGCGGACCAGCACGGGCTGCGCTGACCCGGTATCCGGATACCTGGGATACCTAGATCCAGCCCGCCTCCGTCGCGATACGGACGGCGTCCGTGCGATTGCGGGCGTTGAGCTTGGTGACGATGGCGGTGAGGTAGTTGCGTACCGTCCCCGCCGTCAGATGCACCTGCGCCGCGATCTCCGTGGCCTCCGCGCCCTGCGCCACCAGCCGCAGCACCTCGACCTCGCGGGGGGTGAGCGGGTTGTCGGCCAGGTCCCACGCGGTGACCGCGAGCGAGGCGTCGAGCACGCGCTCGCCCACCGCCACTTTACGGATCGCGCTGACGAGGTCGTCCGGCGGCGCCGTCTTCAGCACGAACCCGTCCACCCGCGCGCCGAGCGCCCGGCGCAGATGCCCCGGCTTGCCGTACGCGGTGAGCATCAACACCCGGCAGCCGGGCACCTTCTCACGCACTACGGCCGCCGCCTCCAGCCCGTCCATCGTCCCCGGCATATCGATGTCGAGCACGGCGATGTCCGGCTCGTAGACCCTGGCCGCGTCCACGGCCGCGGTGCCGGAGTCGACGGTTGCGACGACCTCGATGTCCTCCTCGAGGCCGAGCAGCGCCGCCAGCGCCTCCCTGATGATGTGCTGATCCTCCGCCAGAAGCACCCGTATCACGCGGCCAGGTATACCAGCTGAGCTGCGGACAGTCCGGATCATGACGAGGTCATGGGTCGGACATGATCAGGTCCATGGTCCGCATCGTGCCTGGCCAGCAGGGTTGAAGCCATGGCAGACACAGTGCGGTTGGACGCAGTCAGCAGGGTTTACGGCAAGGGCCAAGGGGCCGTCGCCGCGCTCCGCGAGGTATCGGTGAACATCGCCCAGGGCACTTTCACGGCGGTGATGGGCCCCTCCGGATCGGGCAAGAGCACCTTCCTGCACTGCGCCGCCGGCCTCGACACCCCCACCTCCGGCACGGTCCGGCTGGGGGACACGGACCTGACCGGGATGGACGAGACGAAGCTGACCCGACTGCGGCGGCAGCGGGTCGGGTTCGTCTTCCAGGCGTTCAACCTCATCTCGTCGCTCACCGTGCTGGAGAACATCACCCTGCCACTGCGGCTGGCCGGGGCCCGCCCGGACAAGGCGTGGCTGGGCGAGATCGTGCGACGCGTGGGACTTGAGGGGCGTACGGACCGCCGCCCGGCCCAGCTCTCCGGCGGCCAGCAGCAGCGCGTCGCGCTCGCCCGCGCGCTGGCCACCCGCCCCGAGGTGATCTTCGGCGACGAGCCGACCGGAGCGCTCGACACGATGACCGCCCGCGACGTCCTGACCCTGCTGCGGGAGACCGTCGACGACATGGGTCAGACGGTGGTCATGGTCACCCACGACCCGGTGGCGGCCTCGTACGCGGACACCGTCCTCTTCCTGGCCGACGGCCGCATCGTCGACGTGATGGGCGCCCCGACCTCCGACAAGATCGCCGAGCGGATGACCCGGCTGGGAGCGTGGAACTGATGGCCGTGCTGACCCTCGCACTCAAGACGCTGCGACACCGCAAAGCCGCCTTCGCGGGCGCGTTCGTCACCCTGCTGTGCGCCGCCGCGCTCGTCACCGCCTGCGGGATGCTGCTGGAGACCGGGCTGCGGGGCCGGGTCGCACCCGAGCGTTACGCGGGCGCCCCGGTGCTGGTGGCCGGTGACCAGTACGTACACCAGACGATCCACAAGTCCAACGGCAAGACGAAGCACAAGGCGAAGCCGATCGCCGAACGCGCCTGGATACCGGCGTCGTTGACGCAGCGGCTGCGCCGGTCCCCGGGCGTACGCGAGGTGGTCGCCGAGGTGACCTTCCCCGTGTCCACCCCCGTGTCCGCCAAGACCGGCCCGGCCCAGGGCCACGGCTGGGACTCGGCGGCGCTCACCCCCTTCACCCTGGCCTCCGGCCACGCCCCCAAGGCCGCCGACGAGGTGGTCGTCGACGCCCGCTCCGGTGCCTCAGGTGCCCGCGTGGGTGCCCGGCTGCCCGTTCTGACCTCGGCGGGCCCCGCCACGTACCGGGTGTCGGGCATCACCCGGCAGGCCCTGCCCAGCCAGGACACACTCTTCTTCGCCCCGGCCGAAGCACGGCGACTGGCGGGCCGCCCCGGCCAGGTCAGCGCGATCGGCGTCTTCCCGAAGACGGGGGAACGGCCGGACCTGACCGCCGCCCTGCGCGGCACCAAGGCGCTGGAGTACACCGGGGACGACCGCGGCGCCGTGGAATTCCTCGACGCGGAGCAGGCGCGGGTAAAGCTCATCAGCCTGGGCGGAGCGCTCGGCGGCACCTCGCTCCTGGTCGCCGTCCTCGTCGTGGCGGGCACCTTCGCGCTCTCCGTCCAGCAGCGGCAGCGGGAGATCGCCCTGCTGCGCGCCGTCGCGGCCACCCCGAAGCAGCTACGCCGGCTGCTGGCCGGCGAGGCACTGGTGACCGCCGTCGCCGCGGGCCTCCTCGGCTCCGCCGTCGGCATCGGTCTTGGCTTCTGGCTGCGGTCCCGGTTCGTGGCCCTGGGCGCCGTACCGGAACATCTGCCCCTCGTGGTCAGCCCCTTCCCCGCCTTCGCCGCACTGCTCGCCACCGCGCTGGCCGCCTGGGCCGCCGCCCGCCTCTCCGCCCGCCGGGCCGCCCGGGTACGCCCGGTGGAAGCGCTGGGCGAGGCCGCGCTGCCGACCGCGCGGCTGCCCTGGGTCCGGCTGGTGGCCGGTCTCCTCGCCACCGCCGCAGGGGTCACCCTCACCCTCGTACTGTCCACGCTGTCCACCGAGGCGGCCTCCGGCCCGGTGGTGCTGCTCACCGCCCTGGTGTGGACCATCGCGGTGTCCCTCCTCGGCCCCCTCCTGGCCCGCGCCGCGGTCGCCCTGCTCGCCCTGCCGCTGCGCGCCTCCCGCGTCGGCGGCCACCTGGCCGCGGCCAACCTGCGGGCCGGCTCCCGCCGGCTGGCCTCCATCGTCACCCCGCTATGCCTGCTCACCGCCCTGACCTGCACCATCCTGTTCAGCCAGACCACAATGAGCCACGCCGCCCAGCGCGAGGCCACCTCCGGCAACCACGCCGACTACGTCCTCGGCCCCCGCGTCCCCACCTCCCTCGCGAAGTCCCTGCGTGACCGGCCCGGTGTCGAGGCCGGCGGGGGTTACCGCCTGCGCTCCGTACTTGGTCAGGCCGACCCGTACCGAGGTGTGCAGGACTTCGGTGACGGCCTCGACACCGGGCCGGT
>NZ_MUNE01000495.1 GCF_002154605.1 Streptomyces milbemycinicus | reverse complement strand
GCCCGCGACCACGATGGGGTGGTCGTCGCCGCGGTCCGCGGCGACGAGCGGGATCCCGGCCAGGTCGAGCGCGGTGAGCATGTTGGTGTAGCCGAGCTCGGTGGAGAAGGAGAGCCCGAAGAGGTCGAACGCCGCGACCGGGCGGTGCGAGTCGACCGTGAACTGCGGCACCTTGTGCTCGCGCATCAGCGCTTCCAGGTCCGGCCAGACGCTGTACGTGCGCTCGGCGAGAACGCCCTCGCGCTCGTTCAGCACCTCGTAAAGGATCATGACGCCCTGGTTGGGCAGACCGACCTCGTACGCGTCCGGGTACATGAGCGCCCAGCGGACGTCGCAGCTGTCCCACGTTTTGACGGTGGAGTTCAGCTCCCCGCCTACGTACTGGATCGGCTTCTGCACATGCGGGAGCAGGGCCTCGAGCTGCGGAAAGACCGACTCGACAGACATCCGGGAGACCTTCGTGAGCTGGCAGGGTGACCCTCAAGCCTAACCCGCCCGGCGGACACCCTTGACGCCGCTCACAGCGGCCCCTTTCTGGCTCTTTCGGCCATACCCGCGCATCACGGCCGCAGCGCCGCCCGGTGCTCCTCGCGCGAGACCTCGGCCCACAGCGCGGGCAGCTCCGCCTCCCGCCGGGCGGCCAGCGCCTCCTCCCGCCCGTACATGACACCGAAGGTGAAGTCCCGCTCCCCGGCGGCGTGCGCCTGCTCGGCCAGCTCGCGCAGCGCGTCGCGTGCGACGCAGCTGTCCTGGTGGTCGCCGAGCAGATCCTGCAGGTCGGTCATGAGCCCCGCGAACGCCTTCGCGGGCTTGCCGAGCGCGGGGCGGGCGGCCTCGGCGGCGTAGCGGGCGCGCTTGGCCTTCTTGCGGGCGTCGTGCATGGTGATGTCCCGGTCGTGCCCGGGGGGAGCGGCGAGGGCGGTGGTGACGAGGGCGGCGAGCCGTTCGTAGTCGCGCAGCACGGCCGTGAGGATCACATCCCCGGCCGGCCGGGCGGCGGCGGGCCGCAGCGGCGGGGTGGCGGACAGCGCGTCCAGGGTGGCGAGCAGGGCGAGGTGGCGCTCGCCGTCGAGCACCCCGATCAGCCGCTCGCGCGAGCCGCGGCGGCTCGTCTGCGACCAGGTGCTCAGCCGCTCGGACACGGGGCCGGTGCGCAGCTCGTCCGCGAGCTCGGCCAGCCGCTCCTCGATGCGGGCGGTGAGAACTTCCCGGTCGCGGTCGATGCCGAGCTCGCCGGCCAGCCACTTCAGCTCGTCGCCGATGGGGTCCGTGACGGCCCGGTCCAGGACCTTGCGGTACGAGCGGAAGCAGCTGCGCAGCCGGCGGGTGGCGACGCGCATACGGTGCACGGAGTCGGGCACGTCCAGGCGTACGGCGGGGTCGAGCGAGACTACGGCGGCGATCTGGGCGCGGATGTAGTCGAGGACCACATCGCCCGCCGTGAGCTCGGCGGCCTTCTCCCCCTCCTTGCCCGCCTTGCCTGCCTTGTCTGCCTTGTCTGCCTTGCTCGCCACGCCCGTCTCGGCCAGCGCCCTGGCCAGCTTGGACGGGGCAGCCGACCGGCGCAGCCCCGCCTCCGTCAGATGCGACTCGAGCGCGTCGAGGAACGCCGGGTCGCCGCCCGGGGCGAGCTCCGCCTCGACCTCCGTCCACTCCACCGGATCGCCCGGCTCCGGGGTCAGGCGGCGCGCCGTGACGTGGTCGGCGGACAGCTCGGCGAGTAGGGCGCCGTCGGCGTCCACGAGGTGTCTGACGTTCCGTTCGGACACCAGGCGAACCAGCGGTACGAGTGCCTGGTCGCGGACGCGGGAGCGGACGAGAGCCGCGAGCTCGGCGGGCAGCGTCTCCGACAGCGGGGTGCGGATCTCGTCGCGGGCGTCCGGTCCGGCCGGCAGTTTGAGGTGCCACCCGGCGTCACTGCCGCCGGTGCGGCGGCGCAGCGTGATGCTGTCCGCCGCGAGCCGCTGGTCGACGGTGTCGTAGTACGTGGCGTCCAAAGTGGCCACGCCCTTGTCCACGACCTCCGCGACGCCGGCGACCCCGGTCACATCGGGGAGCCGGCCGTCGTCGGGAGCCTCGTACTTACGCTCGATCTCACGCACCGTGTCCGCCATGACGTGAATGTACTGCCCTGCGGCGTTTGAGGGCAGCCCCCCGACGTCAGGCCGATACGGGACGCTGCACCCGGATCGACTGCAGCAGACCGACCGCTATCCACACGGCGAACATCGACGACCCGCCGTACGAAACGAACGGCAGCGGCAGACCGGCCACCGGCATGATGCCCAGCGTCATGCCGATGTTCTCGAACGCCTGGAAGGCGAACCAGGCGATGATCCCGGCGGCGACGACCGTGCCGTACAGCTCGGAGGTGTCCCGCGCGATCCGGCAGGCGCGCCACAGCACGATGCCGAGCAGCACGATGATCAGGCCCGCGCCGAGGAAGCCCAGCTCCTCCCCCGCGACCGTGAAGACGAAGTCGGTCTGCTGCTCGGGCACGAACTGGCCGGTGGTCTGGGTGCCGTGGAACAGGCCCTTGCCGGTGAGGCCGCCCGAGCCGATCGCGATCCGCGCCTGGTTGGTGTTGTAGCCGACGCCCGCCGGGTCGAGGGCCGGGTTGGCGAAGGCGGCGAAGCGGTCGATCTGGTACTGGTCGAGCACGCCGAGCTGCCAGATGAGGACCGCGCCGATGACGGCGGCGCCAATCAGCCCCGCCACCCAGCGGTTGGAGGCGCCGGAGGACAGCAGCACGGCGAGCACGATGACCGCCATGACCATCACCGAGCCGAGGTCCGGCATCAGCAGCACGATCGCGATGGGCAGCGCGGCGAGCCCGAGGGCCTGGACGACGGTGCGGTGGTCCGGGTGGACGCGGTCCCCCGCGTCCACGCGCGCGGCCAGCAGCATCGCCATCCCCAGAATGATGGTGATCTTGGCGAACTCGGACGGCTGGAGGGAGAAGCCGCCGCCGATCACGATCCAGGCGTGCGCACCGTTGATGGTCGAGCCGAGCGGGGTGAGAACGGCGAGGACGAGCACCACGGACAGCGCGTACAGCACGGGCACGGCCCCGCGCAGCGTGCGGTGGCCGAGCCAGATGGTGGCGATCGCGAGGACCAGCCCGATGCCGGTGTTCATGGTGTGCCGGATCAGGAAGTAGTACGGATCGCCCTGGTTGAGCTCGGTGCGGTTGCGGGTGGCCGAGTAGACGAGGACGCTGCCGATGGCGGACAGGGCGAGCGCGGCGAACAGCAGTATCCAGTCCAGCCGGCGCACGATCGAGTCGCGCGCCATGAGCTTGCCCCAAGTGCCGCGCTCCGGGGTGAACCGCCGCGTGGTGTACGTATGCGTGGACGCACTCATGACAGCTGCTCCCGCCTTCCGACCACCGCGATCGGCTTGCCCAGCGGCTGGGCCTGGATGGTGCCATCAGAGTCGATCTTGGGAAGGGTCGCCTGGGGCTGGGGCAGCAGCGCCTTCTTGTTGTCGATCTTCCCCTTGGCGTCGACTCCGTAGAGCGCGTTGTAGATGTTGCGCACGGCGGGACCGGAGGCGCCGGAGCCGGTACCACCCTGGGAGATCGTCATGACGATCGAGTAGTCCTTGGTGTACGTCGCGAACCACGAGGTCGTCTGCTTGCCGTAGACCTCGGCCGTACCCGTCTTGGCGTGCATCGGGATCTTGTCCTGCGGCCAGCCGCCGAATCGCCAGGCGGCGGTGCCGCGGGTCGCCACTCCCGCAAGTGCCTTGTCTATCTTGTCGCGCGTGCCCTGGGTCATCGGCAGTTTGCCGTGCGACTTGGGCTTGATCTGCTGGACCTTCTTGCCGTCGGCGCTGACGATCGCCTTGCCGATGGTCGGGTCGTACAGCGTGCCGCCGTTGCTGATCGCCGCGTAGATGGTGGCCATCTGGATCGGGGTGACGAGCGTGTCGCCCTGGCCGATGGAGTAGTTCACGGAGTCACCGGCGCGCATCTTCATGCCTTCGAGGCAGTTCTCGTAGGCGATCCGCTGGCCGTAGTTCCCGTCCTTCTTGCCGTACTTGCACCAGGCGTTCTTGTTGGCCTTCCAGTAGTCCTTCTTCCACTGGCGGTCCGGGATCCGGCCGGTGACCTCGTTGGGGAGGTCGATGCCGGTCTCCTTGCCAAGGCCGAACTGGTGGGCGGTCTTGTAGAACCAGTCCGCCGGGTGCTTCTTGGGCTTGTTGCCGCCGTCCTTCTGCCACTGCTTGTACGAGAGGTCGTAGAACACGGTGTCGCAGGAGACCTCCAGCGCCCGGCCGAGGCTGATCGGGCCGTAGCCCTTCGACTCGAAGTTCTTGAAGACCTGTGAGCCGATGTTGAAGGAGCTGCTGCAGTTGTAGTTGCCGTCGAAGGGGTAGCCGGCGTTGACCGCGGCCGTGGTCGGGACCACCTTGAAGATCGAGCCGGGGGCCGACTGGCCCTGGATCGCCCGGTTCAGCAGCGGATAGTTGGAGCTCTTGCCGGTGAGCTTCTTGTAGTCCTTGCCGGAGATGCCGCCGACCCAGGCGTTCGGGTCGTACGACGGGTTGGAGGCCATCGCGACCACCCGGCCCGTCTTCGCCTCCATGACCACGACCGCGCCCGCGTCCGCCTCGTACTTGCGGCCGGTGTTCCGGTCCATCTCCTTGCGGGCGTCCTTCATCGCCTGGGCCAGCTCCTTCTCGGCCACGGCCTGCACCCGGGCGTCGACGCTGGTGACGACGTTGGCGCCGGGCTGGGCCTTCTGGCTCTCGGCCTGGCCGATGACCCGGCCGAGGTTGTCGACCTCGTAGCGGGTCACCCCGGCCTTGCCGCGCAGCTCGTCGTCGTACTCGCGCTCCAGGCCGTTACGGCCGATCTGGTCGGAGCGGAGCAGCGGCGAATGGCTGTCCTCGGCCTTCTTGATCTCCTCGTCGGTGACCGGGGAGAGATAGCCGAGCACCTGGGCGGCGTTGGCATCGCCGGGGGCGGCGTAGCGACGCACGGCGGTGGGCTCCGCGCTTATCCCGGGGAAGTCCTCTTCGCGCTCGCGGATCTGCAGGGCCTGCTTGGGGCTGGCCTCGTCGGTGATGGGGATGGGCTGGTAGGGCGAACCGTTCCAGCAGGGCTGGGCCGTCTTGGCGTCGCACAGCCGGACCTTGTCCATGACGTCCTTGGGCTTCATGTCCAGGACGCCCGCCAGGCGGGTGAGGACGGCCTTCCCGTCGTCCTTCATCTTCATCAGCTCGGTGCGGCTGGCGGAGACGACCAGCCGGGTCTCGTTGTCGGCGAGCGGCACACCGCGGGCGTCCAGTATCGAGCCGCGTACGGCGGGGTGGACGACCTGCTGGACGTGGTTGTTGGCGGCTTCGGCGGTGTATTCGTCACCGTTGCGGATCTGGAGGTACCAGAGGCGGCCGCCGAGCGTGAGCAGCAGCGAGAAGACGAGGATCTGGATGGCGACGAGCCGGATGGTGACGCGCGGCGTCCGCCCGGTCTCGGGGATGTTGCTCACGACGGCAGCCCCCACTGGTTGTCGGGTCGGGGGTACGGGCCCGCGGCGCAGCCGCTGTCGGCCGCAGCTCCCCCGGAAGAACGCAGCCTCACAGGCGCTTGACCCCCTTGAGGCGTCCCGTCCCCCGGTTGGCGGCCTTCATCAGGAGGCCGCCGCGCTGGCTGCCGATGCGGGAGCCGCCGGAGGAGTCGGCCATCGGGTCGTTCTCGCTCTTTCTGGCCATCCCCATGATCAGCGGCACCGTGAAGGGCGCCAGCAGCAGGTCGTACAGCGCCGCGGTGAACAGCAGCTTGCTCAGGCCCGCATGGCGGGCGGCGTCGTCTCCGACGAGCTGGCCGACGCCCGCGTACAGCAGCGTGCTGCCGATGGCCGCCGCGACGACCACCAGCATCGGCCCGGTGGCCGACCTCAGCTGGCCGTTCTCGGGCTTGGCGAGGCCCGCCAGATAGCCGATGACGCACAGCACCAGGGCGTAGCGCCCGGCGGCGTGGTCGGCGGGCGGGGCGAGGTCGGCGAGCAGGCCCGCACCGAAGCCGATGAGCGCGCCACCGGTGTGGCCGTAGACGAGCGCGAGGCCGAGGACGACGAGCAGCAGCAGGTCGGGGACCGCGCCGGGCAGCTGGAGCCGGGCGAGTACGCAGACCTGGACGACGAGGGCGATGACCACGAGAAGGGTCGACAGCAGGACCCGGTTCAGACGCAGCATCGGTCAGCTCCTGTTGGCGGAGGCGCTCGGCGACGAGGACGGTTTGACCGTGACGGTGACCGTGGGCGCCGGCTTGGGCTTGGCGGGCTTGGGCGGCAGCACGGTGTCCCGCGGGTTCTCGCGCGGCGGTTCGACGACGACGCCCACGATGTCGAGCTTGGTGAAGCCCACGTACGGGCGCACCAGCAGGGTGCGGGTCAGATCGCCGCCCGAGGGGTCGACGCGGACCACCTCGCCGACCGGAACGCCGGGCACGAACGGCTTGTTGGCGCGGGAGCCGAAGGTGACGAGCCGGTCGCCCTTCTTGATCTTGGCCTTGCCGTTGAGGAGCTGGACGCGCAGTGAGCGGTCGCCCTGGCCGTTGGCGAAGCCGAGCTCGCCGGACTTCTCCATGCGGGTGCCGACGGTGAAGTCCGGGTCGATGGCCAGCACCACGGTGGCGGTCGACGGGCCGACGGTGGTGACCCGGCCGACCAGGCCGTCGCCGTTGATGACGGTCATATCGCGGCGGATGCCGTCCTTGCTGCCCACGTCGATGGTGACGGTCCAGGAGAAGCCCTGGGCCGCTCCTATGGCGATGACCTGGGCACCCTTGACGCCGTACTGGCCGGCGCCCGCGGTCTTGCGCAGCTTGTCCAGCTCGACGACGCGGGCGCGGTTGCGGGCGTCGCTGCCGAGCCGCTGCTTGAGCTCGGCGTTCTCCCGCTCCAGTGCGCTGATCCGGTCGTGCCGCTCGTCGGAGTCCCGTACGGCCGACACGGCGTTGCCGATCGGGTCGACCGCGGAGGCGACCCCTTCCTCAACCGGCCCGAAGACGGACGCGGCGGCCTGGCGGGCGCCGTCGAGGGGCGAATCCTCGCCGCCGCGGATATCCACCGTGATCAGTGCGAACGCGATGGCGACCAGCAGCACCAGGAGCAGCCGGCTCTCTCGTGTGTCCCTCACGTGCGGCGACGTGCCTTCCTCGTCGGAGTCGGACCGGCTACGGCTTTGTTGTGTTTTCTCAGCGGCTGCCGGTCATGGGGAGCCATATGCCTGTATATCAGTGAACCGCCGCTCCGCCGTACGGGAAGTCGGCCCCCCGTACGGCGGATTCACCGGATCGTCATCTGCGGGGCTGGGCGTCCAGCACCTGCTGCAGCGCCTCGAACTCCTCGACGCATTTGCCGGAGCCGAGCGCGACCGAGTCCAGCGGGTCCTCGGCGATATGGATCGGCATACCGGTCTCCTGGCGCAGCCGCTGGTCGAGGCCGCGCAGCAGGGCGCCGCCGCCGGTGAGCACGATGCCGCGGTCCATGACGTCACCCGACAGCTCGGGCGGGCACTTGTCGAGCGTGGTCTTGACCGCGTCGACGATCGCGTTGACCGGCTCCTCCATGGCCTTGCGGACCTCGGCGGCGGAGATCACGACGGTCTTGGGGAGGCCGCTGACCAGGTCACGGCCGCGGATCTCGGTGTGCTCCTCCTCCTTGCCCTCGAAGGCGGAGCCGATCGTGATCTTGATGTTCTCGGCGGTGCGCTCGCCGAGCAGAAGGCTGTACTCCTTCTTGATGTGCTGGATGATCGCATTGTCCAACTCATCGCCCGCCACCCGGATGGACTGTGCGGTGACGATTCCGCCGAGCGAGATGACCGCGACCTCGGTGGTGCCGCCGCCGATGTCCACGACCATGTTGCCGGTGGCCTCGTGGACGGGGAGACCGGAGCCAATGGCGGCGGCCATGGGCTCCTCGATGATGTGCACCTGGCGGGCGCCCGCCTGGGTGGATGCCTCGATGACGGCGCGGCGCTCGACGCCGGTGATACCGGAGGGCACGCAGACGACGACCCGGGGACGGGCGAGATAGCGGCGCTTGTGGATCTTCAGGATGAAGTAGCGCAGCATCCGCTCGGTGATCTCGAAGTCGGCGATCACGCCGTCCTTGAGCGGGCGCACGGCCACGATGTTGCCAGGGGTGCGGCCGATCATCTTCTTCGCCTCGGCGCCCACCGCGAGGATTCCGCCGGTGTTGGTGTTGATGGCGACGACGGACGGCTCGTTGAGGACGATCCCGCGGCCCCTGACGTACACCAGCGTGTTGGCGGTCCCGAGGTCGACAGCCATGTCACGGCCGATGAACGACATGTTGTTCCCCATGAGGATGCGTCAGGCCTTCCCACTTGAAGCGTTTGCTTTTTGAGGTCGGCAGGATGTGGTGCGCTGCGAGGCGCGGAAGCTCTCATCGTAGTCACGCCCGCTCGAACACGCTGCGGGGGTCCTCCGCCATTGTCAGCAGAACACGGGCCCGCCCCCTGCTAATGGTGACGTCGTGTCGCGGGGATGCGTTCCCCCGATCGGCCCGCATATGCCAAAGGGCGGCCGAACAATAGCGGCCGCCCCAGGCCAGGAGGGGTGACGATGTGATGAACGGTCAGCGAGGAGGTCAGGCGAGCCCGGGGAAGAAAATCTTGATCTCCCGCAGGGCGGACTCTTCGGAGTCGGAGGCGTGGATCAGGTTCTCCCGCACGATCGTGCCGAAGTCGCCACGGATGGAGCCCGGCGCCGCGGCGATCGGGTCGGTCGGCCCCGCCAGCGCCCGTACGCCCTCGATGACGCGCTCGCCCTCGACGACCAGCGCGACGACCGGGCCGGAGGCCATGAACTCCACCAGCGGCTCGTAGAACGGCTTGCCCACGTGCTCGGCGTAGTGCTGCTCCAGAACGTCGCGGCCGAGCTCGCGCAGCTCCAGCGCGCTGATCGTCCAGCCCGCCTTCTTCTCGATGCGGCTCAGGATCTCGCCGATCAGTCCGCGTCGTACGGCGTCGGGCTTGAGAAGGACGAGCGTGCGCTGGGTCACTGCGAGAACTCCTTGGGAACGTGGCATGCGGGTGAAGCTGTGCCGCCGAGGCTACATGGGTGAACGACGGCCACGTTACGCAGTGTCAGCAGGGGCGGCGGCGAAGCGCGCCTTGGCCTCGTCGACCTTGCGGCCGAAGTGGACCGAGGCCCACCACAGCGCCGCGAAGGCCGCGCCCAGGATGTACATGGTGGTGACGATCGTGCCGCTCAGCACCAGGCCGATCTGCAGGGCCCAGCCGATGTGCACCGCGCCGGGGCGGCCGAGCATCCCGCACAGCAGGACGCACAGCGCCATGGCGATACCGCTGACCGTCCACACCGTCGTCGCGGACAGACCGGAGGTCTTCATGGCCACCAGCCCGGCGAAGCCGATCACAAAGAATTCACCGATCAAGGTGGACGCGCAGAGCGTTCGCATATCAGCCCTTTCCCAGGAGCAGCCGGGCCTCGCCGACCGTGATCACCGACCCGGTCACCAGCACGCCCGCGCCGGAGTACTCGCTTTCTTCCTCCGCGAGCGTGATCGCCGCCTCCAGTGCGTCGTCCAGCCGCGGCTCGACCTGCACCCGGTCCGCGCCGAAGACCTCCACGGCGATGGCCGCCAGCTCGTCCGCGTCCATCGCGCGCTGGGTGGAGTTGCGGGTGATCACCACCTCGGCGAAGATCGGCTCGAAGGCCTCCAGGAGGCCGCGCACATCCTTGTCGCCGCTCGCGCCGACCACACCGATCAGCCTGCTGAAGCCGAAGGCCTCGGTGACCGCCTCGGCCGCCGCCCGCGCGCCGGCCGGGTTGTGCGCGGCGTCCAGGACTACGGTCGGGCTGCGGCGCACGACCTCGAGGCGGCCCGGGGAGGTGACGGAGGCGAAGGCCGTGCGGACGGTCTCGATGTCCAGCGTGCGGGCGTGCTCCGAGCCGACGCCGAAGAACGCCTCCACAGCGGCCAGCGCCACTGCCGCGTTATGCGCCTGGTGGGCCCCGTACAGCGGGAGGAAGACCTCCGGATACTCACCGCCGAGACCGCGCAGGGTCAGCAGCTGACCGCCGACCGCCACCTCGCGGGAGAGCACACCGAACTCCATGCCCTCGCGGGCGACCGTGGCGTCCACCTCGACCGCGCGCTTGAGGACCACGGACGCGGCCTCCACCGGCTGCTGCGCCAGCACCACCGTGGAGTCCTGCTTGACGATCCCGGACTTCTCGGTGGCGATCTGCTCCGGTGTGGTGCCCAGCCGGTCGGTGTGGTCCAGCGAGATCGGCATGATCACCGCGACCCCGGCGTCGATCACATTGGTGGCGTCCCAGACGCCGCCCATGCCGACCTCGACCACCGCGATATCGACCGGCGCGTCGGCGAACGCCGCGTACGCCATGGCGGTCAGCACCTCGAAGAACGAGAGCCGGTGCTCCTGCGAGGCGTCGACCATGTCGATGTACGGCTTGATGTCCTGGTACGTCTCGATGAACCGCTCGGCGGAGATCGGCGCCCCGTCCAGGCTGATCCGCTCGGTGATCGACTGGACATGCGGGCTGGTGTAGCGGCCGGTGCGCAGCTCGAAGGCGCCCAGCAGCGACTCGATCATGCGGGCGGTGCTGGTCTTGCCGTTCGTCCCGGTGATGTGGATCGAGGGGTACGCGCGCTGCGGCGAGCCGAGGATGTCCATCAGCGCCTCGACGCGCACCAGCGAGGGGTCCAGCTTGGTCTCGGGCCAGCGCCCCGCGAGCTCCGTCTCCACCTCCCGCAGCGCCCGGTCCAGCTCCGGGTCGGCCGGCCGGGCGGGCACGCCGTCCCCCTGCGGCGGCCCTGCCTGGGTCCGCAGCGTCCGGCTCCCGGCCTCGATCACGGCGAGATCGGGGTCGCGGTCGGTCTCGGCTCCGACGATCTCGTCGAATTCGTCCGGTTCGTTCTGGGGGCTCTCGCTCACGCCGCCAAGTCTACGAGGCACCACTGACAGCCCCGGGCCGCCCCGGCGGCCTCGGCCGGCCATGGGCTCCCGGCCCCGTCCGGCCGGGGGCTCAGGGAGCTCTCCGACAGACGCTGGTGACCGAACGCGCGTAAGCCCGGCCGGGGCGCTCCCCGGCCGGGCCTACGACTGTCGAGCTGTTGGGCTCAGCCCTGGGGCAGGGCCGCCAACTGGGCCGTGATCCGGGCGATATCGGCATCGGCCGTGGTCTGCCGCTGCCGGATCTTCTCCACGACGTGGTCGGGCGCCTTGGCCAGGAAGGCATCGTTGTTCAGCTTCGCCGTGGTCTGCGCCTTGTCCTTCTCGGCGGCCGCGAGGTCCTTGGCCAGCCGCTTGCGCTCGGCCTCGACGTCGATCGCGCCGGACAGGTCCAGGGCCACGGTCGCGCCCGCGACCGGCAGCGAGGCGGTGGCGGTGAAGCCCTCACCGGCCGGCTGAAGCCGCAGCAGGGAGCGCATGGCGTCCTCGTGGGCCGCCAGCGCGGTGCCGGACAGGTCGAGGCGTGCCGGGACCTTCTGGCCGGGCTGCAGGCCCTGGTCGGCGCGGAACCTGCGGACCTCGGTGACCACCTGCTGGAGGGTGGTGATCTCCTGCTCGGCGGCGGCGTCGCGGAACCCGCTGTCACGCGGCCAGTCGGCGATGACGACGGACTCCCGGCCGGTGAGCGCGGTCCACAGCTTCTCGGTGACGAACGGGACGACCGGGTGCAGCAGCCGCAGCATCACGTCCAGGACCTCGCCGAGCACCCGCCGGGAGGCGTCCGCCGCCTCGCCGCCCTGGGCGAAGGTGGTCTTGGACAGCTCGACGTACCAGTCGAAGACCTCGTCCCACGCGAAGTGGTAGAGGACGTCCGACAACTTGGCGAACTGGTAGTCCTCGTAGTACGCGTCGACCTCGGCGACCACCGTGTTCAGCCGGGACAGGATCCAGCGGTCGGCCGCCGACAGCCGCTCAGCTGCGGGCAGTTCGCCCTCCACCGTCGCGCCGTTCATCAGCGCGAAGCGCGTCGCGTTCCAGATCTTGTTGGCGAAGTTACGGGACGCCTGGACCCAGTCCTCGCCGATCGGCACGTCCACACCGGGGTTGGCGCCCCGGGCGAGGGTGAAGCGGACCGCGTCCGAGCCGTACTGGTCCATCCAGTCCAACGGATTGACCGCGTTACCGAAGGATTTGGACATCTTCTTGCCGAACTGGTCGCGCACCATGCCGTGCAGGGCGATGGTGTGGAACGGCGGGGTGCCGTCCATCGCGTACAGGCCGAACATCATCATCCGGGCGACCCAGAAGAACAGGATGTCGTAGCCGGTGACCAGGACCGAGTTCGGATAGAACTTCCGCAGGCTGCCGGTGTCCTCCGGCCAGCCGAGCGTGGAGAACGGCCACAGGCCCGAGGAGAACCAGGTGTCCAGGACGTCGCTGTCCTGGTGCCAGCCCTCGCCGGACGGCGGCTGCTCGTCCGGTCCGACGCACACGACCTCGCCGCCCGGCCCGTACCAGACCGGGATCCGGTGGCCCCACCACAGCTGGCGCGAGATGCACCAGTCGTGGAGGTTGTCGACCCAGTCGAAGTAGCGCTTGGCCATGTCCTCCGGGTGGATCTTCACCCGGCCGTCGCGGACCGCGTCGCCGGCGGCCTTGGCCAGCGGGCCGACCTTGACCCACCACTGCATGGACAGCCGCGGCTCGATGGTCGTCTTGCAGCGCGAGCAGTGGCCGACGGAGTGGACGTACGGCCGCTTCTCGGCGACGATCCGGCCGTCGGCGCGCAGCGCGCCGACGATGGCGCTGCGGGCCTCCAGCCGGTCCAGGCCCTGGAAGGGGCCGTGGGCGGTGATGACCGCGTGCTCGTCCATGACGGTCAGGCTCGGCAGGCCGTGGCGCTGACCGATCTCGAAGTCGTTCGGGTCGTGGGCCGGGGTGACCTTGACCGCGCCGGTGCCGAACTCCGGGTCGACGTGCTCATCGGCGACGACCGGGATGCGGCGGCCGGTGAGCGGCAGCTCGATCTCGGTGCCGATCAGATGGCGGTAGCGCTCGTCGTCGGGGTGGACGGCGACCGCGGTGTCGCCGAGCATCGTCTCGGCGCGGGTCGTGGCCACGACGATCGACGCGTCGCCCTCCCCATAACGGATCGAGACGAGCTCACCGTCGTCGTCCTGGTACTCCACCTCGATGTCGGAGATGGCCGTCAGACAGCGCGGGCACCAGTTGATGATCCGCTCGGCGCGGTAGATCAGCTCGTCGTCGTAGAGCTTCTTGAAGATGGTCTGGACGGCCTTGGACAGCCCCTCGTCCATCGTGAAGCGCTCGCGGTTCCAGGCGACGCCGTCGCCCAGGCGCCTCATCTGGCCGGAGATCTGCCCGCCCGAGGTGGCCTTCCACTGCCACACCCGCTCGACGAACGCCTCGCGGCCCAGGTCGTGGCGGGAGACGCCCTCCTTGGCGAGCTCGCGCTCCACCACGTTCTGCGTGGCGATACCGGCGTGGTCCATGCCGGGCTGCCAGAGCGTCTCATAGCCCTGCATGCGCTTGCGTCGAGTGAGCGCATCGATGATGGTGTGCTCGAAGGCATGCCCGAGGTGCAGGGAGCCGGTGACGTTGGGCGGGGGGATCACGATGGTGTAGGGCTCTTTGCCGCTGTTCTCGTCCGCCTCGAAGTAACCGCGCTCTACCCAGCGCTCGTACAGCTGCCCCTCTACATCGGCCGGCGCGTACTGGGTCGGCAGTTCGGGGTGGCTGTTGGGCCCGCTGTCGGGGCGCTGCTGAGAGTTCTCGGTCACGAGCGCAGTCTAAAGGGCCGCGGCACTCCGTTACGAACAAGTTGTGGCCCCGCCGCAAAGGGAGGGCTTCCCGTCAGGAAGGATATTGCGCACCTGTCATGCGCATCGAAGAGAGGGCACGATGAGCTACCACCAGCCGCCGCCGCAGCCCGGCCCCTACGGGGCGCAGCCGGGTCCGTACGGCGCCGGCCAGTCGCCCGTGCCCAATAATCCCTACACCCAGCAGCCCGGCTACGGCTATCCGCCCCAGGGCGGACAGCCGGGCGGACAGCCCGGCGGGCAGTCGGGCGGCTACGGCGGCTCCGGTACGTACGGGGGCTACGGCCAGCCGAGCCCTTATGGCCAGCCGAATCCGTATGCGCAGCCACCACAGCAGCAGATACCGCCGCAGCAGCAGATACCGGGCACCGGCTACGGCTATCCGCCGCCGCAGCCCCAGCCGCCCGCGCCGGGCCGCCGCCGGGGCAGAGCCGTGGGCATCGCGGTGGGCGTGGTGGTGGCCCTGGGAGCCGTGGCCGGAGGGGTCTACTACTTCGCACTGGGCGGGGGCGATGACGGCCCGTTCAAGCTGACCACCCCGAAGACGGTCGCCGGCGACTACCAGCGCCAAGGGGCCGGCACGGACGAGAACGACCTGTCCGAGTCGGGCAAGAAGGACCTCCAGCAGGTGCCGGTCGTCAAGGATCCGCATCTGGTGGCGGCCGACTACCAGTCCTCCGGGAAGAACATGATGAAGTTCACCGGGGTCTGGGGCGATGTGACCGACCCTGAGCGGGGCGCGGACCTGTCCTTGGCGGTCATCGTCAAGGCGCTGCAGGACAACGGCACGGCGCAGGCCCAGGGCAGCGCCCAGGAGTTCTCCCCCGACGGCTTCGACGGGGACGTCCTGAAGTGCCAGACATTGAAGTTCACCTCGGATCAGGGATCCGTCGAGGCACCCGCGTGCGTCTGGGGCGACAAGGACACCTTGGGCGTCACCGTGATGGTGGACCCGGCGGCCGCGGTCCTGGGCGGCGGGGGCATGTCACTGCGGGATGCCGCGGAGCTCACCGTCAAGGTACGCAAGGACGCGCGCGTCGAGATCGACGGCTAGATCGACAACTGGCAACAACCGGCAACAAAGCGAAGGACAGACATGAGCTACAACCAGCCGGGCCCGTACGGCCAGCAGCCCCAGCAGCCGGGCCCCTACGGGCAGGGCGGCGCGGCCGGACAGCCCGGCTACGGCTACCCGCAGCAGCCACCGCAGCAGGGCGGCGGCTACGGCCAGCCGAACCCCTACGGCCAGCCCCAGCAGCCCCAGCAGCCGCAGCAGCCCCAGCAGCCCGGGTACGGCCAGCCGCCGCAGGCCCAGCCCGGGTACGGCTACCCGCAGCAGCCGGCCGACCCGTACGGCCAGCAGCAGTACGGGCAGCCGGGCATGCCCGGGCCCTACCAGCCGACGCCCCCGCCGAGCGGTGGCAACAAGAAGGGCCTGGCGATAGGCATCGGCGCGGTGGTCGTGGTGGCCGCGGTGGTCGGCGGGTTCCTGGTGTTCAACAACAAGGACGACGACAAGGGCGGCAGCGGCGCGAAGGGGGGCGGTGGCGGCAAGAACGTCGTCGCCGACGACGGCAAGCGCTACAAGCTGATCACGCCCACGACGGTGGCCGGCGAGTACACCAAGGACGCCTCCAAGGGCGGCGACACGCTGACCGAGAGCGACAAGGCCGACTTCGAGAAGCTCGGCGTCTCCAATCCGGAGAGCACCGGCGCCAGCTACAAGGCCGGCGAGGGCATGAGCCAGAAGGTCCTGAGCTTCAACGGGCTGTGGGGCAAGATCGACAACCCCCAGGCCGTGGTGGACGGCGCCTTCGCGAAGATCTCGCAGGAGGCCGAGAAGGACTCCGGCGTCGGCGGGGGCGGCACCGCCAAGCTCGAGGGCAGCCCGCAGGCGGTCACCCCGGCCGGTCTCGACGACGCCGTGATGAAGTGCCAGAACGTGAAGTTCACCGGCGCCACCGCGGCCACCAAGAGCTTCACCATCCCGATCTGCATGTGGGGCGACCACAGCACCATCGGCTATGTGGTGGTCTCCGACGTCTCGGCCGCGCTCTCCGGCGGGGGCACGTCGATCGACACCGCCGCCGAGATCGCCGTGAAGGTCCGCAAGGACGTCCGCGTGGAGATCAAGTAGCCGCCCGCTCAGCGAAGTTCACAGGCCGCAGCCCGGAGGGGATACCCCACACGATGAGCTACAACCAGCCGCCGCCGCAGCCCGGCCCCTACGGCGGAGGCCAGCCGGGCTCCAACCCGTACGGGGGCGGTCAGCCCAACCCGTACGGCGGGGCGCAGCAACCGCCCTCGGAGCCCAATCCGTACGCGCAGCAGCAGCAGCAGCCGGGCTACGGCTACCCCCAACAGCCGTCACAGCAACAGGGCTACGGCTATCCCCAGCAGCCGAACCCCTACGGCCAGCAGCCCCAGCCCCCCTTCCCCGGGCCCGCCGCGCCCGCCGGGGGCCGGAACAAGACCAAGATCATCGCGATCACGACGGCCGGCCTTGTGGTGGTCGGCGCGATCGTCACCGGCGCCGTGGTGCTCAACAAGGGCGACGACAAGCCCAAGGCGATGAAGCTGGTCACCCCCAAGACGCTGGACGACGGCACATACACGCTGGACAAGGGCACCAAGGACCTGGAGAACGAGGGCACCAGCGTCCAGGACCGCATGCCCGAGGGCGCCACCTCGGTCCTGGCCCAGTACACCCGCGCCGAGGACTCCAACTCGGGGCTGGCCTTCTCCGGCGTGTACGGGGAGTTCAGCGACCCCGACAACGTCCGCGACGAGATGTTCAAGGGCTTCTCGGGCGGCGACGCCTCCCCGAGCGTCGAGGAGAAGCGCAAGAAGTTCCAGCCCGAGGGCGCCGACGGGCCGAGCATCGAGTGCGAGGTCGTGAAGATGTACGACCGCATCTACGCCCCGGCGTGCGCCTGGGCGGAGAAGACGGACGCGGCCATGGTGCTGGACGTCAACGCGGAGAACACGACCGCGGACGACGCCGACATGGAGGCGTTCGCGAAGGTGACCGCGGGCATCTACAAGGACACCCGCAAACCCGCCTGAGAGGCGCGCTGACGCCGCAAGACGCGAGGAGGGCCCCGGGAAGATCCCCCAGGGCCCTCCTCGCGTCCTGTGGCTGCCGTCATGCCGCGGGCCGAGGCGTCGATGCTCGGGCCGGTGGCCCCGGCCCCGCCCGACTTCCCTCTCGCCACCGCGTGCCGCTGACCGCATCGGCCCTGCTCACCACCGTTGCCGCCACCAGCCTGGCCACCGCCTCGGGAACCACGCAGCTGATCTGCTTCAGCGCGCTCGCCGGCGCCGCCGCCCCACCCATCGTCACCCTTCCGTCGGATCAGGTACCGGCTGGAGCGCCCTGGCCTCCCCCGCGCTGCGGCTTCTGTGTGCCGCCAACGTCTGCTCGGGCCTGTGCCTCGGAGCGCTGACGGTCGCCCTCCCCGTCCGGGCCGCCGAACACGGTTCAGCCGCTGACGCCGGGTGGATGTTCGCCTGCCTGGCCGTGGGCGGCGCACTGGCCGGCACGGCCATAGGGACCCGCCACCGCTCGACCGCGCCGATCACCGGATATCTGACCGCCTTCGTCTGGCTCGCCCTTGCCTTGACTCCCTTGAGCATCGTGTCGGCATCGCCGCTTTTGATGGTGCTTCTGGTCTGCGCCGGCGCCGCGTTCGCGCCCATGACGATCTGCCTGTTCGAGCTGGACGCCCATGCCCCACGACACACGGCCGCCGCGGCCATGATGTGGATGGTCGCGGCGGAAGAGCTCGGAATCGCCGCCGGGACGGTGACCGCAGGGGCAACGGCTCAGCACACTGGTGCCTGGTTGGCCCTCTTCACCGCGGCGGTCGGCGGTGGACTCGGTGCCCTTGTCGTCGTTGGGTACAGGGCACGCCTCCAGCGAGAGAGGCGCGGCGGTTTGTGGTGAGTTTGAGACGGCGACACGCCGTCGCGTCGGCGTGTCGCCGTCTCAAACTCACCACAAAGTCAGGCTGCGATTCCGAAGGCACCAGGGCCGCAGGTGTGCAGCACGTTCGGCCTGGGCGCGGCGGGCCATGCCGGGACTGCGATCAGCTTCTTCTCCTGTGCGCATCATGGACAGACGCTTGCGCACGTCGGCGAGCCTGGCCGCGTCCGGGGCTCGGCCTCGGGCTGCGACCGCTGGACGGCATGGTTCGGTCGCCGAGAGCAGGTATCGTCTCGCGCCTCCGGCGCAAGGCGCCCGGCACCCCTCCCCTTCCCGCTGCCGGCCTCCTTCCGCCGAACGCGCCAGACCCTCCCTGCTCACGGCGACCGAACCATTCCCACTACCGCTCACAGCCC
>NZ_MUNE01000494.1:23230-23961 GCF_002154605.1 Streptomyces milbemycinicus | reverse complement strand
CGCCAGTACGGCGGGCCGGTCCAGGCCCAGCGGGTTGGCCTCCTCCGGCAGGCCGACGCCGTGCAGCACGGTGCGCCCGTACGCCCGGTGTTGGTGCAGGGTGCCGACGGGCACCCAGATCGCCCGGGTGGCCGGGACGACCCAGCTCCCGGCCTCGGTGGTCACCGACAGCACACCGCGCCCCGCGTAGACGACCTGGTGTACGTCATGGCGGTGTGCGGACAACCCGCTGCCCGGGTCCAGGAAGCGGGTGGTCGTCGGCGTATGCGGCCGGGCCGGGACGACGGTCCGGCGGGACGCTTGGCGTGCTTGGCGGGATACCGACATCACTTGGCAGTTTATCGGAAGCCCGCCACCCCGCGGCGCCCGGAGGATCGTCGGCGTGACACCGAAAAACCACTCCCGCGACCGCTCCGCATCCCGACCGATCACGATGATGGCCATCGGCCACGCGACCGTGGACTTCTACCAGGGCGCTGTGCCCACGCTGGTGCCGTTCCTGGTGGCCGAACGCCGCTACGGATACGCGGCGGCGTCCGGCATCGTGCTGGCGGCCACGCTCCTGTCCTCGATCGTGCAGCCCCTGTTCGGGGCGTTGACCGACCGGTGGACGATGCCCTGGCTGATCCCCGTGAGCTCCCTTGGCGCGGGTCTTGGCATCGCCCTGTCCGGGCCCGGCGATTCGTATGCGCTCACCTGCCTGGCGGTGGCCCTCTCGGGCATCGGGGTGG
>NZ_MUNE01000494.1:0-23184 GCF_002154605.1 Streptomyces milbemycinicus | reverse complement strand
GGTGGCCGCCTACCACCCCGAGTCGGCTCGGCTGGCCCGCACGGCAAGCCGCGGCAGCCATGTGGCGATGGGCTGGTACTCCCTCGGCGGCAACATCGGCTTCGCCCTCGCCCCCGTCGCCGTATCCCCCGTCCTGTCCGCCGGAGGGCTGAACGCATCGCCGTGGCTGATGGTGCCCGCGGTGGCCGGGGTGGTGCTGACAGCCTCCGCGATCCGGTCCCTGGCCCGGCGCGCGGCGGCCGAGCAGGCCGCCGCGCGGGGCACCGGCCGTGACAACTGGCCGGAGTTCCTGCGGCTCTCGGCGGTCATCGTCTGCCGTTCGATCATCTACGTGGGCCTGAGCGCGTTCATCGCGCTGTACGCCCAGCAGCGCGTGCCCGGGGGCTCGGCGGCGGGGTCGGCGGCGCTGTTCACGCTGTTCGCCGGGGGCGCGGTCGGCACCGTACTGGGCGGTCCGCTGGCCGCGCGCTGGGGGCGGGTCCGTACGCTGCGCATCGCCTACGGGGCGGCGGTCCCCGCCGTCGCCGGGCTGGTGTTCATCCCCGGGCCGGCTCTCTACGCCTTCGCCGCCCTCACGGCCGCCGCCCTGTACGTGCCGTTCTCGCTGCACGTCACGCTGGGTCAGGACTATCTGCCGAACCGGGTCGGCACGGCCAGCGGCGTCACACTGGGCCTGGCCGTCAGCGTCGGGGGCGTGGCCAGCCCGGCCATCGGCGCCCTCGCCGACGTCGCCGGTCTGCGCACCGCGCTGGCTCCGCTGATCGCGCTGTGCGCCCTGGCCTGGCTCATCGCGGGCACGCTCACAGATCCGGAGCCGGAACCGGAGCCGGAGCCGGAAGAACCGGAACCGGAGCCCGTACAGGATGCCGAGCCCACCCCCGGGATCGGGGCGTCGCCCGGCGCCCGCTGATCCCCGCCCCGCCTACGCCGCGGTGAACGGGCGGTCGCGCCGGGCGTCGTGGAGGACCGAGCCCCACCACAGCAGCTGGTCCAGCATCGCCTTCGCCGCGGCGTTCGGGCCCTCGGGGTCCTTGAGCGTGCCGTCGGGGCCGAACAGCTCGTAGTAGCGGGGGAAGGAGACGTAGTCGCGGACCGTGTGGGCCTGCAGTTCGTTGAAGACCTGCCGCAGGCCCTCGATGGCCAGCAGGCCGCCGCTGGCCCCGCTGTAGCCGACGAAGCCGACCGGCTTGGTCTGCCACTCGAGGTAGTGCCAGTCGATCGCGGCCTTGAGCGCGGCCGGGTAGGCGCGGTTGTAGTCCGGCGTCAGCACGACGAACGCGTCGGCCGCCGCGAGCCGCGCCGTGAGGTCGGCCATCTCGGCGGGGCGGGGCAGATTCGGCTCCATCGCGGGGGGCACGGGCGGCAGGGCGAGCGGCAGCGGGGTGTCTGCCAAGTCGATGAGGTCCACGGCGAACCGGCCGTGCGCCTCGGCCTGTTCGACGAACCAGTTCGCGACCGTCGGGCCGAACCGGCCCTCCCGGACGCTGCCGAGGATCACTGCGAGCTTGAGGGTCTGGCTGGACATGGCTGGGCGTGCTCCTTGTTGCTGATGAGGTGGTGCTTGATGAGGTGGTTCTTGATGAGGTGGCGAAGTGGCCGGGAGGGCCACGCCGTCCAATCTGCCGGGCCGCGCCAAGGCCAGGAAGGCCGGGCCGAGACTGGTAGTGGCAGGGCCACGATCCCGTCCGACCCGGCTGTTACGTTCGTACGGTGAGCGACAACGAGCTGGGCATGTTCCTGCGCCTCCGCCGGGAGGCGGTCACCCCCGCCGAGGTGGGGCTGCCCACCGGCCCCCGCCGCCGTACGCCCGGCCTGCGCCGGGCCGAGCTGGCCACGCTGGCCGGGGTCAGCGTGGAGTATGTGACCCGGCTGGAGCAGGGCCGCGACCGCCGCCCCTCCGCGCAGGTGATCTCCGCACTGGCCGACGCGCTCCGCCTCACCACCGCCGAACGCGTCCATCTGCACCGGCTGACCAAGGGCGCCGAGCCCGGCTTCAGCTGCAGGGGCGACGCGGGCCCGGCCCGTACGGTGCGGCCGACCGTACGGGCCCTGCTCGACCGCCTGGAGCCCGCCCCGGCCGTCCTGCTCAACCGGCTCGGCGACATCCTCGCCCACACGGCCGGCTACGAGCGGCTGGCAGGCCCCGTCGGCCTGCTGGACGGCAGCGAGCCGAACCTCGCCCGCTTCGTCTTCACCGACCCGCGCGCCCGCACCGCGTACCCCGACTGGGCCCATGTCGCCGACGAACAGGTCGCCGCCCTCAAACAGGGCCCCTTCCGCGCGGACCCCCATGTCGCCCATCTCGCCGACGAGTTGACCGTCATCACCGGAGACGCCTTCGCCGAGCGCGTGGCCACCCTGCCCGGCCTCCCCCGCTCCAGCGGGGTCACCCGGCTGCGCCACCCCGAGGTGGGCGAGCTCCGTCTGGCGTACGAAACCCTCGAACTGCCCGCCGACGACGACCAGCGCCTCATCGTCCACCTCCCGGCCGACGACGCCACCTCCGCCGCCCTCGACCGCCTCACCGGCCGCCACCCGGGGGCGCTGCGGGCCCTGCGGGCGGTGTCGTCCGGCTGAGGCCTGGTTCGGGGCCACGGGCCACGGGGCCACGGGCCAGAGGCGCCCCTGGGGCTGCGTAAGGCACCCCTGAGGCCGCGTAATTCGGGCGCGCGACCGTGCGCCCACCCCCAACACTGGGCCCATGGACACCGCCCCGATACCCGCCTCGGTCCAGTCGAGCGAACTGCTCGGCTTCCCTCCCGAGGCCCGCGTGCTCATCGTCAACGCCGACGACCTCGGGATGTCCCACGCGGTCAACGCGGCGATCGTCGACTCCATCGAGCAGGGCATCGTCAGCTCCTGCAGCCTGATGCCGCCGTGCCCGTGGGCCCGGCACGCCATGGGTCTGCTGCGCGACCGACCGCATATCCCGTTCGGCATCCACCTCACACTGGTCTGCGACTCGGCCCACTACCGATGGGGACCGCTGTCCCCCAAGGACAAGGTCCCCTCCCTGCTCGACGACGCGGGCGATCTGTTGATCCCCACCCCCGCCCAGCGCGCGCGGCTCCTCGCCCAGGCCCGTCCCGACGAGGTCGAGCGGGAGTTCCGCGCCCAGATCGACACCGTGGTCGACACCGGCCTGTCCCCCACCCACCTCGACTTCCACTGCCTGGCCGATGGCGGTCGCGACGACATCCTGGACCTGACCATGGCGCTGGCCGCCGAGTACGGCCTGGCGGTACGCGTCTGGCTCGACCCCGGACGCCGCGAGGCTCGGCAGCGCGGCCTCCCGGTCACCGACAACGACTTCCTGGACAGCTTCTCCCTCCCCCTCGACGACAAGCCGGCCCGCTATGCCCAACTGCTGCGCGCCCTGCCGACCGGCCTCAGTGAATGGGCGGTCCACCCCGGTCTGGGCACGGAGGAGTCCCAGGCGATCGAGCCCGACGGCTGGCGCGTGCGCCGGACCGACTACGACTTCCTGACCTCGCCCGAGGCCCGCCAACTGCTGGACGACGAGGGGGTCGTGGTCATCGACTACCGGACCCTCCAGCGGATGTGGCGGCGCTAGGGACCAGGGACCCTTCCGGTATATGACGCTGGCTGTCATATATCGAGCTTTACGGTGGAGGTGTTCCCATCGAACGATGCCCCCGAGGCCCCCGAGGCCCCCGAGGAGAAGCGCAAGGAGGTGGGCTGTGCGTTCCGAGCGGCTGCTGGCGCTTCTGCTCCTGCTGCAGACGCATGGGCAGACGTCCGCCAGGGAGCTGGCCGAGCGCCTTGAGGTGTCCGTACGGACGGTGATGCGTGACGTCGAGGCCCTGTCGGCGGCGGGCGTCCCGGTCTACACGGAGCGCGGGGCGCGCGGCGGCATCGCGCTGGTGCCCGGTTATCGTACGGACGTCAGCGGCCTCACGGCGGACGAGACACGGGCGCTGTTCGTTCTCCTGTCCGACAGTGCCCACGCCGATCTCGGGCTGGGTCAGGCCATGGGGTCCGCCCTCCGCAAGATCATGGCGGTGCTCCCCGAGGTCCACCGCCCGGACGCCGACCTGGCCAGCCGCCGCGTGTTCATCGAGCCCGACCGGTGGCGCACCGGCGCCGCTCCCGCCCCGGTCCCGGAGCTGGCCCGTTTGCAGGACGCGGTGTTCGGCGACCGGCGGCTGCGCGTCCATTACCGCCACGGCCGCGACGGAAGCGAACGCTCCTACACACTGGACGCGTACGGGCTCGTGAACAAGGCCGGCGTCTGGTACCTGGTGGCCGACCACCAGGCCCGGCCGAAGCTCTTCCGCGCCGATCGGCTCGTGACCGCGCGCGTCCTGCCGGAACAGGCCCGTCTCCGCCCTGGTGTGGAGCTGCAGCACGTATGGCAGGATCTGCGCCGCGAGGTCGAGAACTTGGAGCGGCCCGTGAAGGTCACGGTCCGCGTGGCCGCCGACTCCCTCACCCGGTTCCTGCTGGTCCACCAGACCGACCTCATCAACGCCGAGGACATACCCGACGGCCCGGACACACAGGCGACCGAGCTGACGCTGCGGTTCCATTCACTCGGCCACGCCACCATCCTGCTGGCCTTCGGGCCGAAGGTCGAGGTCATCGATCCTCCCGAACTCCGGAACGCGCTGCGGGAGGCGGCACAGGCAACGGCAGCCCTGTACCCCGAAACCGTGCCGATCGAATGATCCCCGATATATGACGTCCGTTGTCATATACGGCTGAGATAATCGAATACAGAAACCGACTGATCCCCCATCCACGGACTTGCTTTTCTCGTCAATTTGCATGCCATCCGATATCCGAATCGGATGGCCGCTCGGCATGCGGTTTTCCCTGCAACGGTCCCACCGGCCCTCAATCCCCAGCGCCAGTGCCCACAGGGCAACTCCCCTTGTCAAGCGCAACTTTCACCACACTCTTCCCGGTCCGATTCAAGCGCCCGACGGTGCTAAGGTCTTTCTCGTTCGCATCCACGATGCTGCTTTCTGCCGCTGCGCAGACTTCCGTAACGAAGCGATTGCGCCGCAGGGCCAATTAACTCTCCTCTGGAGCCCTCTTTCATGTCTACCGATATGTCTACCGACATGTCCACCGACCGTGCGGCTGCCGCCGTCGCATCGGCCGATACGCCCACCACGCCGCCGGGCGGGGGCCGGCACCTGGGGCTGGCCCTGATCGTGATCGCGGCCGCCCAGCTGATGGTGGTCCTCGACGCCACCATCACCAACATCGCGCTGCCCGCCATCCAGACCGACCTCGACGTCACCGACGCGAACCTCGCCTGGATCGTCAACTCCTACGCGCTGGCCTTCGGCGGACTGCTGCTGCTCGGCGGACGGGCCGGTGACCTGTTCGGGCGGCGGCGCATGTTCCAAACCGGCATCGCCGTCTTCACCCTGGCCTCCCTGCTGGGCGGCCTGGCCCCGGACGAGGGCCTGCTGATCGCCGCCCGCGTCCTACAGGGCGTCGGCGCCGCACTCGCCGCGCCCAGCGCCCTGGCCCTGATCACCACCACGTTCCCCCAGGGCAAGCCGCGCAACACCGCGATGGGCGTGTACGCGGCCATGGGCGGCGTCGGCGCCACGGTCGGCCTGCTGCTCGGCGGCACGCTCACCGATCTCCTGGACTGGCGCTGGGTGTTCTTCGTCAACATCCCCATCGGCCTGGCCGTGCTCACCGGCACAAAGACCCTCGTCGAGGCGGAGCGCCACCCCGGCCGCCTGGACATACCCGGCGCCATCACCGGCACCGGCGGTCTGATCGCCCTGGTCTACGGCATCACCCGGGGCGGCGAGCACGGCTGGACCGACGCGCCGGCCCTGGCGTCCTTCGCGGGCGCTGCCGTACTGCTCACCACCTTCCTGCTGCTCCAGGCCCGCACCACAGACCCGATGCTGCCGCTGCGCCTGCTGAAGGACCGCAGCCGCTCCGGCAGCTACGCCACGATGCTGTTCATCGGCGCGGGCATGTTCGCCACGTTCTACTTCCTGACGCTGTACATGCAGCTCATCCTCGGCTACAGCCCGGTGAAGACCGGCTTCGCCTATCTCCCCTTCAGCTTCGGTATGGCCACGGCGGCCGGCGTCAGCTCCAAGCTGATCACGCACTTCGCACCCCGGCTCATCGCCGGTCCGGGGCTGCTGGTCGGGGCCGTCGGCATGTTCTGGTTCGCCACCCTGGAACCCGACTCCTCCTACGCCGCCCACCTGATGCCCGCGATGTTCGTCACCGCCCTCGGCCTGGGCATGAGCTTCGTACCGATGACACTCGGCGCGGTCAGCGGCGTCGCCCACCACGACACGGGCATCGCGTCGGCACTGCTGAACACCGCCCAGCAGATCGGCGGCGCGCTCGGCCTCGCCGTACTGTCCACGATCGCCACCTCGGCCGCCAACGACAAACTCCCCGATGCGGCCACCACGCTCTACCGAGCGCTCGCCACCAAGGACTTCGCCCTGGCGGCCCGCGCACACGAGGCCCTGACCCAGGGCTACACGATGGCATTCGCCGCCGCGGGCGCCATGTTTCTCGCGGGACTTGTCGTCACCGTGCTGGCCATCAACGCCCAACGGCAGCACACGGAGGTTGACGCCGGCGCTGTGCACATGGGCTGACGTACACATGGGCTGACCAGTCGGTCCGACAACTCGGGCCGACCGCTCCCAAAACCGCGCGCGGTGCGCATGCTCCCCCAAGCCCCTGCCGACCTCAGCGGGACCTGGTGACCCGCGCACCGCGCGCCCCTTCAAGAGCACTGTGAGAAGTCGGCACTGCCGCGCCGGCCCCGCATGACACGTCGTTCCCAAACAACGGCCCCGACGACATGATGGGCAGTTGTGGACGAGTTAGTGATCGCTCTGGTCGCAGCAGGGTTCGGTCTGGCAGGCACCGTGCTGGGGGCCGTTGTCGCGGCGCGAGCGACAACGGCCGGAGCCGACAAGAACGCCGAGACCGTTCGACGGCAGGTAGCGGACCAAGCAACCGCCGAGCATTCCCATTGGCTGAGACAGCAGCGGCTTAACGCCTACGACGGGTTCCTCGAAGCCTGGGATGAATGTCTTCGTCTCACCCAGACCTCCAGTGATTCCCGCAATGGTGATCTGCCAAGCACAGATCCACTGAGAGATGCCGCAGGCCGCATGGCGGAGCGTGCGAGACGCATAGCGCTCCTGGGGCCGCCGGAGGTTACCGAGTCGGCTGAGGACTTGGCCGAGACGATGCAGCAAGACGTAGACGCCACCGCGAAGTTCATCGAGGCAGCGGAGATCGGACACTCGGCCATGGGCGAGCGCCCCGCCGATATCGCTGCTGTTCAAGCGGCCACGAACGACTTCCAGGAACGCACGGGGCAGTTACAGGAACTCCTGGCAACTGCGTATGAACACGGTGAGAGTGTCGACGGTCACCCGCTCCTGTCGGAGGTATTAGAGAGCGCCGACCGACATCGGGCAGCCTCCCAGAAGGCACTCGGAGACCTTCAGGCGAACTCCGATCAGCTGTCGGCTCTCCTCGATCAAGCCTCAGAAATGGTTGATCTACTCAAACGCAACCAGGCAGCACGCGAACTCAGCCGCGAGCAGTTCACGACCGCGGTGCGTAAGGCTCTCGGCACCCCGCCCCTGCACGAGGGGTAGAGAAGGCCCAATAGATGGCGGACAGCACCCGCCTTCCGCGAAATGACCTCGCGCATCACCATCCGACCACATGCACGGACTCCCAGATCAGTGCCACGAAGGCTGAAGCCCCCAGCCCGGACGGGCTGGGGGCACGAGCGACAGGGGGCCTACCCCCTGACCTCGAACTCGCCTGCCCGCACGCCACGTATGAACATGGTCCATTCGGAAGCGGTGAAGGTGAGCACAGGACCGTTCGAAACCTTGGAGTCGCGGAGATCCATACCGCTTACGGCCTGATTCCGCACCTCAACACAGTCGCCGTTCTGCATGCTGTAGCTGCTCTTGAACCATCCGGACCGGTTTCCCTGCATTTCCATGCTTTCTCTCTACTTGTCGGCTTCTTTTGCGATGTCCGCAATGAGGGCCTGGCTCTCCAACTCCCCAAGCGCCGCGGCACGCAGGTAGTTGAAGATATCCGCGTAGAAGCCGATGTCCTTGGGGTTCTCAAGATACGTGTGGCTGATATGGCTCTCCAGCAGCACAACCTCCATGCTGGAGGGTTCCGGGAAGCGGTAGATCTTGAATGAGGTCGGCCCACCTCGGTAAGCCCCCACCGAATAGGGTAGTACCTGCAAGGTTACGTTCGGAAGGCGCGCAAGCTCGATCAGATACAGAAGCTGATCACGCAACACGCCCACGCCACCACACTGCTGGCGCAGCGCCGCCTCCCCCAGGATCATCCACACCGTGATGGGGTTCTCGGAGCGCGTCAGCGCCTTCTGCCGTTCGAGCCGGACTTCCAGCTTCGTCTGCCCATTCTCGTCGAGCGGCCCGGCGGACCCGCCGCCGATCACGGCTTCGGCGTATTCCTTGGTCTGGAACAGGCCATCGACGATTCCGGGCTGAAAGCCCCGACAGTACGAGGTGTCTTCCTCCAGGCCGATGAGGTCAAGGAAATCCTGCGGCAATCGGTCTTCGAGTACCCGCCACCACCGCTGCTTGCGGCTTTCCCGGGCAAGCGACAGCCAACCTGCGCGCGTGACCTCGTCCTTGACTCCGTACAGGTCGAGCAACGCCTTGAGATCAAGCGGCCTGACCGGACTCTGGCCGGACTCGATCCGACTGATCTTCGACGGATAACAGCTCAACTGCTCGGCGGCATGTTCCAGGAGGAGCCCGTGCTCCTCACGCAGCCGTCGCAGATTGGTCCCCAGAACGCGTCGGCGGACGGTTGGCTTCGGGTCAACTGGCATGTGCTCCTCCTCGATTGAACCACACACTACCCGCCGTGCAGCAGTTCGATTATGGAATCGAACTTTGGTGCTCAACTTGCACCGCACTCCATTTCCCCGCCATTCTGGCTGTAGTTCAGTCAAGCCGCAGGCAGACATGTCAGCTGGCTGGGGCTGCTGAGCGCCTGTGCCCAGGGCTAGAGATGCGTCGCAATCGACGCGTTGGAGGAGTCATGGCAGTTGCAGACCAGGTCACCGACGAACAACGGCTCTCCTACACATGGCAGTTAGCCGTAAAGCTGGATGACCTCGCCCACTACCGCCGCCTCGCCTCGGCCGCCATGCGCAAGTGGAAACAGCCTTGCCAGGTGTCGGATACCGTCCTGCTGGCCGTGACTGAGCTGCTCAGCAATGTGCATCGCCACGCGGAGAGCCCACGCTGCTCCCTGGAGATCGCCAAAAAGGGTCCGTCGATCTACGTAAATGTCTCCGACCGCTCCCCCACCCCGCCTGTCGTCAGCCGCCCGGACTGGATCGCAGAGACGGGCCGTGGACTGTGGCTGCTCCGCGAACTCGCCGACGACTTCGGATACGAACCAACCCCCGACGGCAAGAAGGTCTGGATCCGGATCGACACAGTTGCGGAGCAGGAGGAGCCGATGAACAAAGAGCCGGAGACCGAACCGTGCGCGCCTCGACCCTGATCACCATCCGGAGCGTGGACTCGCTGGGTATCCGCATCGGCGACCGTCTCCGGATCGGAGCACGCTATTACCCCGTGATCGATCTGCGTGCCTGCGGATTCACGGACCACCGCTCCGTGATCCTGGACGGCCACCCTCCTGTCCTCCTCAAGCGCCGCGATTTCCGCACCGTACGGCGTTCCGTCGTGGTCGACGCGCCGGGCAGGCGACGATGCTGAGCCGTCAAGCGTCTTGGAACAGAACGCCGTTCAAGGCCGCCTCCAGAGGCTGTGGTGCCGCGGCGGCGAATACTGGTCCCCGTCTCAGTCGATCTGGTTCGGCTCGGACGTGCTGAACTGATACCAGCTCTGGGTGGTCAGGCACTCCTGGCCAGTTCCGGAAGATCACGGCGAGGCGTCTCAAGCAATCTGGTCGACGCAAGCCAGGGCGGCCCATAGCCTCTCACTGTGTCCGCATCCCGAAGCATCGACTCCTGGCAGCAGGTGAAGTCCCGGCAGGGCTTCGCCGCCTACCTCAGCTTCTTGGCCGTCGACTGCGAGCAGGCGTGCAGCGGCCAGGACGCGGAGCCGCCGACGGTCAGCCGCTGGACCAACCGGACCATCGACGGTCTCCTGTGGGGGTGGGTCCGCCTGCTCGGCGGCCGCCTCGACGGCACCGACCTGCTTCACGAGGAAGCACCCGACCGACCCGGCTGGCAAGGACTGGCGTACCAACTGGACACCGTCCGCACGACTTCGCCGGGCCTCAACTTCGTGCTCGCGGACTCCGGAACCGAGCCGGACGAGGTCAACACGCCCCGCGACCTGCAGAGGTACGCGGCGACGCTCGCCACCGACTTCGTCCGGGACCAAGAGGAGTACCAGGCAAAGGTCGACCGTGGTCAATGGGCAGGCGATGGAGGCAGTTGGGCGCACAGCAACCTCTGCGACTGGCTCGGCGCCTGGGCCGCGTGGGTGGGCGCCAACTCACTACCTCACGCGCAACTCGAACCCGTCACATGGAGATCCGTAGCCCTACAACTCTCAGTCGCGCGGATCTACGAGTAGGTAGCTGCGACCAGATCGCCTGAGGCATCGAGCTTCCCCGCTGCTGTCAGTGCAGGGCTGCTGCGAACGCCTCGCGGTTGGCCACGGTGTGGGCGTGCTCCTGCTCGGACCAGCGAATGCGCTCGGTGATCTGGTGGTCGTCGGCCACGCGGGGGCGTGGGTGCGTGAGGTGGCCGCGCCACCACTGGGCGTTGCGGACTTGGCGGTCGAGTATGGCGTCGATGAGCCGGGGGCGGGAGGCCGCGTCGAGTCCGTAAGCGTCCGTGAGGAGGCGTACCTGTGCGGCTTGGGCGCTGGCGGATGGCGCCTCGCGTTTGGAGGAGACGCACCAGGTCCACGCCAGGTAGCCGAGATCTTCGAGGGGGTCGCCTGGTGCGGCGGTGTCGAAGTCGATGAAGGCGACGGGTACGGCGTCGGAGAAGACGGTGTTGTTCGGCCCTGGGTCGTGATGACAGATCACAGGATGCCGCCCTGCGAGGCGGCTGCCACGGGTGGCGTCATGCAAGGCACGGAGCAAGGCCCCGGCGGCGGCGACTTGGGCGTCGGTCCAGTGCTGGAAGCGTGCGGGAACCCAGCCGGGCAGATAGCTGAGGACATCACGCCCGGCTGCGTCGGACCCCAGGTGGCGCGGGGCGCCGGTGAAGCCCTGCTGCTGAAGATGGCCGAGCAGCTCCGCGACGAACGGGGACGCTGCGGTCACCGGCCGCCGAACGGTGCTGCCGACCCTGACCACTCCGGGGGTGATGCGTCCGCCGGCCAGCGGCACCTCATTCTCCATGGCTTCATGCTGCAGGGTCCTACTCCCGTGGAGAATCGAATGCATGGTTCGCACCTACGGGAGGCCCACCGTCGAACACCGCAATCTCACCAGCGGGCACTCCTCCCACCCTCACGGAGCCTCCGGACGGGTCGGACCACTGGTCAAGCTTCTGTGGCACATGGTGCTCAGGGCCGTCGGCGATCTGTCGACGGCGTGTCGGTGACCGCTGTGACGCTGAACGGGTCCGGCATCCCCCGCGAGCACAAGGAGCCCGTATGCCCTCCACAGCCCCGATCAAGCCGTGGGACGTCCATCGGCTGCCGCTCGCCACAGGTACGAACATCCTGGTCACCGGTGGCAACGCGGGGATCGGCTACTTCGTCGCCGAACAGCTCGCCGGCGCGGGAGCCACTGTCGTGCTCGGCAGCCGGGACACGGCGAAGGCCGAAACCGCGGCGGTCTCCATCCGGTCCCGGGTGCCCGGGGCGCAGGTGCGCTGGGTCCGGCTGGACCTCGCCGACCTCTTCTCACTCAAGGCATCGGCGGAAGCCCTTCACCTCGACCGTCTCGACGCGGTCGTCCTCAACGCCGGGGTGATGCTCGACCACCCACCCCGCCGCGAGACCCACGACAGCCACGAGCTGATGTTCGCGACCAACCACCTCGGCCACTTCGCGCTGACCCGGCAGCTCGCACCGCTGCTCGCAGCCGCCCCCGCGGCCCGTATCGTCACCACGGGCAGCTTCGCGGCGAAGTCCGAGCGGCTGGACCTCGACGACCTCCAGAGCACCCGGGACTACCAGCCCAAACGCACCTACGCACGGTCGAAACTGGCCCAGATGCTCTTCGGCCTGGAGCTCGACCGCCGTCTGCGGGCGGCCGGCAGCACGGCGCTGAGCGTGGTCACCCACCCCGGCGGCGCGCTGGACTCCCTCACCCCCTCGCGCCCACCCGTCCACGTACGGACCACCGGCGACCGGCTGCGCGGCCTGCCGGCCGGCCTCTTGGTCCAAGGCAAGGAGGCCGCCGCGTGGCCCGCCGTACGGGCCGTCCTCGACCCGGCCGTGGCGGGCGGGCAGTTGTGGGCTCCCCGCGTGTTCGGGCTGCGCGGCCTGCCACGGCCGGCACCCCTCTGGGACCACCTGACCGACACCGCGGTCGCGGCGCGCCTGTGGGACGCGAGCTGCGAGCTGACCGGTGTCGATCCGAGCGTCGGCCTCTGAGGCCCGAAGATCTCCCCACCCCACCCTTCATCAAGGAATTCGACCACCGTGTTTACATGACATGGTGTGGACATCTATTGCCCAGGGAGAGCGATACCGCGATGTCCCGCACCGTGATCGACCTTGATGACGACACCGCAGAAGAGCTGATGAGGCTCTACAAGGTGAAGACCAAGGCGGCGGCGGTACGCCGCGCCATGGAGGAGACCGTCAAGCTGCATCGGCGCCTGGAGTTCATGGACGCCATCGACAGTGGCGCGATTGATCTCACCTATGACGCTCGAACCACGGCTACAGGGGACGCGGCCTGAACCTTGCGCAACCTGATCGAAAATTCCGCTTCGGCACGACGGACCGAGGCGTCCGTTCGAGCTGCCCTCGACCCGTTCAGTCGCTGGCAACGCGGACCGGCAACCACCGTGCCCTGTCCATGGCAGATCTTTTGATCGCCGCCACGGCCGAGCGCCACTCGGCAACCGTCCTGCACTAACGACGAGGACTATGAGCAGATCGTTGTGATCACCCGTCAGCCCCACGAAAGGCGATTCCACTATCCGCGTGTTCGACTTCGGGATCCAGGGCTACCGGCCGCACTGGATGCGCGGCCCCCGCGCGGTCAGGCAGGCCCACGGAGCCCGGCTGCGGGCCCTCATCGGCCGCTCTCTGACCCGGCTGTGGGTGGTGTGGGATCTGGAGGACGACGAGTGGTTTCCGGACTGCCCCGTGTTGTTCGACTTCGACGGCGAGCAGGTGGAGATCAACCACTGGAAGCTCGACGAGCTGTCCCTCACCTGGAACGCCGTCGATCCGCGCCGCCCCGTCGAGTGGCCAGGCTTCGCCCTCCGATGGCGCGCCAACCCCCTCCCCGAAGCTGCACTCCTCCTGGGCCAGCCCCTCCAGAACGTCGAACTCCTCGAATGGACCGGCCCTGACGCGGCCCGAGGAACCGTCGACGTCAGCTTCGTCTTCCCGGACGGCCGGATCACCGTCCACAACGCCCTCGACGAGAACGGCCTGTCCTTCACCCCGCCGCACCGCCAGTCGCGGCCGCACCCGCTCGGCTGAGTCCCGGTGGCGGAATAATCCTCGGTGACGCCGAGGCTAGGGACACAGAGGCAGCAACAAGAACGAAGGTGCGCGGATGCACGGTGAGTACAAGGTGCCGGGCGGGAAGCTCGTGGTCGTGGACCTTGAGGTCGAGGACGGGCGGCTGAAGGACGTCCGGGTCGCCGGGGACTTCTTCCTGGAGCCCGACGAGGCGCTGCTCGCCATCAACCGCGCCCTGGAGGGCGCGCCCGCCGACACCGACGCGCGCGGGCTCGCGGGCCGGGTCGAGGCGGCGTTGCCGGAGGGCACGGTCATGTTCGGGTTCACGGCGGATGCCGTGGGTGTCGCGGTGCGGCGGGCGTTGGCGCATGCCACCGACTGGACGGACTACGACTGGCAGCTGATCCATGAGGGTCCGCAGCCGCCCGCCCTGCACATGGCGCTGGACGAGGTGCTGACCGAGGAGGTCGCGCTGGGGCGGCGGCCGCCGACGTTGCGGGTGTGGGAGTGGGCCTCGCCGGCCGTGATCATCGGCAGTTTCCAGTCGCTGCGCAACGAGGTGGACCCCGAGGGCGCGGAGCGGCATGGCGTCGAGGTGGTGCGGCGGATCAGCGGTGGTGGGGCGATGTTCGTGGAGCCCGGCAACACCATCACGTACTCGCTGTACGTGCCGGAGTCGCTGGTGTCCGGCCTGTCGTTCGCCGATTCGTACGCGTATCTCGACGACTGGGTGCTGGGCGCGCTCGGCGATATGGGCATCGCGGCGTGGTACCAGCCGCTCAACGACATCGCGACGGACGCCGGGAAGATCGGCGGCGCCGCGCAGAAGCGGGTGGTGACCGGGGCCGGGGCGGTGCTGCATCACGTGACGATGTCGTACGACATCGACGCGGACAAGATGGTCGAGGTGCTGCGCATCGGCCGGGAGAAGCTGTCCGACAAGGGGACCAGGAGCGCCAAGAAGCGCGTGGACCCGTTGCGCCGGCAGACCGGCCTGGCGCGCGCCGCCGTCATCGACCGGATGATCGCCTCCTTCCGCGAGCGGTACGGGCTCACGGACGGCAAGGTGACGGAGGAGGAGGCGGCACGGGCGCAGCGGCTGGCGGAGGCGAAGTTCGGCTCGTGGGAGTGGACTACGCGGGTGCCGTGACGGCGGCGGGCGGCCCGCGTCGGCTCGCGTCGGCTCGCGTCGGCAGGGGTAGGCGGGCAGGGGCGCGTCAGGTCCAGTTGGCCGGTTCCGCCAGCGCGTACGACGCGGCGATCCGGTGCTGGTCGTGGAGGATCGTCAGCGTGGACGCGCCTGCGGGCGTGCCGTCCCGCCAGGCCGTGCAGTAGATGCCGTTGGACCAGCGGATGGTCTGCGAGGTGGACGGCAGCAGGGTGATGCCGGTCGAGCTCACGGTTTTGCGTCCGTTGAGCCACACCTCGTACGCGCCCTGGCCGTCGTCGGCCAGCTTGAGCCGTACGACGAGCCGGATCCAGGTGCCACGCAGGTCGGTGATCTTGCCGACGGTCCCGGAGACCGCGCGGCCGCCGTAGCGGATCTCCTCCCCTTGGACGAACATCAGCAGCCAGGGGCCCTCCGGGTCCTCGGGGGACCACTGCTGGAAGGTGACGTTCTGGTTGTGGAACCGCCAGTCGGGCGCGAGGCGGATGGCCTGGCCGTAGTAGCGGTCCTGGCCGACGCTCTGTGCACCCCGCTGGAGGACTTCGGAGTGGTAGCCCCCGGTTTCGTTGATGTAGGTCTGGGTTGCCTCCAGTGAGTGCGCGCCCTTGTAGGCCGGGGTGTCGATGGTGCTGATCGACCCCTGTTTCTGGGTGTAGCTGTAGTCCCAGCCCTCCACGCTGCCGCGGTTCTGGAAGTAGACGCCCTCCGGCAGTTCGGCGGCCGATGCCCGGCCGGAGGGCGTGAGGGTGGTGAGTGGTCCGGCTAAGCCAAGACCTCCGAGCAATGTGAGTGCTTGTCGTCGCTTCATGCCGGAAAATGATGGGAGTTAGCCCGTCAAGCGTCAAGGGCCTCATCCGAAAAGGTCCGAGGATTATGCCCTGGAAGCCGTCTTCTCCCGTCGTCCCAGCATCAGCAGCGTGTAGAGGACGAGCGAGGTCCCGAGCCCGACCGCCCAGCCGTAGTCGCCCAGCGGCTTCAGAAACGGGATCAGCCCGTCCTCCGGGAACGGACCCGCCGTACCGGGGTCGGTGTGCGCGCCGCCGATCGCCAGTACGCCGCCCGCCGCGAAGGCGGCGAGCGCGCGCCAGTTCCAGCCGCCGGAGTACCAGTAGCGGCCGCCTTCACGGTAGAGGTCGGGCAGATGGAGGAAGGCGCGGCGGATGATCCAGTAGTCGGCGATCAGGATGCCCGCGACGGTGCCCAGGAGCGCGCCGACCGTGTCGAGCCAGGTGAAGATGTACACATCGGGGCTGGCGTACAGCTTCCAGGGGAAGATCGCGACCCCGACGACCGCGGCGATCACCGCGCCCAGCCGGAAGGTGATCTTTCCGGGTGCCATATGGGACAGGTCGAAGGCGGGCGAGACGACATTGGCCGCGATGTTCACGGACACGGTGGCGACCAGGATCGTGATCAGGGCGAACAGCACGCCCGCCCAGTTGTCGATCTTGGCCGCCACTTGTTCGGGCTGCCAGATGGGCGCCCCGTAGACCGCCTGTGTACCGGAGGTCACCAGGACCGAGAGCAGGGTGAAGAGCGTCATGGTGGTGGGCAGGCCCAGCGACTGGCCCCAGAACTGGGAGCGCTGGTTGGCCCCGTAGCGGGTGAAGTCGGGGATGTTGAGCGACAAGGTCGACCAGAAACCGATCATCGGCATCAAGGCGGGGAAGAACACCGACCAGAAGTCGCCGTCCCAGCCGAGTTCGGAGGGCTGGTCCAGGAGCGGGCCGAAGCCACCGGCCTTGTTGGAGATCCAGATCAGCAGGGCGACCGCGCCGACGATGACGAACGGGGCCGCCCAGTTCTCGAAGCGCCGCAGGGTCTCCATACCGCGCACGATGATGGCGATCTGGAGGGCCCAGAACAGCGCGAACGACAGCCAGTGCGTCCAGGGATAGCCACCGAAGGAAGCCGCGCCGGTCCACCAGTCGCCGAGCATGTTCCCCACCAGGAGGAAGATGGCGGCCCCGCCGATCCACGTCTGGATCCCGAACCACGCGCAGGCGACGGCCGCGCGGATCAGCGCGGGGAAGTTGGCGCCCCGGATGCCGAAGGAGGCGCGGGCGAAGACGGGGAACGGGATGCCGTAGCGCGGGCCGGCGTGGCCGGTGAGCAGCATCGGCACCAGCACGATCACATTGGCCACGGCGATGGTCAGCACCGCCTGCTTCCAGTCCATGCCGAGCTGGATGAGGCCGGAGGCGAGCGTCCAGGTGGCCGCGTTGTGGGCCATGCCGACCCAGAGGGCGGCGAAGTTGTATGTGTTCCAGGTCCGCCGGGCGACGGGTACGGGCAGCAGGTCCTCATTGGCATACCGCCCGGTGGGAACGGCCGCGCCCACGGGGAGCTCGACGCGGCCGTCCGGGTGCGTGGTCTGGGCGGATCCGGCGGGCGATGGGGGCGGCGGTGGCGGTGGCGGTGCGCTGGCGGTCATGGAACCCCACTTCGTTCGACAGTGGTCAGGACGGGGCCGTGCGGGAGCGTCCGTAGCGCGGTTCTGCCGTTGGGTTCAGAGGAGAGGAAGACCGGTCAGTCGGCCAGCGCCGGGATGACGTGTTCGCCGTACGCGTCGATGGTCGCCTCCTTCGCGTCGTGCATGGCGTAGATCGCGAACTGGTCGACCCCCAGCGCGCGCAGCGCCCGCAGTTTCTCGATGTGGGCCTCGGCCGGGCCGAGCAGGCAGAAGTGGTCGACGATCTCGTCGGGAACGAAGCCCGTGCTGGGGTGTCCGGTGCGGCCGTGGTGGCTGTAGTCGTAGCCTGCGCGGCCCTTGATGTACGCGGTCAGGGCCTCGGGGACGGCGTCGGAGTGCTCGCCGTAGCGTTTCACCAGGTCGGCGACGTGGTTGCCGACCATGCCGCCGAACCAGCGGCACTGCTCGCGGGCATGGTCGAGGTCGTCCCCGACGTACGCGGGGGCCGCGACGCAGATGGTGAGCGCGGCCGGGTCGCGCCCGGCCTCCACCGCGGCGGTGCGTACCGCCTTGACCATCCACTCCGTCAGATACAGGTCGGCGAGTTGCAGGATGAAGCCGTCGGCCTTGCGACCGGTGAGGGCGAGCGCCTTGGGGCCGTACGCGGCCATCCAGACGGGCAGTCTGCCGTTCTCGACCCAGGGGATGCGCACGGGGGTGCCGTCGACGACCGCCTCCCGCCCCTCGGCGAGATCACGGATGGCGTCGATGGCCTGGCCGAGGCGGGCGAGGGTGTTGGGCTTGCGGCCCGCCACGCGCATCGCGGAGTCGCCGCGGCCGATGCCGCATACGGTGCGGTTGCCGTACATCTCGTTGAGGGTGGCGAAGGTGGAGGCGGTGACCTCCCAGGTGCGGGTGGACGGGTTGGTGACCATGGGGCCGACGATCAGCCGCTCGGTGTGTTCCAGGATGCGGCTGTAGATGACGAACGGCTCCTGCCACAGCACGGCCGAGTCGAACGTCCAGCCGTGTGTGAAGCCCGCGCCCTCCGCGCGCCGCATCAGTTCGACGACCCCCGCCGCCGGCGGATCGGTCTGCAGGACGAGTCCGAAATCCATACTCGCTCCCAGGGTTGGTCCAGCTAGCTCGTCAGTTGAGGTACTGGCAGGTGTCGCGCGCGATGAACTGCCCATGTCCCGCGCGCCCCGTGTACTGCCGCCGGTCGATGACCGTTTCGCCGCGTGACAGCACGGTCTCCACCTGCCCGGTGATCCGCTTCCCCTCGTACGCCGAGTAGTCGACGTTCATATGGTGGGTCTGCGCGGACAGCGTCTGCTCGGCCCGCGGGTCGTAGATGACGAGGTCGGCGTCCGTCCCGGGCGCGATGGTGCCCTTCTTCGGGTAGAGGCCGAACATCCGGGCCGGGGTGGCGCAGGCGATCTCGATCCAGCGGCGGCGCGAGATATGTCCGTCGACGACCGCCTGATGGAGGAGGTCCATCCGGTTCTCCACGCCCGGCAGCCCGTTGGGGATCTTGGAGAAGTCGCCGCGGCCCATCTCCTTCTGGCCCACGAAACAGAAGGGGCAGTGGTCGGTGGAGACGATCTGGAGGTCGTTGGTGCGCAGTCCGTGCCAGAGCGCGGCCTGGTGTTCGCGCGGCCGCAGCGGCGTGGAGCAGACGTACTTGGCGCCCTCGAAATCCGGCTCGGCGAGGTTGTCGGTGGACAGGAAGAGGTACTGGGGGCAGGTCTCACCGAAGACGGGAAGCCCCTTGTCGCGGGCCTGGGCCAGCTCCGCTACGGCCTCCGCGGCCGAGACGTGCACGACGTACAGCGGGGCCCCGGCCACCCGGGCCAGCTGGATCGCGCGGTGGGCGGCCTCCGCCTCCAGCAGCGACTTGCGGACCTCGCCGTGGTAGCGGGGGTCGGTCCTGCCCTCGGCGAGGGCCTGCTCGATCAGGACGTCGATGGCGAGGCCGTTCTCGGCGTGCATCAGCATCAGCCCGCCGTTGGCCGCGCCGCGCTGCATGGCCCGCAGGATCTTTCCGTCGTCGCTGTAGAAGACGCCCGGGTAGGCCATGAAGAGCTTGAAGGATGTGATGCCCTCGTCGACGAGGAGGTCCATCTCCCTGAGCGAGGCCTCGTTGACGTCGGCGAGGATCATGTGGAAGGAGTAGTCGATCGCGCACATGCCCGCCGCCTTCGCATGCCAGGCGTCAAGCCCCTCGCGCAGCGAATGGCCCATCGACTGGACCGCGAAGTCCACGATGGTCGTCGTCCCGCCCCAGGCCGCGGCGCGGGTGCCGGTCTCGAAGGTGTCGGAGGCGAATGTGCCGCCGAAGGGCATCTCTATGTGGGTGTGCGCATCGACCCCGCCCGGGATGACGTACTTGTCGGTGGCGTCGATCGTACGGTCGGCCGTCCAGCCCTGGGCGTACGCGCTGTCGGGCGCGGCGAGGGCGACGATACGGCCGTCCTCGACGAGGACATCGGCCCGGGTCTCCTCGGCCGCGGTGATGACGAGGCCGCCGCGGATCACGGTGCGGGAGCTGCGGGACATCAGAGGGTGCTCCTTCCGGCCTCGTCGGCCGCCTCCGCCGAACCGTCCGCCATGGCCTGCGCCGTGCGGAGCGCCGTCGCCAGGATCTCCGCGCCCTCCTCGGCCTCGGCGGCGGTCAGGCTCAGCGGCGGGGCGATACGCAGCACGCTGCTGTTGTGGCCGCCGCCCTTGCCGAGCAGCAGCCCGCCCTCACGCGCGGCCTCCAGGACGGCCGAGGCCGCGTCGGGCGAGGGCCGGTCGCTGCCCGGCTCGACCAGCTCGATGCCGATCATCAGCCCCCGGCCGCGCACCTCGCGTACGACGTCCAGCCCGGCCGCCGCGGTGCGCAGCCGGTCCATGAGCAGCCCGCCCACGCGGCGCGCGTTGCCCTGCAGATCGTGTTCGAGGAGGTGGGTCAGGTTGGCGAGGCCGGCGGCCATGGTGATCGGGCTGCCGCCGAAGGTGGAGATGGAGTTGGCGCCCAGACAGTTCATCACCTCGGCGCGGGCGACGACACCGCCGATGGACATGCCGTTGCCGATGCCCTTGGCGAAGGTGAGGACGTCGGGCGGGCCGGAGGCGTCGTGTGCCTGCCAGCCCCAGAAGTTGTCGCCGGTCCGCCCCCAGCCGGTCTGCACCTCGTCGCTGATCCACAGGATCCCGTGCCGGTCCAGAACCTCCCGGAAGGCGGCGAACAGCCCGTCCGGCGGTGAGGTGAACCCGCCGACGCCCTGCACGGGCTCCGCGATCAGCGCCGCGACCTGCCCGCACGCCTGGCCCAGCACATCCTCCAGATCGGCGGTGCACGCCTTGATGAACTCGGCGTCCGACAGCCCGGCATACGGGCCGCGGCCGCGCACCCCGCCGTGCACGTACAGCGTCTGCAGCGGCGACAGGCTGGTCGGCGACCACGAGCGGTTGCCGGTGATGCCGACGGTCGAGAAGGACCGGCCGTGGTAGCTGTTGCGCATCGCCAGGATCTGGTTGGAGCGCCGGTACGTGGTGGCCAGGAGCAGGGCCGTGTCATTGGCCTCGGTGCCGGAAGTGGTGAAGAAAACGCGCGGGTCGGGGATGCCTGACAGCTCGGCGACGCGCTCGGCCAGCTCCACCATGGGGCGGTCGAGATAGAGCGTGGAGCTGTGCAGGATCCGCGCCGCCTGTTCGCTGACCGCCTTGGTGACCTCGGGGAGGGCGTGGGCGGTCATGGTGGTGAGGATGCCGCCGAAGAAGTCGAGGTAGCGGTTGCCGTCGGCGTCCCAGACATGGCGGCCCTCGCCGTGCGTGAGCTCGATCGGCCGCTCGTAGTAGAGGGCGATCCAGTCGGGCAGAACGGCCTTGTGGCGGTCGTGGAGCTCGCTGTTCACGGCTTCACCAGCCCCTCGTACGCGTCCGGCCGTCGGTCCCGGTAGAACGCCCACTGCTGGCGCACCTCGTCGATCAGGCCGAAGTCCAGGTCCCGGACGACCAGCTCCTCCGTCTTGTCGTCGGCGGCCTCGCCGACGAGCTGGCCGCGCGGGTCCACGAAGTAGCTGGTGCCGTAGAAGTCGTTGTCGCCGTACTCCTCCACGCCGACGCGGTTGATCGCGGCGATGAAGTACTCATTGGCGACCGCGGCCGCCGGCTGCTCCAGCTGCCACAGATACGCCGAGAGGCCGCGCGAGGTCGCGGAGGGGTTGTAGACCAGCTGGGCGCCGGCCAGGCCGAGCTCGCGCCATCCCTCGGGGAAGTGGCGGTCGTAGCAGATGTACACGCCGACCTTGCCGACCGCGGTGTCGAACACCGGCCAGCCCAGGTTGCCCGGTTTGAAGTAGTACTTCTCCCAGAACCCCTTGACCTGCGGGATGTGGTGCTTGCGGTACTTGCCGAGGAAGCTGCCGTCCGCGTCGATCACCGCCGCGGTGTTGTAGTAGAAGCCGGACTGCTCCACCTCGTACACCGGCACCACCATCACCATGCCGGTCTCCCGGGCCAGCTCCCGCATCCGCCGGACCGTCGGCCCGTCCGGGACCGGCTCCGCCCAGCGGTAGTGCTCCGCCTCCTGCACCTGGCAGAAGTAGGGGGCGTTGAACACCTCCTGAAAACCGATCACCTTGGCGCCTTGGGCGGCGGCCTGCCGGGCGTACTCCTCGTGCTTCGCGATCATCGATTCGGTATCGCCGGTCCAGGTGCACTGGACGAGCGCGGCACGTACGACGTTGGCCATGATCAGCTCCTTCGCCTTCGCAGGCGTCTACGCACGTAGATTCCGGCTGTGGAAAGAACGTAGAAGCGCACAGACCACTCTGGCAATACCGCGGCCGTTACTCAACGAAGACGTTCACGTTTCGTGTTATGTCAGGCAAGGCGGGTCACTTCGGCTCAGGCAAGGCCGGGTACGCCCGGCAGCCCCGCGACGCGCAGGGCGTGCGCGAGATCGTGGTGGCTGCTGGAGGACACGCCGCTCGCGGCGTCCAGCAGCAGCGGCACCAGCTCGGCCGGGGCGTTCGCCGCGGCCTGCGCGGCCTCGTCGGGTCTACGGGCCCGCACCAGCGCCTCCAGCAGAAACGCCGCTTCCGCGCGGCTGCCCGAGGCCAGCAGCGCGAGTACGGTCTGGGCCACGTCGGTGACGGGGCGCGCGACACTCTGCCGCAGCAGCCGCACGCCGTCCTCGCCGCGCCCCGCGGCGACGAGCGCCCCGGCGGCGGCCGCCAGGGCGGCGGGCGGGAGGCAAGCCACCTCCCACAGCAGGGTGGCCACGTCCGCCTCGAGCCCGGCGCGCTCCAGCTCCGCGGCGAGTAAAGGGAGCCAGGGGGCGGGCCAGGCGGCGGCCTCGCACAGCAGGACGTGCGCCTCCCCGCCCCGGCCGTCCGCCCGCAGCCGCGCCAGCCGGTCCACGGCCTCGGCGGCGGCCCGCCGCGCCTCGGCGGTCCGCGCCGCCTCCTGCGCCGCGCGCCGCTCGGCCTCCTCCTGCGCCTTGTCCCGCTTCCGCCGCTTCGTCCCGTCCCCGCCGCCGCCCTCGTACGCCCCGGCGAACCGCGCACCCCGGGGCGTGACCGGATGTCCCGACTCCGCCTCGGCCCCGCCGGTCGCCGCGACGGCCTCCGCAGGGGCGGCCCCGACGCCCCCGACCGGCGCGGCCCCGCCGAACCGCGCGCCCCGGGGTGTGACCGGGTGCCCCGACTCCGCCCCGGCCTCGCCGGTCGCCGCGGTCGCCGCCTGTACGGTCTCGTCCGGCACGGCCCCCGCGAACCGCGCCCCACGCGGCCGCGCCACGGGTGCGGCCTCCTCCGCCCCGGCGAACCGCGCCCCGCGCGGCCGCGCCACGGGTGCGGCCTCCTCCGCCCCGGCGAACCGCGCCCCGCGCGGCCGGGGGCGCGCGCCCGGGGCGCCGCCCGCCGCTGGGGCGGGCCCGGCAGCGGCGCCACCGGGCCCCGTGCCCGCCGCCGCGGCTGGTC
>NZ_MUNE01000493.1 GCF_002154605.1 Streptomyces milbemycinicus | reverse complement strand
CCATCCCGCGCATGACCCGGCATCCGCGCGCCGCGCTCCGCCGCCGGGTCATGCGCGGGATGGTGTGGGTCGTGGCGCCGGTGACGGCCGCCCTCGCCGTGCTCGGGGTACTGCTGACGCCCGTACTGCTGTACTGCGGCGGGGGCTTCCTCCTCGTCGCGACCCCCGTCGTGTACGCCCTGGCGCGCGACGCGTATCGCGCGCTCGGCCACGGCCTGGCGGGTGGTCACGACGGCTATCTGCTCATCCGCTCCGGCACCTTCAGCCGCGACACGGTCGCCCTGGACCGCCGGGCCGTGCTGGCCTGGACGTTCACCGACAGCCCGCTGTCGCGCCGGGCCGGGGTCACGACCGTGACGGCGGCCGTCGCCGCGGGTGAGGACGGCTACCGCATCCCCGACATGGCGGCCGGGGAGGCGGCGGGATTCGCGGATACGGCGGCTCCGGGGATCCTCGACGAGTTCCTTGTGAAGTGACCGGTGGGGCCTCCCCGGCGACGGCCCCACCAGCACCCCCGTACACCGGCAATTCCGTGGCACAGGTATCGACGGGGCTGCTACGGTGCGGAATCATGAGCAGCCCGGAGTCCGACAGACCCTAGCCACCGGCCGCGTCCGGTGGCAGTACCGCCGATGAGCCGCGTACTCCGGCCCTCTTGAGGCCGTGCGGCAGCCTTGGCGCCGCCCCGGCGGCCGGATCTCCGCTTCACGGGCAGCGGACGACTCCGACCGGACGTCGTTTCCCCTTCATCTCCCTCGCGCTCCCGCCAGTCGTGCGCGCCTTTTTCGCGTGCGGTGACGCGTCCTGGCGAGCGCACCTCGGCGAACTCTCCCGTTGGCGAACGCTGCCCGTTCGCAGATTCCGTCACTTCCACTCGGGGAGTTCCCGTATGCCCTTTGCCGTCTACATGCTTGGCCTGGCCGTATTCGCCCAGGCCACCTCGGAGTTCATGCTGTCCGGTCTGGTGCCGGACATCGCCGCCGACCTCGGGGTCTCCATCCCTCAGGCCGGCTTCCTGACCTCGGCGTTCGCCATCGGAATGGTCGTCGGCGGGCCGCTGCTCGCGATGCTCACCCTGCGCTGGCCGCGGCGGACCGCGCTGGTGGCGTTCCTGGTGGCGTTCGCCGCCGCCCATGTCGTCGGGGCGGTCACGGACGACTACGGGGTACTGCTGGCGACCCGGATCGTCGGCGCGCTCGCCAACGCCGGTTTCTGGGCGGTGGCCGCCGGCGCCGCGGTCAGCATGGTCGAGCCGGACAAGAAGGCCCGTGCGATGTCCGTGGTCATGGGCGGGGTCACGCTGGCCTGTGTGGCGGGTGTGCCCGGCGGGGCGATGCTGGGGCAGCTGTGGGGCTGGCGGTCGGCGTTCTGGGCGGTGGCCGTGCTGTCCGTCGCCGGTGTCGCCGCCGTCCTGGCCTCGATCCCGGCCGGTCGCCCCGATGCGCCCTCGGCCGGGCTGCGCGCCGAGCTGCGCTCGCTGGTCGGCGCGCAGCTGCTGACCGCCTACGCCATGAACGCCCTGGTCCAGGGCGCGACCTTCTGCACCTTCACCTATCTCGCGCCGCTGCTGACCGAGGTCAGCGGCTACGGCGCCGGGTGGGTGCCCGCGATGCTGGTGCTGTTCGGCGTGGGCGCGTTCGTCGGCATCACCGTCGGGGGCCGGATCGCCGACGCCCGGCCGTATCTGATCCTGCTGACCGGCATGAGCGCGCTGACGCTCGGCTGGGCCGTGCTGGCCCTGAGCGCCGGGGCCGCGGTGGCCGTGTTCGTGCTGGTCTTCGTCCAGGGCCTGCTCGCGTTCGGCATCGCGCCGGTCCTGACCTCGCGCACCTTCTACCTGGCCGATGGCGCACCCACCCTCGCGGGCGGGTTCACCACGGCGGCGTTCAACGTCGGCAACACGGCGGGCCCGTGGTTCGGCGGGCTCGCCATCGACGCGGGCCTCGGTTTCCGCTCGCCGGTGTGGACCAGCGCGCTGATGATGCTCGTCGCGCTGGCCACGCTCGGCCTGGCGGTCGCCCTGCGCCGGCGCGAGGCGCGAAGCGAGCCCCCGGTGGCGGCGGCGGTCTGAGCACCGCCGCCACCTCGCCCTGCTGACGGTACGAGAACTCTCGTACCGTCAGCTGCGGCCGCCCTTCATGCTCGCCCGCAGGAATTCCCGGTTCATCATGGAAATGCTCTGCAGCGGGATCCCCTTGGGGCAGGCCACCGCGCACTCCCCGGTGTTGGTGCAGCCGCCGAAGCCCTCCTCGTCCATCGCGCCCACCATGTCCAGCACCCGCGACTCGCGCTCGGGCTGCCCCTGCGGCAGCACGTTCAGATGGACGACCTTGGCCGAGGTGAAGAGCATCGCCGAGCCGTTGGGGCAGGCCGCCACGCAGGCTCCGCAGCCGATGCACTCGGCGTGCTCGAAGGCCGTGTCGGCGACCGGCTTGGGCACGGGCGTGGCGTGCGCGTCCGGGGCGCTGCCGGTCGGCGCGGAGATATAGCCGCCGGAGCCGATGATCCGGTCGAAGGCCGAGCGGTCCACGACCAGGTCCTTGACCACGGGGAAGGCGGCGGCACGCCACGGCTCGACGTCGATCGTGTCACCGTCGGAGAAGTGCCGCATATGCAGCTGGCAGGTAGTGGTGCGCTCGGGGCCGTGCGCCTGGCCGTTGATGACCATGCCGCACGCCCCGCAGATGCCCTCGCGGCAGTCGTGGTCGAAGGCCACGGGCTCCTCGCCGCGCAGGATCAGCTCCTCGTTGAGGGTGTCCAGCATCTCCAGGAAGGACATCTCGGGCGAGATGCCGTCGACTTCGTACGCGGTCATGGCGCCCGGCTCGTTCGGGCCGTGCTGGCGCCAGATCCGCAGGGTGAGCCTCATGCGTAACTCCGCTGCGTGGGGTGGACGTACTCGAAGACCAGGTCTTCGCGGTGCAGGACGGGCGCGCTGCCGGTGCCGCTGAACTCCCAAGCGCCCGCGTACGAGAACGACTCGTCGTCGCGGGCCGCCTCGCCGTCGGGCGTCTGGCTCTCCTCGCGGAAGTGGCCGCCGCACGACTCGGCGCGGTGCAGCGCGTCCAGGCACATCAGCTCGGCGAGCTCCAGGTAGTCGACGACGCGGTTGGCCTTCTCCAGCGACTGGTTGAGCTCTTCGCCGGTGCCCGGCACCTTGATCCGCCGCCAGAACTCCTCGCGGAGCGCCGGGATCCGGTCGAGCGCCTTGCGCAGCCCCGTGTCGGTGCGGGCCATGCCGCACTCGTCCCACAGCAGTTCGCCGAGCTCGCGGTGGAAGGAGTCGGGGGTGCGGTCGCCGTCGTTCGCCAGCAGCCGCGCCAGGCGGTCCGTCACCTCGGAGACGGCCTCGGTGACCGCCGGGTGGCCGGGGTCGACCTCGCCGTGCGGATGCCGGGCCAGGTAGTCGTTGATGGTGGAGGGGAGGACGAAGTAGCCGTCGGCCAGGCCCTGCATCAGGGCGGAGGCGCCGAGCCGGTTGGCGCCGTGGTCGGAGAAGTTGGCCTCGCCGATCGCGAACAGGCCGGGCACGGTGGTCTGCAGGTCGTAGTCGACCCACAGGCCGCCCATCGTGTAGTGGATGGCGGGGTAGATGCGCATCGGCACCTGGTACGGGTCCTCGGCGGTGATCCGCTCGTACATCTCGAAGAGGTTGCCGTACTTCTCGGACACCGCCTTGCGGCCCATCCGGGCGATCGCGTCGGCGAAGTCCAGATAGACGCCCTGGCCGCCGGGGCCCACCCCGCGCCCCTCGTCGCATACGTTCTTCGCGGCGCGGGAGGCGATGTCGCGGGGCACCAGATTGCCGAACGACGGGTAGATCCGCTCCAGGTAGTAGTCGCGCTCGTCCTCGGGTATCTCGGCGGGCGGGCGGGTGTCGCCCTTGGCCTTGGGCACCCAGATACGGCCGTCGTTGCGCAGCGACTCGCTCATCAGGGTCAGCTTGGACTGGTGGTCGCCCGAGCGCGGGATGCAGGTGGGGTGGATCTGGGTGAAGCAGGGGTTGGCGAAGTACGCGCCGCGCCGGTGCGCCCGCCAGATGGCCGTGGCGTTGCTGTTCTTGGCGTTCGTCGACAGATAGAAGACGTTGCCGTAGCCGCCGGAGGCCAGGACCACGGCGTCCGCGAAGTACGTGGAGACCTCGCCGCTGATCAGATCGCGGGCCACGATGCCACGGGCCCGGCCGTCGATGACGATCAGGTCGAGCATTTCGGTGCGGGGGTGCATCTCGACGTTGCCCGCGGCGATCTGCCGGGTCAGCGCCTGGTACGCGCCGAGCAGCAGCTGCTGGCCGGTCTGGCCGCGGGCGTAGAAGGTGCGGGAGACCTGGACGCCGCCGAAGGAGCGGGTGTCCAGCAGACCGCCGTACTCGCGGGCGAACGGCACGCCCTGGGCCACGCACTGGTCGATGATCTCCACCGAGACCTCGGCGAGGCGGTGCACATTGGACTCGCGGGCGCGGAAGTCGCCGCCCTTGACGGTGTCGTAGAACAGCCGGCGGATGGAGTCGCCGTCGTTGCGGTAGTTCTTGGCCGCGTTGATACCGCCCTGGGCCGCGATCGAATGGGCCCGGCGGGGCGAGTCCTGGTAGCAGAACTGCACCACGTGGTAGCCCTGTTCGGCCAGCGTCGCCCCGGCCGCGCCGCCCGCGAGGCCGGTGCCGACCACGATCACGGTGTGCTTGCGGCGGTTGGCGGGGTTGACCAGCTTCGCCTCGAAGCGGCGGCGGTTCCAGCGCTCCTCGATGGGGCCGTCCGGGGCCTTGGCGTCGCTGATCGGCTCGCCGGTCGTGTACTCCGCATAGGTGCTCATATCAGCTCACTACTCCGGTCATGACCCCGATGGGCACGGCGATGAACCCGCCGGCCAGGACGGCCGCCACAGCCGTCGAGACGATCTTGAGGGCGCGGTCGCGGTGCGGGCGGCCCGTGCCGAGGGTCTGGGCGGCGCTCCACAGGCCGTGCCGGATGTGCAGACCGAGGGCCAGCATCGCCACGATGTAGATGGTGTTGCCGTACCAGGTGGAGAAGGTCGCCACCACGTTCTGGTACGGATGGCCGGGCTCGGCGTGCTCGTTCACGGTGAGCGTGGTCAGGTCCAGGATGTGCCAGACGATGAACAGGCCGAGGATCACCCCGCCCCAGCGCATGGTCCGGGTGGCGTAGCTCGACTTCTGCCTGCGGCGCGCGTACTTCTGCGGCCGCGCGGCCAGATCGCGCCGGCTGAGCTGGTACGCGGCCACGGCGTGCAGCACCACCGAGGCCACCAGCGCCACCCGGACCAGCCACAGGAACCACTCGTAGTGCAGTGCGGGCTCACCGAGGGTGCGCAGCCAGTGCGCGTAGCCGTTGAAGTCCCCGGGCCCGAAGAAGATCTTGAGGTTGCCGAGCATATGGACCGCCAGATAGGCCAGCATGATCAGCCCGGTGACGGCCATCACCGCTTTCTTGCCGACGGTCGAGCGCCACACGGAGCCGATGAGGGACGGGCTCCGCGCGGGCTTCCGCGGCGGTTCCGGCCGCTGTCGCGGCCCCTTCTGGGCGGCCCGCTCAGGGTCCGTCCGCGTCGCCAGTGCCATGTGACAAGACGCTAGGGAACGCTTTGCGATTCGTCCAAGACATGGTATAGCTCGATTCCATAGGTCATGGCTATCATGCCTGCGTGAGACTGCAGCAGCTGCGTTATTTCGCCACCGTGGCCGATACTCGCCATTTCACGCGCGCGGCGGAGATCCTGCATGTCGCCCAGCCGTCGCTGTCCCAGCAGATCCGCACCCTGGAACGGGAGCTGGGCGCCGAGCTGTTCCACCGCGCCCGCGGCAACATCGCCCTCACGGACGCGGGGGAGGCCCTGCTCCCGCTGGCCCGGCAGATCCTCGCCGACACCGAGACCGCGCGCCGCGAGGTGCAGGAGGTCGCCCAGCTACGGCGCGGCCGGGTCCGGCTCGGCGCCCCGCCGAGCCTGTGCGCCAGCCTCGTCCCGGATGTGCTGCGCCGCTTCCACGACGAGTTCCCCGGTATCGAGCTGATCGTGGACGAGGGCGGCTCGCAGGACCTGGTACGCACCCTGGCCGCGGGCGAGCTGGACCTCGCGCTGATCATCACCCCGCTGGCCGGGCAGGCCCCGGCGCTGGCCACCACCGAGCTGCTGCGCGAGGAACTGGTCGTGGCCTCCTCGCCCGCGTCGCCACCACCCGTCAGGCGCCGTCACATCCGCGTCGAAGATCTGCGGGACCAGCCGCTTGTGATGTTCCGGCGCGGCTATGACCTGCGGGAGTTCACCACCTCGGCCTGCCGGGCGGCCGGCTTCGAGCCCTCGTACTCGGTCGAGGGCGGGGAGATGGACGCGGTGCTCGGCTTCGTACGGGCGGGGCTCGGGATCGCCGTGATCCCGGGGATGGTGGCCGCCAGGTCCGGGCTGCGGGCCACGCCCTTCGCGGGCCACGGCATGCAGCGCACCATCTCCCTCGCGCACCGCAAGGACGGTGGCCAGCGCCGGGGCCTGCCCGGCCAGCGGGGTGATGATCAGCGCGAGGTCCAGCTCGCCCGCGGCCAGGGTGCGTACCAGGTCCTGCGAGCCGCCCTCGTCCACGATCAGCTCGATACCGGGGAACTCGTCGTGGAAGCGGCGCAGCACATCCGGGACGAGGCTGGCGCACAGGCTCGGCGGGGCGCCGAGCCGGACCCGGCCGCGC
>NZ_MUNE01000492.1 GCF_002154605.1 Streptomyces milbemycinicus | reverse complement strand
ATGCTGGTCTTCCGCGACCGGCAGGCGCCCGGCCTGCACCTGGCCGAGCGGCTGTTCCGCCCGGAGCGGGCGCGGATCGACGCCTGGCTGGACGAGTTGGCCGGGCAGGTGACCCGCGCGGAGGGCCGCGAGCGCGAGGCGGCCGAGCGGCGCGCGCTGCTCTCCCCCGCCCTGAACCCGCCCTACACCCGCAACGCCTCGGCGCTGCGCATCAATCTGCTCAGACTGCGCGACGATCCCGAGCTGCACACCCATCACATCATCGCCAAGATGGCCGCCTTCGAGCATTCGGTGGCCACGGTCCTGCGGCACGCGGCGGCGGCACTGTGCGCGGCCGACGAGCACCTGAGGCGCATCCCGGAGCTGCGGAGCCTGCTGACCCCCTACGCCGTGCGGCTGGGCGCCATGGGCGCGGCCGAGCGCCCCGAGCTGATCCCGCTCCAGCGCGCGGCGTTCGATCTGCTGCGTTCGGTGCCGTACGACGTGCCGGCCGCGGAGGAGGCGGTCGACCGGTTCGTGCGCGCCGTCAACGAGATCCGGCCGTGAACCGCGAAGACACGGGCAGAGACGGGGAGGAAGAGGGATGACGGACGGGACGAGCGGCGGGGCGGCGGTCTGCGACCGGCCCGACTGCCCCGGTGCCGGCCGCGGCCGGATCAACGTCCGGGGCTTCTGCTCGGAGTGCGGCCGCAAGGCCCGGGGCCGGGCCGTCGGCAGCCCCTCCCCCGACACACCCGCGCCCGCGCCCGCCTCCGCGCCCGCCTCCGCGTCCGCGTCCGCCTCCGCCATCCTGGAGTCCGAGTCCACCGCCACCGCGGCCCGCGCACGACGGCGCGCCGTGGCCCGGAAGTTCACCGTCCGCCCCGCCGGCGACGGCCTGATGGACCTGCCGCGCGTCGAACTCCCCTCCCTCCGCGACCTGGTCATCGACGATCCCCAGCCGCCCCCGCAGGGACAGCCCTGCGCGGGCTGCGAGGTGACCGTGGGCGCGGCATACGCCGGGCAGCCCGCGCTGTGGACCGGGGTCTGCCACCGCTGCCGCCACCCCTTCGACTTCACCCCGCAGCTGCGGCCCGGGGATCTGCTGGGCGGCCAGTACGAGGTGATCGGCGGGGTGGCGTACGGGGGTCTGGGCTGGGTCTATCTCGCCGAGGACACCCAGCTGGACCGCCAGCCCGTCGCCATCAAGGGGCTGATCAACGACGATGACGAGACGGCGCAGCGCGCGGCCATCGAGGAGCGCCGCTATCTGACCATGCTCGACCACCCGGGCATTGTCAGCATCATCAACTACGTCCGCCACCCGGCCCGCGGCAGCGGCCGGCCGCAGGGCTACATCGTGATGGAGTTCGTCGCCGGGGTGACCCTCTCGACGATCGGGGACTACATCGCCCGCGTCGACCCGCACTTCGACGGACCGCGCGTCTACCAGCACATCCTCACCTACGGCGCGCTGGCCCTCGACGCGCTGGAGTATCTGCACGGCGAGAAGCTGGTCTACTGCGACCTCAAGCCGAGCAATGTCATGCACCACGAGGGCCGGGTCAAGGTGATCGACCTCGGCGCGGTCCGCCAGCTGGGGCAGCGGGACGGCCGTCCCGTCATCACCGAGAAGTTCGCCGCCCCCGAGGTGGTCCACCACGGCGCCCTCCCCACCGAGCTCCATGACCTCTACGGCGTCGGGAAGACCCTGAAGAACCTCTCCGACAAGGTCAGGCGGGCCGCCCAGCGGCCGCCGGGCCTCGGCCGCGAGTCGTACGACAGGCTCCTGGCCCGCGCCACGGCCTATGACCCGCGGCAGCGGTTCGGCTCCGCCCGCGAGATGGCCGAGCAGCTGCGCGGGGTGCTCCGCGAGATCCATTCCCTGCGGCTGGAGCGGGAGCAGCCCGAGCCCTCCACGCTGTTCGCCCCGACCGCGGCCCTGCTCGACTCCGGGCTCGGCCGGATCCCCGGTCTGGAGCGCTGGCTGACCGGTCAGGCCCGTCCGGTGCTCGCGGACGGGCGGCCCGGCCCGAAGAGAGTGCCGCTCGGGCTGCCGGTGCCGTTCCCCGACGCCAAGGACCCGGGCGCGGCGCTGCTCAACACCCCGACCGACAGCGGCCCGCGGCGGCTGATCGAGCAGTTGCGGGCCTTTCCGCACGAGTCCGCCGAGATACGGTTCCGCATCTGCCGCGCCCATCTCGAACTCGACGAGGTGGACGAGGCAAAGGCCCAGGTGAAGGCCGTCGAGCGGATCATCGGCGGGGACCGGGCGCCGTACGAATGGCGGCTGAACTGGCACCGCGCGCTGGTGCGGCTCGCCGAGGGCGCGGTGGCCGAGGCCCGGCGGGAGTTCGACGCGGTGTACGGGGCGCTGCCCGGGGAGTACGCGCCCAAGCTCGCCCTCGGGTACTGCGCCGAGCACCTGGCCGACCACGACGCCGCGGAACGGTTCTACCAGGCGGTCTGGCAGCGCAACCGCTCCCAGGGCAGCGCCGCTTTCGGCCTGGCCCGGCTGCGGCTGGCCGCGGGCGACCGCACCGGGGCGGTCGACGTCCTCAGCGAGGTGCCGAAGGTCTCGCGCCACCACGACGCCGCCCAGATCGCCACGGTGCGGGTGCTGGCCGGCCGGCTGGGCCACCCGGACGGGCTGCCGACCGAGGCGGACTTCGCGGAGGTGCTGACCCGGCTGCCGCGGCTGTATCTGGACGACGGACGGTCCTCGGGCCACGCCCGCGAGCGGCTGACCGCCGAGGTGTGGGAGGTCGCCCTCGACTGGGTGCTCCGGTACGGGAACAAGGAGGAGGCCGGGGCGCTGTTCGGAAAGCGCGACGAGGAGGCCGTGGTGCGCGCCGATCTCGAAAGGGCCCTGCGGGACCTGGCCCAGCAGGCGGACCGCCCCGAGGCCGTGGAGGTGCTGGTCGACCGGGCCAACGCCGTCAGGCCCATGACCCGCGTCTGACAGGGGGATCGGATGAGCGAGGACACAGAGGACACAGCGGACACAGCGGGAACGGATCGGGCAACCGCCGATCAGGCAAGAGCCGATCAGGCGACAGGGGACTGCGGCGCGGACGAGGGCCGCGGCGCCGCCATCACCTTACGCATCGACCAGAACGAGTACCTTCCGGCCGCCGCGGGCCGCGCCGAGATGCACGCCATCGTCAGGGTCGAGGCCCGCGGCCTGGGCCCGGCCGCGGCCCGCGCCGCGGCTTCCGAGGTCATCGTCATCGACTGCTCGGGGTCGATGACCTGGCCCCCGACGAAGATCATGGCGGCCCGCAAGGCCACCGTCGCCGCCGTCTCCGCCCTGCGCAAGGGCACGCGCTTCGCGGTCGTCCAGGGCACCGAGCGGGCCGAAGTCGTCTATCCGCCCACCGGCGGCATGGCGGTCGCCGGGCCCGACACCAAGGCCGCCGCCTCGCACGCCGCCATGAAGCTCGCCGCGCTGGGCGGCACCGCGATCGGCACCTGGCTCGACCTCGCCCGCCGCCTCCACGCCGAGCAGCCCACCGCGCTGCGACACACCCTGCTGCTGACCGACGGCAAGAACGAGCACGAGGACCCCGGCGATCTGGCGCGGGTGCTCGACGCCTGCGCCCCGTGCTTCACCTGCGACGCCCGCGGCATCGGCGACGGCTGGGACGCCACCGAGCTCAAGGAGATCGTGCGGCGGCTGCGCGGCCGGGCCGACGCGGTCCTCGACCACTCCGACCTGCCGGCCGAGTTCGAGGCGCTGACGCGCGGCTCGATGGCCCGGGCGCTGGCCGCGCTGCGGGTCCGGATCCGGACCCGCGCGGGCGGCGCGGTCGGCATGGTCAAGCAGGTGTATCCGACCCGGGTGGACCTGACCGCCGAGGGCACCCGGCCCGACCCGCGCACCTGGGAGTGGCGCAGCGGGCCATGGGGCGACGAGGCGCGCGAGTACCAGGTGTGTGTGACCGCCGACCCGGAGGGCGACGCACAGGACGAGGAGATCGAGCTGGCCTGGGTCGAGCTGTCGCTGGACGAGATGTCAGGGGGCAGTGCCTCGGCGGGCGGTCAGTCCGGCGGCGGTACGGCCGGCATCCGGCTGCCCGCCGCGCAGTCCGTCCTGGTCCGCTGGACGGACGACCCGCTGCTGTCCTCCCGTATCCACCCCCGGCTCGCCCACTACGGCGCGGACGACGCCCTCGGCCTCGCCGTCACCGCCGCCTACGACGCGTATGTGGCGGGCGAGCCGCGGCAGGCGCTGACGCACTGGGGCCGGGCGGTCCGGCTGGCGCATGAGCTGGGCAACGAGAAGATGCTGGACCGGCTGCGCGGGCTGGTCGACATCGTGGACGCCGCGGCGGGCGAGGTGCGGCTGCGCGAGCGGATCCGGCCGCTCGACCTGAACTCGGCCATGGTGCTGTCCGAGGAGAGCAGCCGCTTCCGCGGCCCGGGCCCGGGC
>NZ_MUNE01000491.1 GCF_002154605.1 Streptomyces milbemycinicus | reverse complement strand
CTCCCAAACCCCCGCCACCCCAGCAGCGGGCATTGATCGTCGTGACACCGGGAGGAACGATGAAGTCCACGACCCCGCCGGAATAGTTGAAGCGCCGAATGTGGGTGTAGGGAGCGATGGGTGCGCTGGTGGCCTGTGCGATGGCCGCACGGGGCTCGATGACGATGGCGGTTTCGGTCGTGGCCAGAAGAGTTGCCTCGGTCATGGCGTACCGTCCTTTCATTACAGGTCGACAGAGTTGGTCGTGGTTCGCCCGTGCTCCGCGGCACCGTGACGGACGTGCGGTTCGGTCTTCCGGGCCGCAGCGTCGCTCCCAGGGCCGCGGCCCATCTCACTGGCATCGACGACCGTGCCGAGTGCGCGCCTGCGGAAGCCGTTCGGTATGCGCGTCCTTGCCAGCGATTCAACGGCGTCGCACCACAGGTCGAGGTCGAGGGCCGCGCTCAGTTCGATGGAGCGGGCCTTGGCCCGGCGGGAGGCCCGGGCCCAGTTGTCGGGGTCTTGCAAGGACGTCAGGGCGTGGACCCACGCGTTGAGGTCGTCGCGGTAGGCGAAGATGCCGGCTTCGCCCAGGGACTCGACGAGCCCGGGGGTGGGGTGGGCGATCACCGGGATGCCCGAGGCGAACGCCTCCACCGCCACCCGCCCCCAGGACTCGTACAGGCTCGGCATGAGCATCACGCGCGCCCGGCTGTAGACGTGCTCGCGCATCCGCTGTCCGGGCACCGAGTCGAGAACTTCACAGTTGGGCAGCCGCGGCGGCGGCATGATCTGCTGCCCGTAGGCGCCGCGGACGCCGAGGAACTTCCAGCCCGGGGTCCAGGCGGCGATCTGCCAGAACAGTTCGCCGCCCTTGTCGGAGTTGAGATTGACGAGGGTCGCGCAGTCGCCGGGCTGGGTGCGGTATTCCTCCGCGATCACCGGCGGCCGGACGACGATGCTGTTCCTGGGCAGGAATTCCCGTGGGTAACGGGCGTAGAAGATCTCGCCGTCCCGTCTGATCCACTCGCTGTTGTACACCACCAGATCAGCGCCCGCCGCGTTGTGGAAACTCGTGGCGAAGTTGTCGTGGCAGATCACGGCCAGAGGGATGAGACGGTCACGCGCGAGCCCCGCCACCAGAGGCACGTTCTCGAAGTGGGACAACAGCACATCCGCCTTCTGGGCATGGGCGGCGAAGTCCATGCCTTCCTGGAAAGGGACGACCCGCACCCCGTCGATCTCGTAAGCCTTCTCGGTCCTTTGGGGGTGCGACAGCCAGACCGCCACCTGGTGACCGCGCTCGGCCAGCGGACGGAGCATCGAGTGCAGCATCCACTCGGAGCCGGCGTTGTGATCCGGCGGATACCCGTACACCCGGGCCACGATGGACAAACGCCGCCCTATAGGTCCCGCGGCCAGCTTGTACGGGCGCAACGCCACCGTCTCCACCTGTAAGAACCCTCCCCAATGGGGCGATACGTCGAGAGGTCCTGCCATGGCTTCTCCCGTACCGCTGTGACTGAGCAGCTGTCGCACCTTCCGGTCGAGCCCCACCGACACGAACACACGGCGCGAGGAGTGCGGCTTGCTGGACACCGGAAAGGAGCGCGGGCCCGGTCAGGGCGCAGGGGTGTAGGTCAACGGGGCGTTGGGGCAACCGCTGGCGAGTTCGGTGAGCTTGCGCTTCTCCGCCAGGTCGACGCTCAGGCCGTAGCGCAGCTTGGCAGTGACCCAATCCGCGGTGTAGTGGCAGTGCACCGCTTGGTCCGGCATCCACTCCACCGGGTCCCGGTCGCTCTTCTGCCGGTTCGAACGCTTGGTGACCGCCACCAGGTGGCCCGGATCGGAGAGGTCGTTCGCGTAGGCCACACGGCGCACCTTCGGCCAGGCCGAGGCGCCCGAATCCCACGCCTCAGCCAGCGGCACCATGTGGTCAACATCAAGATCACGGGCGCTGGTGACGTACTGGTCGTCATACCAGGAGTACCAGCGGCCGGTGCCGGGGACCAGGCTGCACCGGCCGGTCACCTCCGGCGCCTGCAGCGCTTCGTCCAGCAGGACCTCCGCGCGGGTATTGCAGCCGTCGCGGTCAGCATCGATCCAGGTGCCGAAGCTCTCCTCGCGGTCGTAACCGGTGCGGTCCTCGGCGGCGACGGGCAGCGACGCCACGGCCTCGCGCAGCGGCACCGTGACAGCCGCTGCCCTCGCAGGGGCCGCAGCGCTCGTTCCGGCGAAGGGCAAGACACCGACTGCGGCCGAAGCAGCCACGGCAATCACGACACGGCAAGGGCGCACAGAGGACCTCCAGGAGAACGTATGGGCCGACGGGCTGACGTTGCCGGTGACCTGCCCAGTCCTCATCGAAGTGCAGTTGAAAACCGGTGGACTGGACAATGCGGTCCCGGTCAGCGGCAGGCGCCGAAGTGGGTGAGTCTGCGGTGCCGGGATCACCGAGAGGGGCATCGATGAGTTTTCCTGCGGCGCCGCACCGCGCCGCCCACCACCAGAAGCTGCGCCTCCTCCCCCTGCTGAAGCAGCTCGGGCCGGGTGTAGCGATGCTGCCAGAAGACAGGTGGTGCTACCGATGGTGCCGCGAGCGCGCTCCGAGACGCGGTGCCCAGCGTAGCGCTGGTGGCTCCAGACCTCCTTGGCCAGACGGGCCAGGCCAGGACGACTTACTGTCCCTCACGTGCCTCTGACCACCGCATTTCGCTAAAGTGTGCTCTTGCCAGCAGGTTCACATGAGTCTTCGGAACCGCGAGTGCAGATAACCCGGGTATCACAGGTGCCATGCTGAATGATCCAGTGCGGGAACTGGCTCCGGCTGTATCCCGGGGCGTCATCCTCGGGCGCGACGGTCAGCTCCTCCAGCTCCGCCCGAGCCTCCTCAGCAGTCGGGGGTTCCGGAAGCTCCAACGCCGATACAGGGGCGCTCGCGGCGGAAGAAGTACCCGCCAAGGCTCAACTCGGGGCAGCGGAGCCTACGAGACCGGCGGTCATCAGCACAGTGGCCGCAGCGGCGGCCCAGCGACGCATCATCATGACCATCACGGTGAGGCATCAGCACCAGGCTGAACACGAAGCTGACGGCGATTCACCCTTAAGCGGGTGTGATCGAGCACGTTTCCAGGCGCCCTCGAGCGCGCACGGGTAGTGCCAGATCCAGCAGCCCGCACGTCACTACGCCGTTCACCAGCAACAATCAACTCGTCCCACAACAGATGTCACACAATGCGACTCAGCGTGCACTCCTATAAGTCCACCGGCGCTGCATCCGGGCACCGCCGAACGAGAGTTGTAAGGAGCCGTATGGAGATCGCGGTCGCGGCAGCCGTGGGAACGGCCTGCCTTGCGGGAGTGCGTCTGCTGCGTGTGTGGATCGGCAGCCGTGACCGGGTACGCCTGGCCCGGGTGCGCCAGCAGGGCATCAGCGAACGCGTGCGGGCACTCCCGCCGGGCTGCACCCTGACCGAGCGCCACCACGGCGAGGACGTTCGAGTCCAGGTGGGGACGCCGCGCGGAGGAGCCCGTGGATAAGGGACGTCACGGCAGCCCCACTCTCCCGGTGTTCCTCCCCGGCCAGCGCCGGCCCTCGGTGCCCGCGGCCGACGACGAAGTGATCCGCGAGGACTTCGCCCGCTACTACCAGCAGCACATGCCCGCCTTGATCCGGTTCGTCATGCGGTACGGAGCCGACCCGTACGAGGCTGCGGATGCCGCGCAGGCCGCGTTCATCGAAGCCTTCCGGGCCTGGCATCTGATCCACTCCCCCGCCGCCTGGCTGCGTAAGGTCGCCTTCCGCCAGTACCTGCGCCAGGCCCCAATCCCCCAGGAAGAGCTAACCGGCGACGTACCCGACCGCCCGGCCTTCTCCTGCCCCCTGGACAAAGTCGTCCTGCAGGAAGAAGAAAAACGCGTCTACACCGCCCTGGCCCAGCTGCCCATGAAACAACGCCAGGTGATGGCCTGGCATCTCGACGGCTTCCCCACCAGCGAGATAGCCACCGAACTGGGCATCCAACCCCACGCGGTCCGGCAAAACCTCGCCCGTGCCCGCGCCCAGCTCAAAGACCTGCTAGGCCTGACCAGCGGAGGTGCGCAATGAACCACTCCGACGCAGCACTCGACGCCCTCCTCGCCCGCGCAGACGCCGGCGTACTCCAGGCCGTCACCGACAACCTCGATGCCGACCGCGGCAGCTCCCTGGTGCACTGGCACGCGGTCCCGACCGAAGACGTACCGCTGCCCAGCCCTCCCGACCCCTACGCGGCCTACCAGAACATCCACATCCACGGCGCGATCACCGCCGCCCCCGTGCCCGAGCAGGCACCTGGCTTCCTCACCGGCCACCCGGAGCCTGTCGCCGACCGTACCCTGGCCCAGCTTGTCGCCGACGCCTACCGCAACACCGAACTGCTGGACGACATCCTGACCCTGAACAGCACAACCGGCGAGACCTACCTGCTGCGGGGCCAGCTCGAGGCACGGATCACCTATCTCCACGGCCGCCTCGTCAAAGACGGTCCGGGAAACGGAAAGGGCATGAACGGAAGCGGCGCCACCCACCTCACACTCGCTGTGTGGGGCAGCGCCTGCCGCATCCGACGGAGGCTGGAACAAGGCGAGGACTACGCCCTGGCACCGGGCGCCAGGATGCGGGCCGTCGCGTTGTGCACCGGCGTCATCACCGCCATGGAAACCATCCGAGCCAGCCTCTTCACCCTGTTCGGCATCGAGGTGACCGCGGCCATGACCTGACCCGGACGGCACCTGAGTAGCAACGGCCGAGCAGCGACCTCGCATCGCAATTCGGTAACAGGGGCCTTTTCGTCTTTCTCCGCCCGTAGTGTGATCAGCCTCGCCGGGACCAATAGGGGGGGTGCCCGGCACGAGTCAATGGGGGGCTCATGCTCCATGCCCGTACTGTCGCCTGCGCTGCCGCCGTCGCCGCGGCCGCCGGCATCGCCCTGCTGCCGGCCCAGGCGCAGGCCGCTGGCTCGGTGCACATCTACAAGATCTACTACGACTCGCCCGGCTCTGACACCCGCTCCAACGCGAGCCTGAACGGCGAGTACGTGCAGATCAAGAACAGCACCTCACGCGGCGTCAGCCTCAAGGGCTGGACCGTCTCGGACGCCAGCAACCACCGCTACACCTTCGGTACCTACACACTCGGTGCCGGTAAGACCGTGACGGTGCGGACCGGCAGCGGATCCGACACCACCTACACGAAGTACCAGGACCGCCGCGCCTACGTGTGGAACAACGTCTCCGACACGGCAACCCTGCGGAAGGCGAGCGGCACCAAGGTCGACGCCTGCTCGTACAACAGCAGCCGGTACGACTACAAAATGTGCTAGGCCTTACAGCGATACGGTGCCCCACCCGCACGGGTGGGGCACCGCTCTGTTTCTGGGTGGTCTGTCTTAGGAAGTGATGGGCGGGGCTCCTTGGTCGTTGCGGTTGTGGCGGTAGCGTTCGATGGAGCGGTGCCAGCGGGTCTCGAGTCCGGCTAGGAGGCGGGCGTCGATGCTGGCGGCGACGTGGGAATAGACATCGTCGTTCTTGTCTTCCATGGTGTGGCCGAGGCGGCGTGCTTGGGCGACGTCGGGGACGTCGTCTTCGATCAGCCAGGTTTTGTGGGAGTGCCGCAGGCCGTGGAACGTCAGCCCTTGTTTGACCGGCGTCCATGTTTCGCTGTTGTGGCGTCCGCCGCCTGCGGCTGGGGCCCATAGGCGGCGTTGGAAGCCGGAGCGGCGGAGGTGTTTGCCGTGCAGGGTGGTGAAGACGAAGGGGCGGGTGGAGGCGGCCAGATCGGTGGCGAGGAGTTGGGTGAGGAAGGGTGGGAGGGTCACGGTGCGCACGCTGGCGTAGGTTTTGGGGTGGCCGAGGGTGAGGCGGCCGTTGACTTCGTGGAGGGCTCCGGCGTCGGCGGTGATGTGGATGTGGCCGTTTGTGATGTCGAGGTTGTCGCGGTGGAGGGCGGCGAGTTCTCCCCAGCGCATGCCGGTGTAGGCGGCGGTGA
>NZ_MUNE01000490.1 GCF_002154605.1 Streptomyces milbemycinicus | reverse complement strand
GCACAGCCCGGCCCGCCGCCGTACGGTGCTGAGCGCGGCGGCGTCCAGCAGGGCGGCGGGCGCGTCCTGGCCGGGGCGCGGGGTGATGGGCGGGGTGCGGCGCTCGGTGCCGAGCAGGGCGGCGGCGACCAGGTCGTCCCAGGGTGCGGCGGTGCTCACGGCCTGCCTCCATACGGTGTCGATCCGGTGCCGGACGGGCTCTGGAGCGGGACGGGCGCCGGATCCCAGGTGGTGATCGGGGCGAACCCGCGGTGGCCGCATTCGCCGAAGACCGTGACGGGACGGCCGCCCGAGATCGCGGTCAGCTGCCACAGGTCCGTACGCCCCGTGCACCGGGGGTCGATCGGCAGGGCGGAGCCGGTCCGGGCGTCCGCCAGCTGCCAGCCTTCCTCGCCGCCCGGGATCGGGGTCACCCCCGCGAGGACGACCGGCCAGGCGTCCAGCCAGGGGTCCTCGCGCAGCGCGTCCCCGTACGCCGCCAGGGCCGAGACGATGTCACTCCCCGGCGGCACCGGGGGCGAGGGCGCGGGCAACGGCGGAGGGTCCGGGCGGCGGGTGCCGAGCGCGGCGCGCAGTGGGCGCCCGGCCGGGTAGTACGTGAGGTCGGCGTCCAGCACGATGCCGACCGGCAGGGCCAGTTCGGGGGAGTGCCCGGCCGCGCCGAAGGAGAGCAGCAGGGCCATGCGGCCCGTGTCCTGGCCGCGCAGCCAGATCCGGCGCGTCGTCAGCTTGCCGTCGGCGCTGTCCTGCTGGCCGAGGACGAGCCAGCGGTCCCGGACGGCGGTGCCGGAGGCCAGCAGCTCGGCCGTGGTCGTGGTGAGGCCGACGCGCGAGCGGGCCGTGGTGGCCAGCGCCTCCGGGAGCCGGTCCAGGCGCAAGAAGCCCTGGTTCAGCAGGTGGAGCAGGGCGCACTCCTCCAGCAGGCGCGCGGGCCAGCCCGGCCCTGAGGACGGGATGGCGCCCAGCTCCCGCACCCGCGTCTCCAGGCCGGGCGCCTGCGCGTCCACCATGCGCGCGGCCGTCTCGTCCCATGTCGCATAACCGGTGTGGTCGGCGCCGGCCAGGCCCTCGCGGAGCAGATCCGCCAGGCGCTGCTCCAGTTCGGTGGCGCCCGCGGCGATGCGCTGGGCGCGCCGCTCGGCCCGCCGCCGGGCCGCCTCCGGATCGGCGACGCCGCCCGATTCCTTCCGCCCCCCAGCGTCTCCGTCGGCTCCGTCCGCGGCCCCGGCGACGGCCGTTGACGCCGCGCGCTCGGCGCGCTCCCGCCGCTCGCTGAGCCACTGCCCGGCCCATTCGGGCGGTCCCTCGGCCTCCGGAACGCCCCCACCGCCCGCCCACAGGAGCAGCAGGCCGAGCGCGTGCTTGCAGGGGAACTTGCGGCTCGGGCAGCTGCAGCGATAGCCCGGTCCGTCCAGGTCGATGACGGTCTGATACGGCTTGCTGCCGCTGCCCGCGCACAGCCCCCACACGCCCTGGCCATGCGCCCCCGCGCCCGACCACGGGCCGGGCGCGGCGAGCTTGCCGCCCGCCTTGCGTGAAGCGGCGTCAGGAGCCAGGGCCAGCACCTGCTCCGCCGTCCAGCGTTCCCCCTGCGCATTCATGTCCTCGACGGTACGGGCACCCACTGACAACGGCCTTGACCTGCGGGTTTGTTGGCGGGCGGGCTGGTTGTCAGTGGTGTGGTGCAGGGTGGTGGACGGGTCCGGAAACGGACGGAGAGACGAGTCGTGGGGGAGCTGTGACCGTGCCTGTGCCCAGCGGAGACGAGAGCGCCGAGACCGCTGAGACCGCCGAGATCTGTGGCGGCACCGACGCCGCCGACACTGCCAAAACCGCCGATGTCACCCAGGCGGCCCAAGCCGCCGGGGGCGAGGCCCTGCGCCCGCACGCCGAGGACGCCTTCGCCGACGAGCTCAAGGCGCTCGCCGCGGCCGACGACCGCCCGCGGCCCGCCCGCTGGCGCCTGTCGCCGTGGGCGGTCGCGACGTATCTGCTCGGCGGCACGCTGCCGGACGGCACCGTGATCACGCCCAAGTACGTGGGCCCCCGCCGTATCGTCGAGGTCGCTGTCACGACCCTCGCCACCGATCGCGCGCTGCTCCTGCTGGGGGTGCCCGGCACGGCCAAGACATGGGTCTCCGAGCACTTGGCGGCGGCGGTCAGCGGCGATTCGACGCTGCTGGTCCAGGGCACCGCGGGCACGCCCGAGGAAGCCATCCGCTACGGCTGGAACTACGCCCAGCTCCTCGCCCACGGCCCCAGCCGCGAGGCGCTGGTGCCGAGCCCGGTGATGCGGGCGATGGCCGAGGGCATGACCGCGCGCGTGGAGGAGCTGACCCGTATCCCGGCCGACGTCCAGGACACGCTGATCACCGTTCTCTCGGAGAAGATCCTGCCGATCCCGGAGCTGGGGCAGGAGGTCCAGGCGGTCCGCGGCTTCAATCTGATCGCCACGGCCAACGACCGCGACCGGGGGGTCAACGAGCTCTCCAGCGCCCTGCGCCGCCGGTTCAACACGGTCGTGCTGCCGCTGCCCGCGACCGCGGAGGAGGAGGTCGACATCGTGGCCCGCCGAGTGGCCCAGATCGGCCGCTCGCTGGACCTGCCCCCGGCTCCCGAGGGCGTGGCCGAGATCCGCCGGGTGGTCACGGTCTTCCGCGAGCTGCGGGGAGGGACGACGGAAGACGGGCGCACCAAGCTCAAGTCGCCGTCGGGCACGCTGTCGACGGCCGAGGCGATCTCCGTGGTCACCGGCGGACTCGCGCTCGCCGCCCACTTCGGCGACGGCGTTCTGCGGGCGGGCGACGTGGCCGCGGGCATCCTGGGCGCGGTGGTCCGCGACCCGGCGGCGGACCGCGTCATCTGGCAGGAGTACCTGGAGACGGTGGTCCGCGAGCGCGACGGCTGGAAGGACTTCTACCGCGCGTGCCGCGAGGTGAGCGCGTGAGTGCCGCCGCCACCCAGGACCGCGCGGCGTCCCCGCCCGGCCCTCGGGCGGTGTCGGCCGAGCCGCCGTGGCCGCTGCTCCTGGGCGTACGGCACCACGGCCCGGGCTCCGCGCGGGCGGTACGGGCGGCGCTCGACGCATGCGAGCCCGGCGCCGTGCTCATCGAGGGACCACCGGAGGCGGACGCGCTCGTCGACTTCGCCGCGGAGGAGGGCATGCGGCCTCCCGTGGCCCTGCTCGCCCACGCGGTGAGCGACCCGGGGCAGGCCGCGTTCTGGCCGCTGGCCGAGTTCTCGCCGGAGTGGGTGGCCATCCAGTGGGCCCTGTCCCGCGGCGTTCCCGTACGGTTCATCGACCTCCCGGCGACGAACTCCCTGGCCCTGGCGGCCCGTACGGGTGCGGATGCGGATGGGGAGGCCGGGTCGGAGAGGGATCCGGCCGGGCGGTTGCGGGTGGATCCGCTCGCGGTGCTCGCGGAGGCCGCCGGATACGAGGAGCCGGAGCGGTGGTGGGAGGACGTCGTCGAGCACCGTGGCCTGGGCCCGGGCGCGGATACGGCGGGCGGCGCGGGGTCGGCGGGCGGCGCGGGGCCGGCG
>NZ_MUNE01000049.1 GCF_002154605.1 Streptomyces milbemycinicus | reverse complement strand
CCCCCGCACCACCGCCGTACGAACCCGACGCCGCCGAGGCCTGCGCCCCCGGCCAGTCGTCCACCGCTTCCGACGACTCGCCCGCAGCGGAACCGCCCGCCGAAGACGCCGCCGCACCGGAGCCCGCTCCCGCACCGGGGCCCGCCCCGGAAGCACCGCCGCCCCCGTCACCGCCGCTGCCGCCGCCGCCACCCGACCGCTGGTCGGGGATGCCGCGCGCGTCCGCCGCCTCCTGTAGCCAGTCCGGCGGCGTCAGCAGGAAGGACGTCGCGTTCAAGTCGATTCGCTGCGGCCGCGCGCCCGTGCTCTCCTGGCCCCCACCGGAGGCCCCGTACTCCTCCTCGTACCGGCGGATGACCTCACCCACCGGCAGCGCCGGCCACAAGGTCGTGTCCCCGCTGTCGCGGGCGATGACCAGCCGGGCACCCTCGGAGGACGCGTCCGAGACCGGTCCGTCGGCGCGGTCCTCGGCCCAGGCCACAAAGCCCAGGTCGAACTCGCGCACCCGCACCTCACGCTGCTGATAGGCGGCCACATCGCCGTTGATCCACAGCTCCGCGCGCTCCTGCGCCTGTGCGAAGGTCACCATCGCGCTCACCCCTCCACCGGGACGGCGTACGCGAAGCCGCCCTCCACCATCAGGTTGGCCACGGTCTCCAACTCCGGCGGGTTGCCCGCGAGCCGCAGCAGGAACGCGTCGAAGTCGTCCCCGCACGGCAGCATCAGGTGCTCGACCCGGTCCTGCACCGTCCAGCCGTCGCGGTCCCGCGCATCGTCGTACGCGCAGAACCACACCGAGCCGATCGCGTCGCCCTTCACCTTCACCGCGATCACCCCGCCCTGTACGAAGCCCACCCCGAGGAAGTCCTTGGTGAAGTGGTCGCGCAGGCATTTGTTCACATACACCAAGTCGTTGACCGCGGCCTCGTCCCGCACCGTGAAGAACGGCTGGTCGACGAGGAGGCCGAGCTCCGGGTCCAGCGCCGCGCCGACCGGCGCGCAGCCGCCCGCCGCCTTGAGGAACGCCCGGTACGCACCGGGCAGCCGGTAGCCCAGGTCCTCCTCGACGCCGAGCACCTGCTCCTCGGTGACCGAAATCCCGCGCTTGGGCAGCCCGAAGTGCACCGGCCGGGTCTCCTGCAGCGGCCGGGTGCCGCGCTTGTCCTGGTCGACGGCGGCCGTCGCGAGCCCGCCGTGGTGCCGCAGCAGCGCCTTCACCTCCACCGGGATCAGCTCCAGGCGGCGGGTGCCGACGACGTGGTGCCAGGTCCAGCCGTGCGGGGTGGCCACGCTCGACGAGCCGTCCCACAGGTCGTGGCCGACGGCGTGCTGCGCGGCATTGGCGGAGACGAAGTCCGTCAGCCGCAGCTCGTCGACGCCGAACCCCTCGGGCGGCTCGGCTATTTCGACCGCCGCGCGCGCATAGGACGTAAAGTCCGGATAGCCGTTTTCGTCCACCCGAACGCCCTTGGGGTGCCGGGCGGCCCTCACCGGGTCCGGGAAGTGCACGACCTGCCCGGCGTAGGCCGTGTTCGGTGGCGCGGCATGCTGCCCGAGCCGACCTGTCGTCATGGCGGATGCCCCCTGCTGCTGCTGGCTGGTACGGACAGACTATGCGGTACCGCGGACCCGGACCCCGCCGCGCCCGACCGCGCGCGACCGACCCCCGACGCCGGGCACCCTGCCGACCTCCCGCCCGGCCCGCACCGGCCACCCCCGGACTTTCGCACCACGCGCCACATTTGGCAGGCTGATCTTCGCAACCGGGGGATTGCGCGGGGATTGCGCGCGGATTGCGCAGGGAGGGAACGGGAGGGAACGCAGGAGATGCACACCACGCCAAGCGGCCACGACGCCGCCGCGCCCGGCCAGAGCGACCCACGGCTCAGCTGGAGCGACACCGACGGCGCGGCCGGACCACCGCCGCTCCTCCACCGCCGCGACGGCATCCTGCCGACCGTCGCCGCCGCGCTCTCCGTCCGCGGCGACACGCTCACCAGCACCGCGAGCAAAGGCGACCAGCCACCCCCGCTGCACCCCCTGGTCCAGGACTTCCTGGACACCCTCACCAGCGCCCAGCGCGAGCGATTCACCGGCCGCTGCCCCGAGGCGATCCTGCTCTCCCGCCATCTGACCAGCGTCGAGGCCAACCGCTCCAAGCGCGCCGCCCGCAAACCGCTCACCCACGGCGAGGCCCGCCGCGCCTTCAAACACGCCAAGATCACCACCCGCCGGATCCGCGAGGCCGGCGACCCCCGGCACGGCAGCTACGCCCCGCCCTGCCGCTCCTGCGTACCGCTGCTGGCCCACTTCGGAGTACGGACCGTCGGACACACCAGCGGGCCCGAGGCCGAAGCCGCGGCCGGCCCGGTCAGGGGCTGACCTTGGACACCTCCAAACGCATGCGCAACATGGACACCACCCGCTTCTCCGTCCCCGTCGACGCCGCCCTGCGCGAGGCGGGCGAACTGGTGGCGGCCGGGCCGTGGGCCGACGACACTGGCGCGCTCCTCGTCTTCGACGTGGAGCGGGAGCGCCTGGACCGGATCCTGGAGGCGGATCCGTACTACGGCGTGGCAGGGGTCGAGGTGGTACGGGTGCGGGAGTGGACGCCGGTGGTCGGGCCGTAGAGCCGCCGAGCGGGGATTCAGGCCCCGGCGATGACCGTGGTCACGACCTTGCGGACGGCGTCGGCCTCGGGCGGGGTGCCCTTCCGGTCGGCGAACAGCAGATGTACGGCCCCGATCAGCGTGGGGGCGAGCGTGTCGAGGTCCGCGTCCGCCGCGATACGCCCCAGGTCGCGCTCGGCGGCGAGGTAGCCGGCGACCATGCCCGCCGCCTCGGTCAGCAACGGGATCCCGGTCGGCCTGGTCTCGCGCAGCCGGGCGCGCAGGTCGTCGCGGGAGATGACGAGGCTGACGACGGCCACGGCGACCGACCCGAACAGCTCCATCAGCGCGCGGGTGAGGTTGTCGGCGACAGAGCCGGTCCCCGCGGACTCGCGCAGGGCGGCGGCCTGGTGGTCGAGCCGGGCGATGCGGTCGAGCACGAGCTCGGCGAGGAAGGCGTCGAAGTCGGCGAAGTGCCGGTGCAGGACCCCCTTGGCGCAGCCCGCCTCCGTGGTGACCGCCCGGCTGGTCAGCGCGCTGGGCCCGTCACGGAGCAGTACGCGCTCGGCGGCGCCGAACAGCTGCTCGCGCGCATCGCGCAGGGCCACCCCGGTCGGCATGGACCGCACCTCCTTCTCACCTCGGGGGGACTGTACCCGGTTGACGAGTGGGCGATCGCCCACTCATAGTGGGCACATGCCCACTAACGAATCCGAGCAAGCCCCTCATTCGCAACGCGAGTCCCATCACGCCCGCGAGATGGCGGAGTCGTTCGGCTCGGACGCCGAACGCTACGACCGGGCCCGGCCCCGCTACCCCGACGCCATGGTGGACGCGATCACCTCCGCGATCACCGCAGCGATCACCGCCGCGAGCCCCGGGCCCGACGTCCTCGATGTCGGCGTCGGGACCGGCATCGCCGCCCGGCAGTTCCAGGCGGCCGGCTGCACGGTGCTGGGCGTCGATGTGGACGCCCGTATGGCCGAGTTCGCCCGCCGCGGCGGCGGGCTCGACGGCGGCGAGCTCGATGTCGAGGTGGCGGCCTTCGAGGCATGGGACCCGGCAGGCCGGACCTTCGACGCGGTCATCGCCGGCCAGACCTGGCACTGGATCGACCCGGTCGCGGGAGCGGCCAAGGCGGCCGAGGTGCTACGGCCCGGCGGCCAACTGGCCGTGTTCTGGAACGTATTCCAGCCCTCGCCCGATATCGCGGAAGCCTTCGCCGAGATCTACCGCCGGGTCCTGCCCGACTCGCCCCGCAACCCCTGGGCGAAGTCCGCGCTCGACCCCTACTCGACGCTGTTCACCAGGGCGGTCGACGGGATACGGCAGACAGGCGCGTTCGGCGAGCCGGAGCGGCGGCAGTTCGACTGGGAGCGCGGCTACACCCGGGAGGAGTGGCTGGATCAGCTCCGTACCGGCGGCGACGCGAGCCGGCTGCCACCGGCCAAGCTGGCGGAACTGCTGAGCGGCACCGGGGCCGCGATCGACGCGATGGGGGGCGGCTTCACGATGCGGTACGCCACGGTGGTGGTCATCGCGGCGCTCACCGCCGCCACCTGACCCGGCGTACGCGCCGGCGCCGGTCCCTGCCGTGCCCCCTCGGCGGGCGGATCTCACGCCGCCTGCCTCACCGACATCACCGCCCACGGCGAGAGGTCCACATCGATCTCGAGCACGCCATTGTCGGGCACAGTCAGCGTGAAAGTGCGGAGTGAGTCGGCGACAGCGCTCAAGTAATTGCTCTCCGCCCGAGACAAATTGAGGGGAGATCCGAGCTGGTGCCAAGCCTCGGCGACGTTCCCGTGCTCCCAGTCCATGATCTCGACGAGGAACGTGGTCCCCGGCTTGAGTTCACCGATCGAGTGGCGGATCCTTCGGTTCGGCCCCTTCTCGGCCAGCGCGCGCGTCGCTGGATACGAGTTCGCCGAGCCGACAGCCCTCATAGCCATCTCATCGGGGTAGTTGAAGAACAGCGCCGACACAGCCGATGTCTGGCTGTCCCGGGTCACGACGCCGTCGGACGTCGCGAGGAGTAGTCGGTCACCCAGCCGTCGGAGCATGGTGAACGCGTGGAATGTCGGTTTGTGAATTCCGGCCTCGTTCACAAGGCCGAACCCGCCGTGAAACGGACCGAGCCCGGCTCCTCCCTCCTCGAACACGTCCGTGAAGGTCCAGTAGGCGATCGAGTCGGCGAGGGTGGCACATTTCAGGTATGCCCGCGTGATGTACGTCGCCGCGAACAGTGTGTCATGGATGAAGTCGCGGGCAGACGGCGAGGTCGACCACTCCGTGATATGGATCTCTGCGTCCGGATAGGCACTGTTCGCCACAAGATCGCGGAGAAGGACCAGGTCGTCGAACGTCGCATCGGCGTATCGGGAGATGTGGACCGCCTGGCCGTCGGCGCCGTACGCGAAATCGGTCGGGTACAGGTGAGTCGAGATGAAGTCGACCGGAATTTTGCGCTTCGCGCACCAGTCGATGAAGTCTTCGATCCACACCGGGCGCCAGTCGAGGGCGTCCACGTCGGACGCGATGGCCGTTTCGTGCGTCGCCGAACGGTCCTCGACTTCGCCCTTGTAGCGGTCGTCGGGCACGAAGACGCTCGTTGCGGGCCCGCCCACCTTCAATTCGGGATCGATATTCTTGATCGCCGTCACAGTATGTTCGTAGAGTTCGAAGTACTCCGTCTTCGTTCCCGTCCAAAAGTGCGGAACCAGGTTGGGTTCATTCCACACCTCGAATCGCCATTCACGCACCTCCGCGAGACCGTACCGGTCGATCCAGTGTTCGACCGAACGCGTCACCAGCTCGACCCAGCGCGCCATGTCCTTGGGTGGGCTGCAGTGAGCACCCCACCAGAACACCGTCTCGTGTTCCGTCGCCAACTCGCGTGGCATGAATCCCAGCTCAACGAAGGGACGAGCGCCGGTCTCCAGGATGAAGTCGAACACCTTGTCGACGTAGCTGAAGGTGTACACCGGGGAGGCCAGGGGCGTGTTCGGGCCGAACCCGTGACCATAGGTCTCCCGGTACACGAACATGTCGTCGTGAAAGATGCCGTGGAAGCGGATGTAACGGAATCCGCAGGCATCGACAGCCTCGCTGAACTGCTGTTGCCAGTCTGCGCGCAATGCCTCATTCGCTCGTCCGGCGCCGACGCACTCTGCCCAGATGTGCGGCAGCGCGCTCTCGTCGCGCAGATGGCCGTCGATCCGGAACCGAGGTTCGCTCAGAGCGTCGTTTGTCATGGTCTCATTTCTTCGCAGAGTCGTTCATGGAAGACGGTCGACTTCGCGCGGTGCCGACGCCCGCGCCAGTCTGAACGCCAGGTCGCGCGCAGCGGCCGGGTTGTCAATGCCGGTCCGAGGTCGATATCAGGCCGCTGAAGCGTCGCCCTAGCCCTTGACGGCGCCGAGCGACACGCCTGACTGCCAATACCGCTGCAGACTGAGGAACGCGATGATCAGCGGTATGATCGTCAGCAGCGAGGCTGTGAGCACGAGATTCTGGACGAGAGCACCGCTCCCCGCGGTCGATCCCAGCTTGTTCCATCCGTTGAGTCCGATGGTCAGTGGATACCAGTTGGGATCCTTGAGCATGACCAGCGGTAGGAAGTAGTTGTTCCAGATCGATACGAACGAGAAGAGCAGGACCGTCACGCTTGCCGGTGCGAGCATCGGGAGCGCAATCTGAATGAAGGTCCTGAACTCACCGGCGCCGTCGACCTTTGCGGCTTCGAGCAGCTCCGTCGGCACGGCTTCGGCCGTGTACACCCACATCAGGTACAGCCCGAAGGGGTTGATGAAACTCGGTATGAGAACGGCCCACGGGGTGTTGGTGATGCCGAGATGCGCGAACAGCAAGAACTGTGGGATCGCCAGGGCGATGCCCGGCACCGCGATCGATCCCAGGATGACGAACAGGACCACGCGCTTGCCGTTGAAGTGGAGCTTCGCCAGGGCATACCCGCCGAGGGCCGCCAGAAACGTCGACACGACCGCGCCCACGACGACGTAGAGGACGGTGTTGAGCAGCCACCGGGAGAAAATGCCGTCCTGGTATCTGAACACCTCGACGATGTTGTCCCACAGGGCGAACTTGTGACCGGGCGCGAGCCCGAACGTGGAGACGAAGTCGGCCTGTGACTTGCTTGCGTTGATGACCAGCCACACGAGCGGCAGCAGGCAGTACAGGGCGGACAGCCCTGCCATGACAGTGAGAGTTACGCTCTTCTTGGGGTTTTCCACGGTGTAGAGGCGACGGCGGTTGCGGTAATGACGAACCGATGTGCCGGAGGTCGCGACTTCCCTGGATTCAGCTCGCACACTAGTGATCGAAGGCATTCCTCAGTCCTCTGATTTGGACGGCGTAGGCGACCGCGATCGTGATCGCAGCCATGACGAGCGCGAGGGCTGCCGCATAGCCTTGCTGAGATCCGGTGAAGGCCAGGTTGTACGCGTACAGATTGGGCGTGTAGTCGCTGGTGATGCCGCTGTTGGCTACCATTGACGGCAGGATCTGCGGCTCGTTGAAAATCTGGAACGTGCCGATGATCGAGAAGATGATCGCGATGACCAGGGACCTTCGCAGTGCCGGTAGCTTGATTCTGCGGATCACTTGAAACTCGCTCGCCCCGTCGAGGGCCGCAGCCTCGTACAACTCACGCGGGACGGCCTTGAGCACGGCGTAGAAGATGAGCATGTTGAAGCCGGTGAACGCCCAGGTCACCATCATCCCGATGGAGATGAGCGTGGTACTGGGGGTGAAGGGGTTGAGATCCGTGCCCAGAGCGTTGTTGAGGCTGCCGAACAGGCCATATTTGACGCCCAGCATGAATCCCCACATGAGAGTCGACACGACGCCCGGCACCGCATAGGGGAGGAAGATCGACACCCGCATGAACTTGGTGCCGTGCAGACGCCTGGAGTCCAACGCCAGCGCCAGCGCCATGGCGAGGATCAACATGATCGGCACCTGGACGAGTGTGAACCAGAAGACCCGGCCCACACCGTCCCAGAACTGCGCATCTTGGAACAGCTTGGTGTAGTTGGCGAGCCCGGTGAACGTGTTGCCCCCGATCAGCTTCTGCTGGAAGAGGCTGAGGTAGCCGGCGTAGACGATCGGCACTATGTACACGAACATGAACAACAATCCGAAAGGCGCGATGAACGCCAGTCCGACCTGTTTCCTGCCGCGCTTTACGGCCCGCCCCCGGCGCTGCTTTGTATCTGGCGACATCACAGTGGTGACGTCGAGACGGCCTGCGTGGCCCATTACCGGTGTTCCTTTCGGTGCGTTGCCTTGCCCGGGCTCGCTTCCTCACGCTGCCCTGACGGGGAGCCGCTAGTCCACCTCGAAACCCTGCTCATTGCCATACTTGGTCATGCGCTTCCTCCACTCCTCGAGGATTTCCGCGAGTGAGCCCTTGCCTGTGGTGTAGAACTTCGATACGAGGTCGGCGTAGGTCGATCGTGCCCACTCGAAGAACGGTGGGTACTGCCAGCCGCGCGCGACGCTCTTCGATGCCTTTGCCAGCACGGGGCCGACCTTCTGGCCACCGAAGTACTTGTCGACCTTGCTCGGGGAGTCCGTGCTCGCCAACACCGACGTGTTCGGGACGAAGGCGCCCGCTTTGACGCGGGAAGAGAGGCCGCCGCCGTGCGTGAAGTACTCGAGGAACTTGAACGCCGCGTCCTTGTGCGCGGCAGCCGCAGGGATACCGAAGCCGCTTCCGCCGTTCTCGGCCCCGACCTCGTCGCCCTGCTTCCACTGCGGCATCAACGCAACTCTGAAGTCGCCGGCGACCTTGGGTGCACGCTGGGGCAGTGACGAGGTCAGCCAGCCGCCCATGATCTGCGAGGCAAGAGTTCCGTCGTTGAGGGTGCGGTTCCAGTCGTCAGACCACGCCGTGACCTTGGTGTTGAGCAAGCCTTCGTCGAGCATCTTCTGCCAGAACGCCACGGCCTTGGTTGTGCCAGGATCCGTGAAGTCGATATGCACCTTGGTGCCGTTCACCTCGAACGGGCGACCGCCTGCCTGCCAGATGAGCGAGAGCAGGAAGAAGAGGTCCCCGGTGTCCTGGGCGATGTAGTGGTCGCCACCGAGCGCGCGAACCTTCTTGGCGTCCTCGTAGTACTCGTCCCACGTGGCCGGAGGTTTCTTCACCCCGGCCTTTCTGAGAGTGGCCTCGTTGTAGAACATGACCGACGGACCGTAATCAGAAGGCAGCGCGTAGACCTTGCCATCGACTGCCACGTCATTCCACGCGGCCTCGACGTAGTCCTTCTTGAGCTTATCGGCGCCGAATTCCCCGAGATTGTCGAGCTTGCCAGGAATGGCAAAGTAGGGCACCGCGAAGTACTCGAACATCGCAAGGTCCGGCACGCCGGAACCGGCCTGGATCGCATTATCGAGTGCCGTGTACTCGTCGAATGACGAGCCGGCGTTGACCACCTTGACCTTGATGTTCGGGTTCGCCGCCTCGAAACCAGGCACGGCCTTCGCGACCGTGTCGTCCCAGCTCCAGACGGTGAGATTCACCCGGTCGTCGCCGCCGTCCGCCGACCCACTCGAGCAGGCGCCCAGTACGAGCGTCAGCACGAGCGCCGCGGAAGAGAGTCTTGCCTTTTTGCGGAACGTCATGAGCCGCCTCCTCCTTGAGATGACCCGTAACTTTTTCGGAACCTTTTCGGAACTCGCGGCAACGTACTCGGCGCCATCTGCTCACGTCAATGCCTTGGACGCAATCGACGCCAGGGTCGGCACATGTGTAACGTGTACTTAGGATCGAAAAAGTTTCGACCACGAAACGGAGTCACGATGAGTCGGCGATCCGGTTCCGAACGAGCCACCCTCGCGGACGTCGCCCGGCTGGCCGGCGTCTCGCCAGCGACCGCCTCGAAGGTCCTCAACGGGCGCAGCGACGTGGCGGCGAACACGCGCGACCTTGTCCTTGGTGTCATCGCCGAGCTCGGCTACAAGCCGACGACGGCGCGACGGGATCCGCAGCGGGAGCGGACGCTCGTCACTGTGCTCGACATAGTCGAGTCTCGCTACGCCGGGACGGTGCTCCAAGGGATCCTCTCGGCCGCGACCGCCGCGCAGGCCGAGCTCCTCCTGCGCCTGCCGCCCGAAGACTGGATCGACACAAGCCGTACAGCGGCCCGTGCCTGGATCGCGGAGCTGCAGGCGTCCGGCGTCGTCGGCATCATCGTGCTCGCCGCCGCCGTGCCCGACTCGGTGCTCCTCGCCGCGGAGGATGCAGAGCTGCCGGTGGTGACGATCGACCCGATCGACACCACCGACTCGCGTGTCGCCAGCATCGGTTCCACCAACTGGGCGGGGGGTCGCTCGGCGACCGAGCACGTCATCGGGCTGGGCCACCACAGGATCGCCTGGATCGGCGGCCCGCTGGGTTCCACTCCCTCGGCAGAGCGCTTCCACGGGTACCAGGCCGCGCTGCACTCGGCGGGCATCACGCCGGACGGCGCGATGATCCGCCACGGCGCGTTCTCCGTCGAAGCGGGACTTCAGCACGCCCATGACATGCTGGCGCTCGACGAGCGGCCGACCGCGATCGTCGCGGGCAACGACGAAATCGCAGTCGGGGTGCTCGCTGCGGCCAATGAACTCCAGATCACCGTCCCGGGGGATCTATCGGTTACCGGGTTCGACGACACGCCGCAGGCCCAATGGACAACCCCCCGGCTGACGTCCGTCGGGCAGCCTCTCGTCGGCATGGGCCGGATGGCCGTCGAGACCGCCCTCGGCATGGCGAACGGCGTCCAGCCCGCCTCCTGGCACCTCCAGCTGGCGACCACCCTCAACGTCCGTGACTCCACAGGCCCTGCCACATGACCTGATCCGCCCCACTCGGAGATCCATCACGTCGTGGTGACTGCATGACCGTCAGATGCTGGACAGGTCTAAGTAGTCGTCCGAGCTCCGGCTCGGGCTGCGGTCCTTGCTCCCGGCCCGGCGCGCCGACTCGCCGTCCGCCGACGTCGTGGTTGCCGCCGTACGCACCCAACGCGGGCCGCCCCGCGCCGCCCACACGACGCAGACACACCCTCCGACGGCGAGCACGACGATGCCGGACAAAACGAGCACGGTCATGCCCCTGCCCCTCCCACTTCTGCGGTCCGCTTCTGCGGTCCGCGCCATCCTGCCAGTCCGCGAGGGTGACCGGCCACGTTCAGGGCATGGCCGGAGCAGGGGCGGCCCGGCAGGGGCGGCCCGGCAGGGGCGGCCCGGCAGGTGCGCTCACCACCGGTCCCAGTGCAGGACCTCCTCGCGTGGGATACGGGGAGCGGGCTTGAAATCGGTGCCGATGGTGAAGGCCAGCGGGATGAACGCCGCCAGCATGACCTCCTCGTACGGCACGCCGAGCACCTGGGCCAACTCGCGTTCGAGCGGCCCCTGCGCGGTGGTCCACACCGTGCCCAGGCCACGCGCCCGGGCGGCCAGCATGAAGCTCCACACGGCGGGCAGGATCGACCCCCACGCCCCCGCCTGCACGGCCACCGGGGCGCGGTCGGTCCGGCCCTCCACACCGGGGATGACGAACGCGGGCACCCGATGGATGTTGTCGGCCAGGTGCCGCAGTCCGTCGAAGACCCGCTCGGTGGAGCGGGCGTGATAGTTCATCCGCCACATGTCGCGCTCGGTCAGCGGCTGCCCGGTGACCAGGGGCAGGGCGCGCAGAAAGATATCGGCCACGGCCCGCCGCTGCTCCGGCTCGGTGACGACGAGGAAGTGCCAGCGCTGCCGGTTGCGCCCGGTGGGCGCCTGTACGGCCAGGTCCACGCACTCCTCGATCAGGACACGAGGCACCGGGCGGGTGAGGTCCAGGCGCTTGCGTACCGCGCGGGTGGTGCTCAGCAGTTGGTCAGGGGTGAGATCCAGCGTCATGACGCTCCTCAGGAAGGTGAGGTGGTGGGTACGGAAGCGGGTGCGGGGCGGCGGAGGCGCAGGCCCGAGGCGGCGATCAGGGCGCCCAGCAGGGAGAAGCCGCTCGCTGTCAGGAAGGCGATCCGGTAGCCGGCCGATGTGGAACCGCCGAGCGTCATCACCGCCGCCAGCACCGCCACACCGATCCCGGCGCCGATCTGGACGGCGGAGGTGACCAGCCCGGAGGCCAGCCCCTGCCGCTCGTCGGGCAGGCCGGCGACGGCGGCGATGTTGAGGCTCGGGAAGGACAGCCCGTTTCCGACCCCGTGCACGACCAGCGCGGGCAGCAAGGCCGTCACGTAGTCGCCGGTGTCCCCGGCCCGCAGGAACAACAGGATGCCCGCGCCCTGGCCCAGCAGCCCGGCGGCGGCCACCCGCCCCAGGCCCCACCGGCTGATCAGCCGGCCGGCCAGATTGGCGGCGACGACGATGGCCACGCCCATCGGGACGATCCCGAGCCCGGTGGCCAGCGCGGTGTAGTCGAGCTCCTGCTGCAGATACAGGACGGCGACGAACTGCCAGCCGATCGTCGCGCACGCCCAGGCCAGCGCCGCGAGGTTGGCGGCGGCCACCGTCCCGGACCTGAACACCTCAAGCGGGATCAGCGGTGCGGGCCGCCGCCGTTCGATGGCGACGAAGGCGCCCAGCAGCAGCGCGGCCATGACGCCGGCCGGCCAGTTCTTCACCGTCAGCGCGAACACCAGCAGCAGCACCCCGCCGGTGACCGCGACGGCACCGGCGGCGTCGAACCCCTCGCGCGCCTTCGGCGGCTGCGGGCCGCGCGGCAGCGCCAGCGGCGCGACGGCCAGCACCAGCAGGGCGATCGGGACCGGCAGGAAGAACACCAGCCGCCAGCTGATCTCGGTCAACAGGCCCGAGGCGATCAGCCCCGCGGTGTATCCGGTCGCCCCTGCCAGCGAGTAGACCCCCAGCGCCCGGTTGCGCCGCGGCCCCTCGGCGAAGGTGGTGGTGATCAGCGACAGCGCCGCCGGGGCGGTGTGCGCGGCCGCCAGCCCCTTGATCACCCGGGTGACCACCAGCGGCCATCCGTCCGACAGGAGCCCACCGGCCAGGCTCGCCACCGCGAACACCGCCAGCGACAGCAGGAACACCCGGCGGCGGCCGAACAGGTCGGCAATACGGCCGCCGAGCAGCAGAAAGCCGCCGTAGGCGACCGCGTAGCCGGACATCAGCCACTGCAGGGTGCTCGCCCGGAGCGACAGATCACGCCCGATGGCTGGCAGGGCCACGCCCATCAACGACAGGTCCATCGAGTCCAGGAACACCGCGGCGCAGAGCAACACCAGGGCCACCTGTGGGCGGCCGTCTGTTCGGGTCACGATCCCTCTCCATCTGAGTCCAAACAATTGGTGGACAGACGATTGTGACCGTATGGCCGCCAATCATCTGCTGTCAAACAATCTTTGGAGAGATGGATGTGGGATAGACTGACGGCTCACGGAGAAGGAGAGCGATGGCGACCACGAACAGAGCGGCGACCGACCGGGCCCGGCCCGCGTACTTCGCGCAGCTCGCCACCGAGCGGCTGGACATCGCGCTGTGCCGGGCCTCGTCCGCCGTCGCCCGCGCCGCCGACGCGCACGCCACCGAGGAAGGGCTCGGCGTCGGGCAACACCTCGTGCTCCAGATGCTCGACGCCGTCGGCCCCTGCTCCCAGCAGGCACTCAGCGAGGAACTGCGGATCGACCGCAGCGTCATGGTCAGCATCTGCGACGACCTGGAGCAGTCGGGCCATATCCGCAGGGAGCGCAACCCGCGCGACCGGCGCTCCTACGCGGTCACCATCACCGACTCGGGCCGCCGAAGGCTCGCCGAGGCCCAGGCCTCGATCCCCGCGTTCCTGGAGGACACCTTCCGCGTCCTCACCCCCGACGAGCGCGGCCAACTGAGCGCGATCCTCGGCAAACTCCTCCAGCCGGGAAACAGCGGGGAACAGTAACGTGCCCCTCCAACTCGGCCATGCCCGGTGCTGGACCGGCGACCGCGACGGCGCGGTCGCCGCAGCGCGTCACGACGCCGACGAGATCCTCATCGATGGGGAGACCTGTTTCCGCGGTGAACGGTCGTAGGCCCTGTCGTCCATCTTCGCGGGACGCTCAAGAGCTGTTCGCGCCGGAGGCGGGCGACGAGGGCGTAAGCAGTTCGCCACGGGCCAGGGCCAGGACGGTCCGGGCCGCGATGGCACCGATGAGGACGGTGACGGCCGCGAGGACGAGGTAGGTGTAGACGAGGTGGCCCGCCGGTTTGCCGGCATCGATCCAGTGCAGCGTGGTGGTGGCCACCACGGCCCAGGAGAAGGTGAAGGCCCACGTGCCGACCGAGAACCGCAGGCGCGCGTAGAGGGGGATCAGCCGGAGCTGGACGATGACCATCAGCAGTCCGTATCCGGCCAGCGCGGCCGCGATGAAATCCACCCGGCCCTGGTCGAGTGCGAAGTAGGCGACGCTGGCGATGGCGGCGGGGGCCACCTCGATCGCCATCGTCGGCAGGAGCGGCGCGGGCAGTCGCGGACGGTGGAACAGCCTTCCCCCGATCATCGAACCGAGGATGAACCAGCAGATCACACCGAAGCCGAACATGACCTCGGCCAGCCGGGTCTGTCCCACCTTCGCGGCGCTGGCGCAGGCAACCAGACCGCCGGCCACCGTGGGCAGGTAGTAGCCGGGGTGCATCTGGTCCAGTTCCATGGGCCTGCAGATCCACTGTCCGGTGAGCCACCCGCCGAACAACACGGTCAGCACGAGAAAGACGTCCACCAGGACCCTCCCCGCCGTCAGGCTGTACGGTGCCAGCCCCTGGGCCGCCAGCAGCATCGGGGCGATCAGCGCCAGGGAGGCGAACGGACTGGCCACGGGGTCCTCCAGGTCGGCCCGGAGCCTCCCCCTGCCGCCGCACACGTAGCGCAGATACCACCCCACCGATACCAGCCACACGACAGCGGCCAGTCCCATCAGGGCTCTTCCGACGATCACCGGAACGTGCCCAGCCTGACCAGCGGTCACCCAGGTGCCGCCGAGACCGGCCAGGCCGAAGGCCATGCCGAAAATGCGCGGTACGGCCACCGCCAGCTCCTTTCAGACCCGGCCGGTGAGCCCACCGCAACCGCGCCGTCGGACCAAGCGAATGTTCCGGATATTTAGATCTTGCGCGATGTCCTGCCGTCCCGCAACGCGACGCAGTACTGAGCTGCCTCCTTCAGCGACGGCCCGCGTAGGTGAGGAAGGCGGTCCAGGCGGCTGGGGTGACGGCGAGTTGGGGGCCGTGGGGGTGCTTGGAGTCACGGATGCGGTCCGCCTTGTCCAGGAACTCCGGCCGGGGAATCCGCCGCGCCCGCTCGACGGCCGAAACCAACTCCTCCCCGTAACCGATCGCCGCCCCCAACTCCATCTGCTTCATCCCCGCCGCCTCACGCCACAGCTTGATCTGGCGGCCGACCGCCCTCAACACCGCGCCGCTGTCGTCCTCTTCGAATCCCTGGACCTCACTCATGACTGCCACCTCCGACGTGTCCGTGCCCAACGTCGCCCGCCCAGCGCGCGTCACGGCGTACGGACCGGACAAGCGCCGGACCGCAGCCGGAGCACCACCGGACGGTCACCGTCCGTATTGGCGTCGCTACTTTTCAGCCTAGATGCGCGCGGCCACGCTGAGTGATGTGAGCCGACATTTCACTCGAACAGACACTTCCGTTTCCGCACCGCCGCCCACCGCCCGCCACTTCACGGCCCTGCTCTCCGCCACCCGCAAGGGCGCCCGCCTGGCCTGCCTCCTCGCCACCGAACGACTTCGCAACCGTCCGCCGACGCGGGGAGACCGGCGGCGAGTCGGCGTGCGGGGCAGGGTGCCGCCTGAGCGTGGACGGCCCAACCGGCCGGGGCTTCACACCTGTCCCTCCTGCCTGCCGCGCCGCGGGA
>NZ_MUNE01000489.1 GCF_002154605.1 Streptomyces milbemycinicus | reverse complement strand
CGGACGCTTCCTTCGAAACCGCTTCACCGGTTTCTCCGGGCGCTTCCCTTCGATGTTTCAAACACTATCAGACCGATTTCTTTTCTCCGAATCCATGCTTTTCGCAGACATGCGAAAGCTGATCCGAAGATCTGTCGTCAGATGACTGATGGTGCTGCCCAGACCTGGATGTTCCCGCAGTGGACTGCGGCGCTTCATCCGGGGCAGGGGTACGACAGTACAACCCTCGTGCAGCCGTGGCAAATCGATTCGGTGCCCCATGGGTGCCCTTCGGCCTGCACAGCTTGTGCGGAATCCGAAGTTCCTATGACTTACGCTTCTGGGCAGTGCGCTGCCCGGGACGGGCGGTGACCATGTGTGACGAGTTCTCCACCCCTGGGAGGCTTCCTTATGACCACCGTGACCTCCCCGCTCGCCGGGCGTGTGATCGGACTCGCGGCCGTACCTGATCCTGTGTTCTCCGGGGCGATGGTCGGTCCCGGCACCGCGATCGACCCTGTACTCGAGCCCACCGTGGCGGTGGCGCCGGTCGATGGCATCGTCGTCTCGCTGCATCCCCATGCGTTCGTCGTTGTCGACGGGGAGGGGCACGGTGTGCTCACTCACCTCGGTATCGACACTGTTCAGCTGGGTGGCGAGGGATTCGAGGTACTGATCAACAAGGGCGACACCGTGCGCCGCGGGGACCCCGTGGTGCGCTGGGACCCCGCGGCCGTGGTGGCCGCCGGGAAGTCGCCGGTCTGCCCGGTCGTGGCGCTTGAGGCCACCGCCGAATCGCTGGTGGACGTCAGTGCGGATGTGGATGTGAAGTCCGGCGACACTCTTTTCAGCTGGACATGAGCTCAGTGCCGGTCGGAGCCGGTCTGATCGGCCGTTACGGCGAGTAGACAACCACCGCGGCGGGTTATCCCGTCGCATCGAACCGGAGACGGGTGTGATGGAGACAACGCTGCGAGGCGTCGGCGTGAGCCACGGTGTGGCGATCGGCGAGGTGCGGCACATGGGGACCGCGGTCCTGGAGCCGCCGGCGAAGCAGATTCCGTCGGAGGAGGCGCCGCGCGAGCAGGGGCGTGCCCGGCAGGCCGTCGAGGCTGTGGCGGCCGATCTGATGGCGCGCGGCAACCTGGCGGGCGGCGAGGCGCAGGCCGTGCTCGAGGCGCAGGCCATGATGGCGCAGGACCCGGAGCTGATGGCCGATGTCGAGCGGCGTATCGCCGTGGGCAGCACCGCCGAGCGCGCGGTGTACGACGCCTTCGCCGCGTACCGGGCGCTGCTGGCCGGGGCCGGGGAGTACCTGGCCGGGCGGGTGGCCGACCTGGACGATGTGCGGAACCGGATCGTGGCCCGGCTGCTGGGGGTGCCGATGCCCGGTGTGCCCGACAGCGACCAGCCGTACGTACTGATCGCGCGGGACCTGGCCCCCGCCGACACGGCGCTGCTCGACCCCACCCTGGTGCTCGGGTTCGTCACCGAAGAGGGCGGGCCGACCAGTCACAGCGCGATTCTCGCGCGCGCCTTGGGTGTGCCCGCGGTGGTGGCTCTGCCGGGCGCCGGTGAGCTGGTCGAGGGGACCCTGATCGCCGTCGACGGCAGCACGGGAGAGATCTTCGTGTCGCCGACCGCGGAGAAGCAGGCCGAGCTGGCCCTGGCCGCGGAGGAGCGAAAGGCCGCACTGGCCTCGTCCTCCGGGCCGGGTGCGACCTCGGACGGGCACAAGGTGCCGCTGCTGGCGAATATCGGCGGCCCGGCTGATGTCGCGGCGGCCGTGGAGGCCGGTGCCGAGGGTGTGGGGCTGTTCCGCACGGAGTTCCTGTTCCTCGACGACAGCACCAAGGCGCCGTCGGAGGACAAGCAGATCGAGGCGTACCGCCAGGTGCTGGAGGCCTTCCCCGAGGGCCGGGTCGTGGTGCGGGTCCTGGACGCGGGCGCCGACAAGCCGCTGGACTTCCTCACCCCGGCCGACGAGCCCAACCCGGCGCTGGGCGTGCGCGGCCTGCGGACCCTGCTGGACCACCCGGATGTGCTGCGGACACAGCTGACGGCGCTGGCCAAGGCCGCGGCGGGGCTGCCCGTCTATCTGGAGGTCATGGCCCCGATGGTGGCCGACCGGACCGACGCCAAGGCTTTTGCCGACGCGTGCCGGGAGGCGGGGCTGCGGGCCAAGTTCGGTGCGATGGTGGAGATTCCGTCCGCCGCGCTGCGGGCGCGCTCGATCCTCCAGGAGGTGGAGTTCCTGTCGCTGGGCACCAATGACCTGGCGCAGTACACCTTCGCCGCGGACCGCCAGGTCGGCGCGGTGTCGCGGTTCCAGGACCCGTGGCAGCCGGCGCTGCTCGATCTGGTGGCCGCTTCGGCCGATGCCGCGCAGGCCGAGGGCAAGAGCTGCGGGGTATGCGGCGAGGCCGCGTCGGATCCGCTGCTCGCATGCGTGCTGACCGGTCTGGGCGTCACCAGCCTGTCGATGGGCTCCGCGGCGATTCCGTATGTGCGCGCCACGCTGGCCAAGCACACGCTTGCCCAGTGCGAGCGTGCGGCCGCCGCGGCCCGCGCGGCGGACACCGCCGAGGACGCGCGCGTCGCCGCGCAGGCGGTGCTGTCCGGCGAGTGAGCCGTTGATGTTGTAAGGCCCGTCCTCAAGGGGCGTCCCGCCGCGATGTGTGCGGTGGGGCGCCCCCTGTGTCTGTGCCGGGTGGGTCATTCCCCTTCCAGGTCAGTGGTCTCCGGGGCATCCGGGGCATCCGGTGCATCCGGTGCGTCCGGGGCGGGCAGTGGGATGCCCGGCCGGTACTCGACGCCGTGCTCGGGCGGGACCGGCTCGCCGGTGTCCGCGTCCGTGCAGTACGCGCTGAAGACCTCCGCCTCGCTCAACGGCCGCAGCCAGCCCTGGTGCAGCGACCAGCCGCGGACCGTGTCCGGGGATCCGGGCGCGCTGGTGCGCAGCACGATGCCGCCAGGGCTGTCCGTGGCGATTCCGCAGGCCAGCACGGTGCTGAAGATCAGGGCCTCGGTGCCGTCGAGGTCCGCCGGCCGCTCCCCCGTCGCTTCCGTATGCACCACCGCCACGAGCGGGACGCTGCTCGCCATGACGCTGCACACCACGTGGTGACTGCCGGGCCCGGCCGCCGTGAGCAGTCGCCGCAGCGCGGTCTGGGCGCGGCGGAACGCGGCGTGGCCCGGGTCGTCCGAGCAGCCGCAGCCGCCCGCGCGGGACAGCAGGGCCGTGGCGTACTCCCAGGTGGCCTGCTGCTCGGCGGCGCCGATGAGCCGCTTGAGAAGCTGGTCGAGCGGCTGGCCCTCGTACGTCACGGCCGGGCCCGCGGCGGCGACTTCGGCCGTATAGCGGGTGCGGGCGGCGGAGGTGTCGGGGTCGATGCCTGAGTCCGCGCAGAACTCCTCGTACTCGACCGGGTCGAACAGCGCGATGGACGTGTGCACGCCCTGCGATGCGAGCATCCGCAGCAGCCCCTCCGTCTGCCGCAGATACGCGGTGTGGTCGTCGAAGGCGAACGACGCGTATTGCCGCATGGCCGCGAAGTCCTCCTCGTCGGCCAGCAGCGCCACGGTGCTGGGCGCCTCTCTGCGCAGCGCGCGCCGCGCGGTGCGCTCCCTCCGGTGTGTGCCGCCTTGTGTGCCGCCCGGTGTGGTGTGTTGTGTGGTGTGCGCCATGACTCCCCCTCAGCACGGTCGATCAGTGCTCACTCACCGTAACCGGGGGCACTGACAACGCGCCGTCGCCGCGGTGGTCAGGCGTCCGCCTCGGTCGGCCTCTCGCGCGCCAGGCGCTCGTAGAAGCGCAGCAGCTCCACGTTGTCGACCGAGCCCGGGTTGACGGCCTTGTCCAGGGCGGTGCCCTGGAGCAGGCGTTTGACCGGCACCTCGATCCGCTTGCCGGTGAGGGTGTGCGGCACGCCGGGCACCTCGATGATCTCGTCGGGCACATGGCGCGGGGAGAGCTGTTCACGGATGGTGCGCTTGATGCGGTCGCACAGCCCCTGGTCGAGGGTGGCGCCCGGGGTGAGGTGGACGAACAGCGGCATCCAGTAGCCGCCGTCGGGCTGTTCGACGCCGATGACGAGGGATTCGCGGATCTCGGGGAGGCGTTCGACGGCCTCGTAGATGTCCGCGGAGCCCATCCGTACGCCCTGCCGGTTGAGCGTGGAGTCGGAGCGGCCGTGGATGACGACCGTGCCGCGTGAGGTGAGGGTGATCCAGTCGCCGTGCCGCCAGACCCCGGGGAACATGTCGAAGTAGCTGTCGCGGTAGCGGCTGCCGTCCGGGTCGTTCCAGAAGCGGACCGGCATGGACGGCATGGGTTGGGCGACGACCAGCTCGCCGACCTCGTCGAGCACGGGCTCGCCGCTCGGGTTCCAGGCCTGCAGGTCCGTGCCGAGCCCGGGGGCCTGAAGCTCCCCGATGTGGACCGGGAGGGTGGGGGCGGCGCCCGCGAAGCAGCTGCACACGTCCGTGCCGCCGCTGACCGAGGCGATCCACATGTCGCCCGTACTACTGGCGGCGAACTCGTCGTGGATCCAGCGGAAGCCGTCCGGCGGGAGTGGGGAGCCGGTGGTGGCCACGCAGGCCACGCGCGAGAGGTCGAAGTCGCGGGCCGGGTGGACCCCGGCCTTGCGGCAGGCCATGACGTAGGCCGCCGAGGTGCCGTAGAGCGTGGTCCCGGTGCGTTCGGCGATCCGCCACTGGGCGGCGGTGTCCGGGTAGCCGGGGCTGCCGTCGTAGAGGACGACGGTGGCGCCCGCCAGCAGGCCCGACACCAGGAAGTTCCACATCATCCAGCCGGTGGAGGTGTACCAGAAGAACCGGTCGCCGGGTCCCAGGTCGCAGTGCAGGCCGAGCTGTTTGAGGTGTTCGATCAGGATGCCGCCCTGGGACTGGACGATCGCCTTGGGCAGTCCGGTGGTGCCCGAGGAGTAGAGCACCCACAGCGGGTGGTCGAACGGCACCTGCTCGAAGACCGGTTCCCTCGCTTCGCGCACCACGGCATCCCACTCCAGCGCGCCCTCGGGGGCGGGGGTGCCCAGCAGCGGGATGTGGACGACGGCGCGCAGGGTGGGCAGTTCGCGGCGCAGCTCGGCGACGGTCTCGGTGCGGTCGTGCTCCTTGCCGCCGTAGCGGTAGCCGTCCACGGTGAACAGGACCACCGGCTCGACCTGCTGGAAGCGGTCCAGGACGCTGCGCGCGCCGAAGTCGGGGGCGCAGGAGGTCCATACGGCGCCGACGGCGGCGGTGGCCAGGAGCGCGACGACCGCCTGCGGGATGTTGGGGAGGTAGCCGCTGACCCGGTCTCCGGGGCGTACGCCCAGCCGGCGCAGCTCGGCGGCGACCGCGCCGACCTGGCCGCGCAGCTCGGCCCAGCCGACGGGCCGCGGCTCGTGGCTCTCATCGACGTGGAGCAGCGCGGGTTCGGCGGCGCGGGCGGGGTCCTCGGCGGCGCGCAGTGCGTGTTCCGCGTAGTTGAGGGTGGCGCCGGGGAACCACTGGGCGCCGGGCATGGCTGCGTCGGCGAGCACGGTGTCGTACGGGGTGGCGAAGCGCACCTCGAACCACTCGGCGACCGCCTGCCAGAAGCGCGCCAGCTCCGTCACGGACCAGCGGTGCAGCGCCGCGTAGCTCGCCGCCGGGTCGGCGGGGTCGGGGGCTGGGGCGCCGTGCCGCTCGGCCGCCCAGGTGTGGAAGCGGGTGAGCTGGGCGCGGGCGATCCGCTCGGGGCCCGGCTGCCACAGGGGTCGCGGCAGGTGGTCTGGGTGCGCTGCGGTGGTCATCTGTCGGCTCCCGGCTCCCGGCGGTGCGCGGCTGCGCGTGGTGTGTCCGTTCAGGACGATGCCATGTGATCGACTTGTACACCAGGGCCGCCACTCCATAGAGAGGGCCGTGGGGATGTGTGGGGACCACGGGTGAACGGCAGTTGAACAGCCGCACGCCCGGGGTGTTGTCAGTGGCAAGGTGATCATCATGGATGCGCGTGACCTGGTGCGGTCGGTGAAGGTGGTCAGTACGGCGCAGGGGCTCAGGTCGCTGCGCTCGGCATGGCGGCGTCGGCGTTCCGACGCGGTCGGGCTGCCACGGCGCGGACCGGAGCGCGCGCGGGTGCCGGGCCTGGTGCGGGGCGCGGACCCGGAGCCGGGGGGTGGGGTGGTGCGGTTCGCGCGCTCCTCGCTGCGGGT
>NZ_MUNE01000488.1 GCF_002154605.1 Streptomyces milbemycinicus | reverse complement strand
ATGCCCACCCCCCAGGTCCCGCCGGCCCGTCCGTACCAGGACAGCCAGGCCGAGGAGCTGGACGTGCCGGACTTCCTCAAGTGAGCCGTGCCGACATGGCTCCACGGCGATCCTGAAGCGATCCAGAAGTGATAGCGCAACAGCACGACGCGAGCGGCGCNNNGTGCACGGCCGGGACGTGGCCGTGGTCGACGGACCGTGGGGCGACCGAGAGGTCCCGGCGGTCGACGCGGTGGTGACGGCCCGTCGAGGGCTCGCCCTCGCCGTCCTCACCGCCGACTGCACCCCGGTGCTGCTGGCCGATCCGGTGGCCGGGGTCGCCGGGGCCGCGCACGCCGGGCGGCCGGGCCTGGTCGCCGGGGTCGTGCCGGCGGTGGTGCGGGCGATGACCGAACTGGGCGCTGATCCCGCCCGGATCCTCGCCCGTACGGGTCCCTCGGTCTGCGGCCGCTGCTACGAGGTCCCCGAGGAGATGCGCGCCGAGGTCGCGAAGACCGTGCCCGCGGCGTGGGCCGAGACCAGTTGGGGCACCGCGGCGGTGGATGTGACCGCTGGCGTGTGCTCCCAGCTCGCCCACGCGGGCGTGAAGATGGAAGAGCACTCCCACATCTGCACGCTGGAATCGACGGACCACTTTTCGTACCGGCGCGAGCGCACCACGGGGCGGCTCGCGAGTTATGTCTGGTTGGGCGGCTGAGCTGTGACGGATCGCAGAACGGAACTGGCCGAGAATCTCGTTCGCGTGGAGGAACGTATCTCCGCGGCTTGTGCGGCTGCCGACCGCAAACGTGAAGAAGTCACGTTGATTGTGGTGACCAAGACGTACCCGGCGAGCGATGTCCGGCTCCTCGCGGAGCTCGGCGTTCATCACGTGGCGGAGAATCGCGATCAGGACGCCGCTCCCAAAGCTGCCGAATGTGCCGATCTTCCGTTGATTTGGCACTTTGTTGGGCAATTGCAGACCAATAAGGTGCGATCGGTGGCTAGTTACGCCGATATGGTGCAATCCGTTGATCGTAAGCGGCTGGTTGACGCGCTGTCGCGCGCGGCGGTGGGAGCCGGCCGTGAACTGGGCTGTCTGATTCAGGTGGCGCTCGACGCGGAGTCGGGTCAACAGGGAGAACGGGGAGGTGTCGCGCCGGACGGGGTGGAGGCTCTTTGTGACGCGGTGGTCGAGGCTCAAGGGCTGCGGCTGGACGGTCTGATGACGGTCGCCCCGCTGGCCGGACCGTATGCGGGGCAGCCGCGGGCCGCCTTCGATCGGCTGATGGAAATCTCATCCAGCCTGCGCGCGGCCCATCCTGCTGCGAACATGGTCTCGGCGGGGATGAGCTCGGATCTCGAGGACGCGGTGGCTGCCGGAGCGACACATGTGCGCGTCGGCACGGCGGTGCTCGGAGTCCGACCCAGGCTCCGGTAACGTCGCGAAGAAGTCGGACCACAGCACAAAATATGGTCATTACCGCCAAAAGGCGGGCAGGCCGTGTGGATCCAAGGCATCCGGTGGCGGAGCCGATCCACCACAGAGCGGAGGACGCAGAGAATGGCCGGCGCTATGCGCAAGATGGCGGTCTACCTCGGCCTCGTGGAGGACGATGGTTACGACGGCCGGGGATTCGACCCCGATGACGAGTTCGAGCCCGAACCGGAGCCGGAGCGGGATCGTCGCAGGCATCAGGTGACGGAGACCGAGCCGCGGTCGGAGAGGGGCGAATCCGTACGAGTCGTCCATCCCCCGGCACAGCGTGAACCCGCCCCGCTCGTACCGGAAACCGGGCGACCCGCGCGAATCGCCCCCGTGGCATCCATCACACCTGAACGTCAGAACTTGGAGAAGAACGCGCCGGTGATCATGCCCAAGGTCGTGTCCGAGCGAGAGCCGTACCGCATCACGACGCTGCACCCCAGGACCTACAACGAGGCCCGTACTATCGGGGAACACTTCCGTGAGGGCACCCCGGTGATCATGAACCTCACGGAGATGGACGACACGGACGCAAAGCGACTTGTCGACTTTGCGGCCGGACTCGTGTTCGGCCTCCATGGGAGCATTGAGCGGGTGACTCAGAAGGTGTTTCTGTTGTCTCCTGCTAACGTCGATGTCACGGCGGAGGACAAGGCCCGTATCGCAGAGGGCGGGTTCTTCAACCAAAGCTGAGACGCAACACGGCAACACCGAGTCATCAACAGGCCGTACGGCCGAGCACGCAAGGGGAGAGGGACACAGCGGGATGGGCATCGCACTGCAGGTGATCTACATCGCGCTGTATTGCTTCCTGATCGTGCTGATCTTCCGGCTGGTGATGGACTACGTCTTCCAGTTCGCCCGCTCGTGGCAACCCGGCAAGGCGATGGTGGTCATCCTGGAGGCCGCCTACACTGTCACCGATCCGCCGCTGAAGCTCTTGCGGCGGTTCATCCCGCCGTTGCGTCTCGGGGGTGTGGCGCTCGACCTGTCCTTCTTCGTTCTGATGATCATCGTCTGGATCTTGATCACCGTCGTCCGCAATTTTGCGAGCAGCGTGTGAACGATACGGTCTTGCCGATTGCCGACGACTACGTTGAGGTGAGTTAGAGATGCCGTTGACCCCCGAGGACGTGCGGAACAAGCAGTTCACGACCGTCCGCCTCCGAGAAGGCTATGACGAGGACGAGGTCGATGCCTTCCTCGATGAGGTCGAAGCCGAACTGACCCGGCTGCTGCGGGAGAACGAGGATCTGCGCGCCAAGCTGGCCGCCGCGACCCGTGCCGCCGCGCAGAGTCAGCAGCAGAACATGCGTAAACCGCCGGAACAGCAGGAGCGACCCGGCGCCCCTGTGCCCGCCGCCATATCCGGACCGCAGCCCGTGCCGCCCGGCCAGCAGCAGATGGGTGGCCCGCCCCAACTTCCGGGCGGTGCCCCGCAGCTGCCGGCAGGCCCGATGGGCCAGGGCGGCCCGGGTTCGATGGGGCAGGGCGGTCCCATGGGCCAGGGCGGCCCGATGGGTCAGGGTGGCCCCATGGGCCAGGGCGGCCCGATGGGTCAGGGTGGCCCCATGGGCCAGGGCGGCCCGGGTCCGATGGGGCAGGGCGGTCCGATGGGCCCCGGTGGCCCCATGGGCGGTCCGATGGGCGGCCCCGGCGGCCCGCAGCTGCCGCAGCCGGGCCAGGGCCCGGGCGGCGACAGCGCCGCGCGCGTGCTCTCGCTCGCGCAGCAGACCGCCGACCAGGCGATCGCCGAGGCCCGTTCCGAGGCCAACAAGATCGTCGGTGAGGCCCGCAGCCGCGCCGAGGGCCTGGAGCGGGACGCCCGCGCCAAGGCCGACGCGCTGGAGCGGGACGCGCAGGAGAAGCACCGCGTCGCGATGGGCTCGCTGGAGTCGGCCCGCGCCACGCTGGAGCGCAAGGTCGAGGACCTGCGCGGCTTCGAGCGCGAGTACCGTACGCGGCTGAAGTCGTACCTGGAGAGCCAGCTGCGCCAGCTGGAGAACCAGGCCGACGACTCCCTGGCCCCGCCGCGCACCCCGGCGACCGCCTCGCTGCCGCCGTCCCCGTCCATGACCGGCTCCATGGCCTCGGCCGGCGCGGGCGCGATGGGCGGCCACACCATGGGCGGCAACCAGCCCATGGGCGGCCACACCCAGGGCGGCGGCGCGCCGTCCTACGGTGGCCAGCAGCAGATGTCCCCCGCGATGACCCAGCCGATGGCTCCGGTGCGCCCGCAGGCCCCGCAGCCGATGCAGCAGGCGCCGAGCCCCATGCGCGGCTTCCTCATCGACGAGGACGACAACTGACGCGCCGGCGCGCGGCGTAGCGCGCAGCGCGTAAAGGTCGGCAATCAGACGGGCCGGGCCCGGGAGCATCGCTCCCGGGCCCGGCCCGTTTCGTGCGCCTTAAACCGGCGCCGCTCTCGCGGACTGGGTTGCGTAACCGTATTCACGCGGCTCCGCCGCATGGTGGGGGCCGAAGTCCCGGCCCCCACCACGATGTCCGCGCCGAAGACGCAACCATCAATTGCGCAACCCATACGGCGAGCAACCAGGTCCGCGAGAGCGGCGCCGGTTTAGGCGCAAAAAGGGGCTAGGCCTTGCGGAGGCGGAAGGTGAGGCCCAGGGCCTCGTCGGAGAACTCCTCGCCGTAGCCGGAGTCACCGTCGCCGGACGCGAAGTCCGTCGCCAGGACCTCGTCCGCGATCAGCGTCGCGTGGTCGGTCAGCGCCGTACGGACCTCCTCGTCCACCGCGCCCCAGCGCAGCGCGATCCGGTCGGCCACGTCCAAGCCGCTGTTCTTACGGGCCTCCTGGATCAGCCGGATCGCGTCGCGGGCGAGCCCCGCGCGCCGCAGCTCCGGGGTGATCTCCAGGTCGAGGGCCACCGTCGCGCCCGCGTCGGAGGCGACCGACCAACCCTCGCGCGGGGTCTCGGTGATGATCACCTCGTCCGCGGAGAGCTCGACCGTCTCGCCGTCCACCGCCACCGACGCCGTCCCCTCGCGCAGCGCAAGCGACAGCGCGGCCGCGTCCGCCTCGGCGATGGCCTTGGCGACCGGCTGGGTGCCCTTGCCGAAACGCTTGCCCAGCGCGCGGAAGTTGGCCTTGGCCGTGGTGTCGACGAGCGAGCCGCCGACCTCGCTGAGCGAGGCGAGGGACGAGACGTTCAGCTCCTCCTCGATCTGTGTGCGCAGCTCCGCGGACAGCGATTCGAAGCCGGACGCCGCGACCAGCGCGCGTGACAGCGGCTGACGGGTCTTGACCCCCGACTCGGCGCGGGTCGCGCGGCCCAGCTCCACCAGGCGGCGCACCAGCGTCATCTGGGTCGAGAGGGCCGGGTCGATCAGGTTCTGGTCGGCCTCGGGCCAGCCGGCCAGGTGCACGGACTCCGGGGCGTCCGGGGTGACCGGGACGATCAGGTCCTGCCAGACCCGCTCGGTGATGAAGGGGACGAGCGGGGCGAGCAGCCGGGTGACCGTCTCGATCACCTCGTGCAGCGTGCGCAGCGCGGCCGCGTCGCCCTGCCAGAAGCGGCGGCGGGAGCGGCGGACGTACCAGTTGGACAGGTCGTCGACGAAGCCCGACAGCAGCTTGCCTGCGCGCTGGGTGTCGTACGCCTCCAGGGCCTGCGTCATCTGCTCGGTCAGCGTGCCCAGCTCGCCCAGCAGCCAGCGGTCGAGCAGCGGCCGGTCGGCCGGGGCCGGGTCGGCCTCGCTCGGCGCCCAGCCCGAGGTGCGGGCGTACAGGGCCTGGAAGGCGACCGTGTTCCAGTAGGTGAGCAGCGTCTTGCGGACGACCTCCTGGATGGTGCCGTGGCCCACCCGGCGCGCGGCCCACGGCGAGCCGCCGGCGGCCATGAACCAGCGGACGGCATCCGCGCCGTGCTGGTCCATGAGCGGGATGGGCTCCAGGATGTTGCCCAGGTGCTTGGACATCTTCCGACCGTCCTCGGCCAGGATGTGTCCGAGGCAGACCACGTTCTCATAGCTCGACTTGTCGAAGACGAGCGTGCCGACCGCCATCAGGGTGTAGAACCAGCCACGGGTCTGGTCGATGGCCTCGGAGATGAACTGCGCCGGGTAGCGCTTCTCGAAGATCTCCTTGTTGCGGTACGGGTAGCCCCACTGGGCGAAGGGCATCGAGCCCGAGTCGTACCAGGCGTCGATGACCTCGGGCACCCGTACGGCCTCCAGCTCGCAGCCCTCGGCGGTGCAGGTGAAGGTCACCTCGTCGATGAACGGCCGGTGCGGGTCCAGGCCCGTCTGGTCGGTGCCGGTGAGCTCGGAGAGCTCGGCGAGGGAGCCGACGCAGGTGAGGTGGGCCTCGGCGCAGCGCCAGATGGGCAGCGGGGTGCCCCAGTAGCGGTTGCGGGACAGGGCCCAGTCGATGTTGTTGTTCAGCCAGTCGCCGTAGCGGCCGTGCTTGACCGACTCGGGGAACCAGTTGGTCCGCTCGTTCTCCCGCAGCAGCGCGTCCTTGACCGCGGTGGTGCGGATGTACCAGGACGGCTGCGCGTAGTAGAGCAGCGCGGTGTGGCAGCGCCAGCAGTGCGGGTAGCTGTGCTCGTAGGGCACATGCCGGAACAGCAGTCCGCGGGCGTCCAGATCGGCCGTCAGCGCCTCGTCGGCCTTCTTGAAGAACTGGCCGCCGACCAGCTCCAGGCCCTCCTCGAAGGTGCCGTCCGTGCGGACCGGGTTGAGGTACGGCAGACCGTACGCCTTGCAGGTGCGCAGGTCGTCCTCGCCGAACGCGGGGGCCTGGTGGACCAGACCGGTGCCGTCCTCGGTGGTCACATACTCGGCGTTGACCACGAAGTGCGCGTCGCCTTCGACATCCACCAGGGAGAACGGGCGCTGGTAGGTCCAGCGCTCCATCTCGGCGCCGGTGAAGGACTGCCCGGTCGCGGTCCAGCCCTCGCCGAGGGCCTTCTCCAGCAGCGGCTCGGCGACGACCAGCTTCTCCTGGCCGTCGGTGGCGACCACATAGCGCACATCGGGGTGCGCGGCGACGGCCATGTTGGACACCAGGGTCCACGGCGTGGTCGTCCACACCAGCAGCGCCGCCTCGCCCGCCAGCGGGCCGGAGGTCAGCGGGAAGCGGACGAAGACCGACGGGTCGACGACCGTCTCGTAGCCCTGCGCCAGCTCGTGGTCGGACAGACCGGTGCCGCAGCGCGGGCACCAGGGGGCGACCCGGTGGTCCTGGACCAGCAGCCCCTTGTTGAAGATCTCCTTGAGCGACCACCACACCGATTCGACGTACTCGGGGTTCATGGTCCAGTACGCGCCGTCGAGGTCGGTCCAGTACCCCATGCGCGTGGTGAGCTCGGCGAAGGCGTCGATGTGCCGGCCGACCGACTCGCGGCACTTGGCGTTGAACTCGGCGATGCCGTACGCCTCGATGTCCTGCTTGCCGCTGAAGCCGAGCTCCTTCTCGACGGCCAGCTCGACCGGCAGGCCGTGGCAGTCCCAGCCCGCCTTGCGCTCGACGTGGTAGCCGCGCATGGTGCGGAAGCGCGGGAAGACGTCCTTGAAGACGCGGGCCTCGATGTGGTGGGCGCCCGGCATGCCGTTGGCGGTCGGCGGGCCCTCGTAGAAGACCCACTCGGGCCGCCCCGCGGACTGCTCGAGGCTCCGGGCGAAGATCTTGTTCTCCCGCCAGAAGTCGAGTACGGCGTGCTCGAGGGCTGGCAGGTCGACCTGGGCGGGCACCTGGCGGTACTGCGTCATCGGATCTTTCCTCCGGCGGACACGTGCTGGTCTGCGTTCCGTCGGAGGGACGAGAGCTCGCGCTCCCGCGGTACCACCCTCCTTGGCCGGGAGCGCTGGGCTGGCTCCTGGCCCCCTCATTGGGGTCGCGACACCGGTTCTACTGGCCCTGGGCGGGGGTTCTTCCGGCGGCTCCGGGGTGATCCTTCACATCGCGCTCGCCCCCGGGCTCGCACCGTCCCCGGGTCGCTCATGGCTGCGTACGACGCTACTCGTCCCCTTCCACGCCTTTCGCTTCGCCCAGTGTACGGGTCCGGGTGCCACCCGGCCGACCGGATTACGGGCTGCGCCGAGTGAGGTACGGGGAGCCGGGCGGTGACCCGAATGGCGATACGCAGGGTGCCGGACTCCGTCCGGCCGGGGTGTCACCGCCCGGTACTGATGCATGGCCGGATTACCGGGCGGGCGGTGGGGCACAACCGATTGAGACCGGGTTGTCCCACGGGCAAGCCGGGCGAATCGGGCGGCGTGCCCCGTTGCCGCGTGCCTGGAGTCGATTTATCGTTCCGGAACGATTCGCGTGCAAGATCACAATATGTGAAGGGGCGCGGCCATGGTGGCGAGGAAGACCGCCGTGAAGAAGAGCACGGCGAAGGCGACGAAGGCCACGACCGCCAAGAAGAGCGCTTCCGGGAAGAAGGCGGCAGCGCCCGCCATGGCGGCCAAGAAGGCCACGAAGAACGCGGTGGAGAAGAAGGGAGCGGTGGAGAAGAAGGACGCGGCCAACAAGACCACGACCAAGAAGGCCGAGGCCGCGAAGACCACGGCCAAAAAGGCCACCAAGAAGGCCGCACCGGCCGAGCAGGCGGTACCCCCGAAGAAGACGGGAGCCAGGAAAGTGGTTGCGAAGAAGAACCCGAGCGGGGCGCCGACCGCGAAGCAGGCCCCCGAGGCGCCCGGCGCGGTCCCCAAGGCCCGCGTCGGCACTGGCCCCGTGGCACCCGGTGACCTGGCCGTACGCCCGGGCGAGGAGCCCTGGTCGGCGGAGGAGGTGGCCGAGGCGCGCAGCGAGCTGCTGGCCGAGGCCGGCCGGCTGCGCGCCGAGATCCTCGCCTCCGAGGAGGCGATCACCGGACTGATGCGGGACTCCGGGGACGGCGCGGGCGACGATCAGGCCGACACCGGCACCAAGAACATCACGCGCGAGCACGAGCTGGCCCTGGCCGGCAACGCCCGCGAGATGCTGCTGCAGACCGAGCGCGCCCTGGAGCGGCTGGACGCCGGGACGTACGGGCGGTGCGAGAACTGCGGCAACCCCATCGGCAAGGCCCGGATGCAGGCGTTTCCCCGGGCCACTCTGTGCGTGGAGTGCAAACAGCGGCAGGAGCGGCGCTGACCCCCCGTCGGGAGTGCCGTACTCTCGTCCTCAGCCAGGGGGAGACTGGCCCGGACGATGTTTGAGGGACTTACGTGACAGAGGCGGAGCAGGCCATCGGTACGCCAGAAGCGGGGAAGGCCGAGGAAGGCGCCGTCGCGGGTGCCGACGGGGCGCAGGGTGGGCGTGGGCAGCGGCGCATCGCGGTGCTGCTCGCGGTCGCCGCGGTCGCCTATCTGCTCGACCTGGGCAGCAAGCTGTTCGTGGTGGCGAAGCTGGAGCACCATGACGCGATCGAGGTGATCGGCACCTGGCTCCAGTTCGAGGTGATCCGCAACCGGGGCGCCGCCTTCGGCTTCGGCGAGGCCATGACCATCGTCTTCACGGTGATAGCGGCCGGTGTCATCGTGGTGATCGCCCGGCTCGCCCGCAAGCTCTACAGCGTGCCCTGGGCCATCGCGCTCGGGCTGTTGCTGGGCGGCGCCTTCGGCAACCTCACCGACCGCGTCTTCCGCGCGCCGGGCGGGCTGCAGGGCGCGGTGGTCGACTTCATCGCGCCCGCCCACTTCGCGGTCTTCAACCTCGCCGACTCGGCGATCGTCTGCGGTGGCTTCCTGATCGTCATCCTGTCCTTCCGCGGCCTGGACCCGGACGGCACGGTCCACAAGGACTGAGCTTTTCAGGCCACAGGGGCCGGATCCGGGGCCGGGGGTCCGAGGACTGGCGTACGAACCGGGCTGTGCGGTCCGGCATACTCGACGGGTGAGTACGATTCCCGAGATCCGCACCCTCCCTGTACCCGACGGCCTCGAAGGTGAGCGCGTCGACGCTGCGATCGCACGCATGTTCGGGTTTTCTCGGACCAAGGCGGCGGAGCTGGCCGCCGCGGGCAAGGTGCAGGTCGACGGCAGCGTCGCCGGCAAGTCCGACCGGGTCTCCGGCGGCGCCTGGCTCGAGGTGGAGATGCCGCAGGCCGCGCCACCCGTACGGATCGTCGCCGAGCCCGTCGAGGGCATGGAGATCGTGCACGACGACGAGCACATCGTGGTGGTCGACAAGCCGGTCGGGGTCGCCGCCCACCCCAGCCCGGGCTGGACCGGGCCCACGGTCATCGGCGGCCTGGCCGCCGCGGGCTTCCGCGTCTCGACCTCCGGGGCCGCCGAGCGTCAGGGGATCGTCCACCGGCTGGACGTCGGCACCTCCGGCCTCATGGTCGTCGCCAAGTCCGAGCTCGCCTACACCCTGCTCAAGCAGCAGTTCCGCGAGCGTACGGTCGACAAGCGCTACCAGGCCCTCGTCCAGGGCCACCCCGACCCGCTCAGCGGCACCATCGACGCGCCGATCGGCCGCCATCCGCAGCACGACTACAAATGGGCCGTGACCGCCGAGGGCAAGCCAAGCGTCACCCACTACGACCTCATCGAGGCATTCCGCGCCGCCAGCCTCCTCGACATCAAGCTGGAGACGGGCCGCACCCACCAGATCCGCGTCCACATGGCGGCCCACCGCCACCCCTGCGTCGGCGATCTCACCTACGGCGCCGACCCGACGCTCGCCAAGCGGCTGCAGCTGACCCGCCAGTGGCTGCACGCCGTGCGGCTGGGCTTCGAACACCCGGGCGGCGGCTGGGTGGAGTTCGAGAGCCGCTACCCGGACGATCTCCAGCGGGCGCTGGACACCGTGCGGGCGGACAGCGCGTGACGTACCGGATCGAGGTCGTGGGCGCCGACGCCCTCGAGGCATGCCGCGGGGTGCGCCGTGAGGTCTTCGTCGTCGAGCAGCGGATTCCCGAGTCGGAGGAGATGGACGAGTACGACGCGCACGCCGTCCACCTCCTCGCCACCGGACCCCAGGGCCCGACGGGCACCGTCCGCTTCCTCCACGGCGCGGCCGCGGACAAGAAGTACGGCCACGCGGGCGTGGACGGCGCCACCACCGCCGTCCTCGGCCGCCTCGCGGTCCTCCCGGCCGCCCGCGGCACCGGCCTCGGCGCCGACCTCGTCCGCGCGGTCGAGGCGGAGGCGCTGCGGCGCGGGCTCGCCGAGGTCTATCTGGAGGCCCAGACCCACGCCCTCGGCTTCTACGAGCGCCTCGGCTACGCGGCGTACGGCCCCGAATTCGACGAGGGCAGCGGAATCCCGCACCGCGCCATGCGCAGGGCGCTCCAGCCCCGGCACTAGTTCTGGCGCGGGTGCGTGCCGTCCTTGTGGAGGTCGCCGCCGAAGCGGGTGAGGCGGTCCTCGGAGTCGGCCGCGGGCAGTGGTGGCTGGATGGTCGCGGTGGTGATGCGCGGCAGCGCGTACGGATGGTGCTCCCGCAGCCATGTGATCATCTGCTCCCGCACCTCACAGCGCACCGTCCACGCGTCGTCCGCGTCCCGCGCCGTCACCAGCGCCCGCACCACCATCGTGGACGGTGTGGTGTCCGTGACCGCGAGGCTCCAGTCCCGGCCGTCCCACGCCGGGGACTTGCGCACGATCTCGCCCAGCCGCACCCGCATCTCCGCGACCGGCGCCGAATGGTCGAGGTGGAAGACGACCGCGCCGGTCTTCTGCGCACCGCCGCGCGACCAGTTCTCGAACGGCTTGCCCGTGAAGTACGACACCGGCATGGTGATCCGGCGCTCGTCCCAGGTCCGCACGGACAGAAAGGTCAGCGTGATCTCCTCGACCGTGCCCCACTCGCCGTCCACGACCACCGTGTCGCCGATCCGCACCATGTCCCCGAAGGCGATCTGCAGCCCGGCGAAGAGGTTGCCCAGCGTCGACTGCGCGGCGACGCCGGCGACGATGCCCAGGATCCCGGCGGAGGCCAGCATGGACGTGCCCACCGTACGCATCGCCGGGAAGGTCAGCAGCATCGCCGACGCCGCGACCACCCCCACGATCGCGGTCACCACCCGCTGGATGAGCGTCACCTGGGTGCGTACCCGGCGCACCCGCGCCGGGTCGTGCGCGCTGGCGGCATAGCGGCGGTACGAGGACTCCACCACCGCCGCCGAGACCCGCACCGCGAGCCACGCCGTGGCCGCGATCAGCACCAGCGCGAGCAGCTGCGCGATGCCCGACCCGTGTTCCCGGACCACCCGGGCGTGCGTCTTGTCGTACGAGCCCCGCAGCAGCGCCGAGCAGACCGTCACCTGGAGCGGCAGCCGGCAGCGGCGCAGCAGGCCCCACAGCGGCGTCTCCGCGTGGCGGGCGTCGGTGCGTTGCAGCAGCCGGTCGACCGCCCAGCCGACCGACAGGGTGATGGCGAGCGAGCCGCCGATGACGAGGAGCGGACGCAGTACGTCCTCCATGGACACCTATCCTGATCCTTCTCGTGCGACAAGGAAGTGACGAAGTGACCCGTTCCCCGATCCTGCTTCTCCATTCGATGTACGGGCTGCGGCCTGCCGTGCACGCCGCCGCCGACCGGCTGCGCGCCGCCGGGCACGAGGTGCACGTACCCGATCTGTTCGAGGGGCGGACGGCCGACAGCGCCGAGGACGGCATGGCCCTCAAGGAGGAGATCGGCAAGGACGAGCTGCTGCACCGGGCCGTGGTGGCCGCCGCGCCGCTGTCGGACCGCGGTGTGGTGTACGCGGGGTTCTCGCTCGGCGGGTCGATCGCCCAGAACCTCGCGCTGGGCGACGAGAAGGCGCGCGGGCTGCTGCTTCTGCACGGCACCTCGGACATCGCCGACGATGCGACGGCGGACGGCCTGCCGGTGCAGCTGCACGTCGCGGACCCGGACCCCTTCGAGCCGCACGACTGGCTGAACGCGTGGTACCTGCGGATGGGGCGGGCCGGGGCGGACGTGGAGATCTACCGCTACCCGGGGGCCGGGCACCTGTTCACCGACCCGGAGCTGCCGGACTACGACGAGGAGGCGGCCGAGGCCACCTGGAAGGTGGCGCTCGGCTTCCTCGCGGAGGTCACGGAGGCGGCGGAGCAGCGGTAGCCGCCGCTCAGCGCACCGGGGCGTCGGCGCCGGTCACCGCCGGGTCGCCGGGCCCGGCGGTGACCCTCGGGGTTACTTCTTCAGGTTCTGCTGGACCAGGGGGTTGAACTGGTCCGGGGTGAGCGGGACGCCCTGGCCGTCGACCGAGAGGATCTTGCCGTTCAGCTTGAGGGTCGGGGTGCCGGTCACGTCCTTGGTGTCGTCGAACGTCTTCGACATGGCCAGCGCCCACCGGTCGTAGGTGCCGTTCGTCACGGCCTTCTCGAAGGTCTTGTTGCCCTTGAGCTCCTTGACCTGCTGGGCGATGGCGATCAGCTTCTGGTCGCCGGCGAAGGAGTCGTCGGTCTCCTTGGGGTGGTTCTTGGCCGAGAAGAGCGCGGACTTGTACTCGAGGAACGCGTCCGGGCTGACATTGAGGGCCGCGCCCAGCGCGCTCAGCGCGTTCTTCGAACCGGCCCCGATGATGTCCTGCTTGTCGTCCAGGAAGGTGCCCATCGTGAACTGCGCCTTGAAGGTGCCGTTCTTGATGTCCTTCGCCACGGTCGTGCCCGTGTACTGCTCGAACTCCGCGCAGATCGGGCAGCGCATGTCCTCGTAGACGTGCAGGGTGTTCTTGGCGTTCTTGTCGCCGATGACCACGGTCGTGCCCTGGGGGCCGGTGGTGTGGGCGGGCTTCACCAGGGCCGTCTTCTCTGCGGCGGCCTTCCACTCCTTGCTGGCGTTCCCGCCGCCGTTCATCTGGGTGACGGCGTAACCTATGCCGCCCGCTATCGCGAGGATGGCGACGACCGCGCCGCCGACCACAAGCTGGCGGCGCGCCCGCTCCTTCTTGGCCTGGCGCTCGCGCTCGGTGCGCATCCGCTCGCGGGCGGCCTGCTTGTTCTGGTGGCTGTTGCGGTTGCTCATGATGGATCGATCTCCGTCGTGTGAAAGTCGTACGAAAAGGGTGGGAAACGCTGTGCTCAGGCCGTGGCCGAGCACGGCGGACCACGCCGTACGACGGAGTGCACGAGGAGGGGGAGCGCCGGGGCCGGACTCGGGGGTCCTATCGGCCGCGAGGAGCGGCGGCGGGGCGCGAAGGCCGCGGTGACCACCGCGACGGCCAGCAGCAGCGGCCGGAAGGCGAAGGTGGTCAGCGAGGTCAGCAGCCGGGCCACGGCGGCCTCGCCGCGCCGCAGCCAGGCCGCGGCGAGCAGCCCGACCGCGATATGGGCGGCGAGCAGCAGCCAGGGGGTGGCGGAGCCCACGGCGGCCGTGACGGCGCCGGCGCCGTCCGGCCCGGCGACCCGGGCCAGCGGGGAGCCGACCCCGCCGCTGCCACACAGCAGGTCCACGCCCAGGGCGCGCAGGGAGCCCGCCACGGGGCCGCCAGAGGGTCCGTAACAGGCGCTCTGGCCGGTGGTGAACACTGTGTCGGCGGCCAGCTCCAGCGGGACCAGCAGCGCGGCGATGCTCCAGTAGCCGCGCTCCCGGCCCGCCAGGGCGTAAGCGATCACAAAGACGACGACCGACAGCGCCGCCACGGTCGTCAGCGGCAGCGGCGCGCTCGACAGCAGGACATGGGCGGCGGAGGACAGCGTGACGCACAGCGCTGTGAACAGCGCCGCGCGCAGTGCCCTCAGCAGCGGTCCCGTACCGTCCATAGGGACCGATTGTCACACGATCGGGTGTAGGGACGGCGTCAAGAGCATGGGCGGGGATCGCTCCCCGCCCACGGCACCTACCAGTTTTGGCAGGTCCACGCGGCGGAGCCGCATATCGATCCAGGCGTGGAGCCGCATATCGATCCACGCGGCGGAGCCGCATATCGATACTTACAGCCCGGGGATGCGCCCGTTCCGGAAGAGGTCCACGAAGATCTGGTGGTCGGCCCGTGCCCGCGCCCCGTAGGAGTGCGCGAAGTCCACCAGCAGCTCCGCGAAGCCGCCCTCGTCCGCCGCGATCACCGCGTCGATGGCGCGCTCGGTGGAGAAGGGCACCAGTGAGTGGCCGCTCTGGTCGTCGGCGGCCGCGTGCATGGTGGCCGTGGCCCGCCCCAGGTCGGCGACGACCGCCGCGATCTCGGCCGGGTCGTCGATGTCGGACCAGTCGAGGTCCACCGCGTACGGGGAGATCTCGGCGACCAGCTGCCCCGAGCCGTCCAGCTCGGTCCAGCCGAGCCAGGGGTCGGCGTGCGCCTGGAGGGCGCGCTGCGAGATGACCGTGCGGTGTCCCTCGTGGTGGAAGTAGGAGCGGACCCGCTCGTCCGTGATGTGCCGGGAGACCGCCGGGGTCTGCGCCTGCTTCATGTAGATCACGACATCGTTCTCGAGGGCGTCGCTGTTGCCCTCCAGAAGGATGTTGTACGAGGGCAGTCCGGCGCTGCCGATGCCGATGCCGCGGCGGCCGACGACGTCCTTGACGCGGTAGGAGTCCGGCCGGGCGAGGCTGGACTCGGGCAGCGTCTCCAGATAGCCGTCGAAGGCGGCCAGGACCTTGTAGCGGGTCGCCGCGTCCAGTTCGACCGAGCCGCCGCCGGAGGCGAAGCGCCGCTCGAAGTCGCGGATCGTGGTCATCGAGTCGAGCAGCCCGAACCGGGTCAGCGAGCGGGCGTCACGCAGCGCGTCCAGCAGCGGGCCCTCGGCGGTCTCCAGGGTGAAGGGCGGCACCTCGTCGTTCTTGGCGCCGGTGGCCAGAGCGTGGATACGCTCGCGGTAGGAGGCGGCGTAGATCCGCACCAGCTCGCTGATCTTCTCGTCGCTGAGCGCCTTGGTGTAGCCGATCAGCGCGACGGAGGCGGCGAAGCGCTTGAGGTCCCAGGTGAAGGGGCCGACATACGCCTCGTCGAAGTCGTTGACGTTGAAGATCAGGCGGCCGTTGGCGTCCATGTAGGTGCCGAAGTTCTCGGCGTGGAGGTCACCGTGGATCCACACCCGGCCCGTGCGGTCGTCCAGGTAGGGGCCGCCCTCGCGCTCCTGCTCCACATCGGCGTAGAACAGGCCGGCCGTGCCGCGGTAGAACGCGAAGGCCGAGGCGGCCATCTTGCGGAACTTGACGCGGAAGGCGGCCGGGTCGGCGGCGAGCAGCTCGCCGAAGGCGGTGTCGAAGACGGCGAGGATGTGCTCGCCGCGCTGTTCCGCCTGGGTCTGCTGGGTCGGCATCGCGGGGCGCCTCCTGATGTTGTGAAGAAATTACGTGAGTACGCGAAGAAAAGAGCATGACAAAGATCGCGAACGGGACGGCTCGTTCCGTCCGTCCCAACGCCTGAGGCTACTCGTGGGTGCCCATCCGCTGTCAGTCCGGAGGGGTAACCTTCGGAGCTGTTCCGCACACCCTTCATCGACCGTTCGCCGGAGGTCTGCCACCGTGACCAAGCCGCCCTTCACGCACCTGCATGTCCACACCCAGTACTCGCTGCTGGACGGTGCGGCGCGGCTCAAGGACATGTTCAACGCCTGCCAGGAAATGGGCATGACGCATATCGCCATGACCGACCATGGCAACCTCCACGGGGCGTACGACTTCTATCAGCAGGCGACGGGCGCGGGCATCACGCCGATCATCGGGATCGAGGCGTATGTCGCCCCCGAGTCGCGGCGCTACAAACGACGGGTCCAGTGGGGCCAGCCGCACCAGAAGCGGGACGATGTCTCGGGTTCCGGTGGTTACACCCACAAGACGATCTGGGCCTCCAACAAGGCGGGTCTGCACAACCTCTTCCGGCTCTCCTCGGACGCCTATATGGAGGGCTACTTCGTCAAGTGGCCCCGGATGGACAAGGAGACCATCGCCCAGTGGTCGGAGGGCCTGATCGCCTCCACCGGCTGTCCGTCCGGTGAGCTGCAGACCCGGCTGCGGCTCGGCCAGTTCGACGAGGCCCTGAAGGCCGCCTCCGAGTATCAGGACATCTTCGGCAAGGACCGGTACTTCCTCGAGCTGATGGACCACGGCATCGAGATCGAGCGCCGGGTCCGCGACGGCCTGCTGGAAGTGGGCAAGAAGCTCGGCATCCCCCCGCTGGTCACCAATGACTCGCACTACACCTACTCCCGCGAGGCCGTGGCGCACGACGCCCTGCTGTGCGTCCAGACCGGCAAGAACCTCTCCGACCCCGACCGCTTCCGCTTCGACGGCACCGGCTACTACCTGAAGTCGACGGACGAGATGTACGCCATCGACTCCTCCGACGCCTGGCAGGAGGGGTGCCGCAACACCCTGCTGGTCGCCGAGCAGATCGACGCCACCGGGTGGTTCGAGAAGCGCGACCTGATGCCGCGCTTCGACGTGCCCGAGGGCTTCACGGAGGTCTCCTGGTTCCAGGAGGAGGTCAAGCGCGGCATGGAGCGGCGGTATCCGGCCGGGGTGCCGGAGGACCGCCAGAAGCAGGCCGAGTACGAGATGGACGTCATCATCCAGATGGGGTTCCCGGGCTACTTCCTCGTGGTCGCCGACTTCATCATGTGGGCGAAGAACAACGGCATCGCGGTCGGCCCCGGCCGTGGCTCCGCGGCCGGTTCGATCGTGGCGTACGCGATGGGCATCACCGACCTCGACCCGATCGACCACGGCCTGATCTTCGAGCGGTTCCTCAACCCCGAGCGCGTCTCCATGCCCGATGTCGACATCGACTTCGACGAGCGTAGGCGCGGTGAGGTGATCCGGTACGTCACCGAGAAATACGGCGCCGACAAGGTCGCCCAGATCGGCACGTACGGCACCATCAAGGCCAAGAACGCGATCAAGGACTCGGCCCGGGTGCTCGGTTACCCGTATGCGATGGGCGACCGGATCACCAAGGCCATGCCCGCCGATGTGCTCGGCAAGGGCATCCCGCTGTCCGGTATCACCGACGACAAGCACCCCCGCTACAGCGAGGCGGCCGAGGTGCGCGGGATGTATGAGAACGAGGCGGATGTGAAGAAGGTCATCGATACCGCCCGCGGTATCGAGGGCCTGGTGCGGCAGATGGGCGTGCACGCCGCGGGCGTGATCATGTCCAGCGAGACCGTGACCGAGCATGTGCCGGTCTTCTCGCCGAAGAACGACGGCCAGGTCGTGACCCAGTGGGACTACCCCACCTGTGAATCGCTCGGCCTGCTGAAGATGGACTTCCTCGGCCTGCGCAACCTGACCATCATGGATGACGCGGTCAAGATGGTGCGCGCCAACAAGGGCGTCGACCTCAAGCTGCTCGAGCTGCCGCTGGACGACCCCAAGACCTATGAGCTGCTGTGCCGCGGTGACACGCTCGGCGTCTTCCAGTTCGACGGCGGCCCCATGCGCTCCCTGCTGCGCATGATGAAGCCCGACAACTTCGAGGACATTTCCGCCGTCTCGGCCCTCTACCGGCCGGGCCCGATGGGCATGAACTCGCATATCAACTACGCGCTGCGGAAGAACGCCCAGCAGGAGATCACCCCGATCCACCCGGAGCTGGAGGAGCCGCTCAAGGAGGTCCTCGGCATCACCTACGGCCTGGTCGTCTACCAGGAGCAGGTGCAGAAGGCCGCCCAGGTGCTCGCGGGCTACTCGCTCGGCCAGGCCGACCTGCTGCGGCGTGCGATGGGCAAGAAGAAGAAGGAAGTCCTCGACAAGGAGTTCGTGCCCTTCCAGAAGGGCTGCCGCGAGCGTGGCTACTCCGACGCGGCCATCCAGGCGGTGTGGGACGTGCTGGTCCCGTTCGCCGGCTACGCCTTCAACAAGGCCCACTCCTCCGCGTACGGCCTGGTCACCTACTGGACCGCGTATCTGAAGGCCAACTACCCCGCCGAGTACATGGCCGCGCTGCTCACCTCGGTGCGCGACGACAAGGACAAGTCGGCGATCTATCTCAACGAGTGCCGGCGCATGGGCATCAAGGTGCTCACGCCGAACGTCAATGAGTCTGAGGCGAACTTCGCCGCCCAGGGCGACGATGTGATCCTCTTCGGTCTCACCGCGGTCCGAAACGTCGGCGCGAACGTTGTCGAAGCGATCATCCGCGGCCGCAAGTCGAAGGGGAAGTACTCCTCCTTCCCGGACTACCTGGACAAGGTCGAGGCGGTCGTCTGCAACAAGCGCACCACCGAATCGCTGATCAAGGCCGGCGCCTTCGACGAGATGGGCCACACCCGCAAGGGGCTCACGGCGCACTACGAGACCATGATCGACAATGTGGTCGCGGTGAAGCGCAAGGAGGCCGAGGGCCAGTTCGACCTGTTCGGCGGCATGGGCGGCGACGACAGCGGGGGCGACGGGCCGGGCTTCGGGCTCGACGTCGAGTTCTCCGACATCGAGTGGGACAAGGCGTATCTGCTCGCCCAGGAGCGCGAAATGCTCGGCCTGTACGTCTCCGACCACCCGCTCTTCGGCATCGAGCACGTCCTCAACGACAAGGCCGACGCCGCCATCGCCCAGCTCACCGGCGGCGAGCACGCCGACGGCGCCATCGTCACCATCGGCGGCATCATCTCCGGTCTGCAGCGCAAGATGACCAAACAGGGCAACGCCTGGGCCATCGCCACCGTCGAGGACCTGGCGGGCTCCATCGACTGCATGTTCTTCCCCGCCACCTACCAGCTGGTCTCCACTCAGCTCGTCGAGGACACCGTCGTGTTCGTCAAGGGGCGGCTCGACAAGCGTGAGGACGTGCCGCGGCTGGTCGCCATGGAGCTCATGGTCCCCGACCTGTCCGAGGCCGGGGCCAACGCGCCCGTGACGATCACCATCCCCACGGTGAAGGTCACCCCGCCCCTGGTCGAAAAGCTCGGCGAAGTGCTCACCCACCACCGGGGCTCCACCGAGGTGCGGATCAAGCTCCAGGGAGCGCGTAAGACCACGGTGCTCCGGCTCGACCGGCACCGGGTCACCGCCGACCCCGCGCTGTTCGGCGACCTCAAGGTGCTGCTGGGCCCGGCCTGCCTGGCGGGCTGAACCACCGCCCATGACGGTGGTGTGACGGACCACCACTCATGACAGCGGGCTGACGGACCACCGCTCATGAGAGGGGCGCGCCCGTACGGGCGCGCCCCTCAACCGCCGTGCGACGGCGGTCAATTGTGGCCGAAGCTCTTCTGCCGGTCCTTACGGGCGGTGCTCGAAGGGGCCGTCGCCGGGCCGCCCTCCGACTGCATGGCCTGCGACTGCGCGTCCGTCTGGGAGTTCTGCGCCTGCTCACCCGGGCGGTCGGCCGTCCCGCGGCCCTGGCGCTGCTGCTGTTGCTGCTGCTTGCGGTCGCGGTTCCGGTTCTTAGCCATGGTGCTGTGCCTCCAGTTGGGATCGCCCCCCAAGGGAAGAGCCCTCCGGGAAGAAACACTGACACGCCCGAGCGAAGGCTGCATTTCGGGCAATTACCGTGAGTGAGAAGGAGGGTCTTCGAGGGTAAGCCGTATCCGCCACGCCAGTGATCCAGTTCGGACTGATAACCCCGGTACGGTCGGGCAGACTCCAGTTGAGACCGAAGACAGGAATTCGAGCACGGCTGTGCACGGGGGGCAACCGAGGACTGCTTCAGGAAAGAGGGTGGAACGTGGACCGCTGCGTCGTCCTGGTGGACGCCGGGTATCTGCTGGGCGCCGCCGCGAGCCTGCTCGCCGGGGAGCCGGCCCGGTCCCGCATCTCCGTCGACCACGCGACCCTCATCCAGGGACTGCGCGAGCGCGCCGAAGCCGAGACCGAGCGACCGCTGCTGCGCATCTACTGGTTCGACGGAGCCCCCGACCGGGTCCCCCAGCCCGAGCACCGGCGGCTGCGCGTCATGCCCCGGGTCACCGTCCGGCTGGGCGCCCTGACCCGCAGCGACGGCCGCTGGGCGCAGAAGGGCGTGGACGCCGCCATGCACGCCGAGCTCACCGAGCTGGCCCGTAACCGCGCCTGCTCCGACATCGTGCTCGTCACCGGCGACGGCGATCTGCTGCCCGGCCTGATGTCCGCCAAGGAGCACGGCGTGGCCGTCCACCTGTGGGCCGTCCAGGCCGCCGACGGCGACTACAACCAGTCGGAGGACCTGGTCGCCGAGGCCGACGAGCGGCGGGTCCTGGACCGCGCCTGGATCACCCGGGCCGTCCGCGCCAAGGACCTCACCGGGCCGTGCGCGCCCGTCTCCGAGCCCCGGCCGGAGATCGCGGCCATCCTCTCCGCCCCGCTGCCCGAGACCGCCGCCGCGGCCACCGCGGGCGCGGTGAGCGGTGTCTCCGGGGTGCCGGGCGTCCCCGGCGACCTGGCCCCGGGCCGTAACGGCGCCGCGCGGCCGGGCGGCGCGCCCACGCGCGCCCCGGGCGGCCCGGGGC
>NZ_MUNE01000487.1 GCF_002154605.1 Streptomyces milbemycinicus | reverse complement strand
CCCGCTTCTCCATCTTCGTCACGCTGCTGTCCAGCGCGGGGTGGTCGAAGCACTCGCCGGGCTTGAGCACCGCATACGGCACCAGGTCGCCGGGGTCCCCCGACTCGGAGGCCGAGGGGGACGTACCGCCGTCGGAGGCGTCGCTGCCGCCGCCCAGCGGTGCACCCTGTCCGGGGTCCGCCGAGCCGGACGCCCCGTCGGAGGCGGAGGCGGAGGCGGAGGCGGAGGCTGACGGGGAAGCCGAGGCCGAGGGGGAGTCCGGGGCGTCCGGCTCGGCGGACCCCGGACAGGGTGCACCGCTGGGCGGCGGCAGCGACGCCTCCGACGGCGGTACGTCCCCCTCGGCCTCCGAGTCGGGGGACCCCGGCGACCTGGTGCCGTATGCGGTGCTCAAGCCCGGCGAGTGCTTCGACCACCCCGCGCTGGACAGCAGCGTGACGAAGATCGAGAAGCGGGCGTGCAGCGGTCCGCACGACGGTGAGGTGGTCGCCAACGAGACGCTGACCGGGGACTTCTCCACCGAGAAGGCCATTCAGGACAAGGCGCTCTCGCTGTGCGAGACGGATGCCAAGAAGCGGCTGAAGTCCATACCGAACGACGGCCGGATGTATTACTACTACGCGCTCTATCCGGCGCTGGGGACCTACCGGATCCGGGGCGAGGACCAGGTCTCCTGCGCGCTGACGCTCAGCTCGGGCCCGGGTGGCAAGAAGCTGACCAAGCCGCTTCCGGGGTGACGGGGCGCAGGACTGACGGGGCGCAAGGGGGATCGTGGCCCAGGGGTGACGGCCCGGCGCCGGTGGCGGGGGCCGGACGGCGGTCGTAGGGTGGGCGGTATGTCCACTCACGCGAGGCGCGAACGGCTGCTGCTGGCCGACCTGTTGGAGACCGCCGGCTCCGATGCCCCGACGCTGTGCGAGGGCTGGACCACCCATGACCTGGCCGCCCATCTGGTGGTCCGCGAGCGCCGCGCGGACGCGGCCGCCGGTCTGCTGCTCAAGCCGCTGGCCGGGCGGCTGGACCGGGTCCAGGCGGAGTTCGCCGCGAAGCCGTACGGGGAGCTGGTCCAGCTCTTCCGCGAGGGCCCGCCGCGGATGTCGCCGTTCGCCGTCAAGCAGGTGGACGAGGCGGCCAACACCGTCGAGTTCTACGTCCACGCCGAGGACGTCCGCCGGGCCCAGCCGGACTGGCAGCCGCGCGAGATCGACCCGGTCTTCGCCGACGCGCTGTGGTCCCGGATCGAGCGGATCGCCAAGGCGGTCGGCCGCAAGTCCCCGGTGGGCCTGGTGCTGCGCCGCCCGGACGGCCGTACGGTGGTGGCGCACCGGGGCATCCCGGTGGTCACGGCCACCGCGGAACCGGGCGAGCTGGCGGTGTTTCTGTTCGGCCGCCAGGACGCCGCCCGGGTCGAGTTGGAGGGCGACAAGGAGGCGGTGGCCAAGCTCCAGGCTGCCAAGCTCGGCATCTGACTCGGCGTCCAGCTGAGCACTGACGCACCGCCCCCTCACCGCGGTCACCTCACCCCGGCCATCACAACACTCGCGCCCGATTCACAGCGGCCAGCACGGCGTGCACCGAGGCGGTGAGCACGGAGGTGTCCTGACCGGCGCCCCACCGCGTGCTGTCACCGACGCGGCATTCGGCATAGGCCATGGCGGGGCTGCCGGGTCCGGCGGCGGTCGCGTGCTCGGCGTAGTGGAGGATGTCCACGGCGATCCCGGCACCGGCCAGGGCGGCGGCGAAGGCGGACAGCGGCCCGTTGCCCGTGCCCTCGTACACACGCTTGTCGTCGCCCATGTGCAGCTCGCAGACGAAGCGGTGCCGGCCGGGGCCGGTCTCCTCGGTCGTCCATGACCCGAGGGTGACCGGGCCGTCTTCCTGACCGGGGGCGAGATACGACGCGCGGAACAGCTCCCACAGGTCCTCGGCCGCGGCCTCCCGGCCGCTGTCGTCGGTGACGGCCTGCACGATACGGGAGAAGTCGGCGCGCAGCCGCTTCGGCAGATCCAGGCCGTAGTGCGCCTGGAGCAGATGGGCGATGCCGCCCTTGCCGGACTGGCTGTTGACGCGGATGACGGCCTCGTAGCTGCGCCCCACGTCGGCCGGGTCGATCGGCAGATACGGCACCGCCCACGGCGCCTGACCCTCCGGCACTCCGGACTCGGCGGCCCGCCGGGTGTGTTCGGCCAGCCCCTTGCTGATGGCGTCCTGGTGGGTGCCGGAGAAGGCCGTATGGACCAGCTCGCCGCCATAGGGGTGGCGGGGGTGGACCGGCAGCCGGTTGCAGTGCTCGACGGTGTCGCGGATCGCGTCGATATCGGAGAAGTCGATCATCGGGTCCACGCCCTGGGCGTAGAGGTTCAGGGCGAGCGTGACCAGGTCCACATTGCCCGTCCGCTCGCCGTTGCCGAACAGACAGCCCTCGACGCGCTGGGCGCCCGCCAGCACGGCCAGCTCCGCGCAGGCGACCCCGGTGCCCCGGTCGTTGTGCGGGTGCACGGAGAGGACGACGTCCGAGCGCCGCTCCAGGTGGCGGTGCATGTACTCGATCTGGTCGGCGTACACATTGGGGGTGGCGCACTCGACGGTGACGGGCAGGTTGTGGATCACCGGCCGCTCGGGGCAGGCGTCCCACAGCTCGGTGAGGCCATTGCAGACCTCCAGCACGAAGTCGGGTTCGGTGAGGTTGAAGACCTCCGGGGAAAACTGGAACCGGATGTTCTCGGGGCGCGCCTCGGCGAGCCGGGCCAGATGCCCGGCGGCGTCCCGGATCATCCCGTACACCTCGGTACGGTCGCGGCCGAGCACCACCTCGCGCCAGACGGGAGCGGTGGCGGTGTACAGATGCACCACCGAGCGGGGCAGGCCCTCGATGGCGGCGAAGGTCCGCTCGATCAGATCGCGGCGGGCCGGGGTGAAGACCACCACGGTCACATCGGCGGGGACCGCGTCGCTCTCCGCGAGGTGGCGTACGAAGTCGAAGTCGGTCTGGCTCGCGGAGGGATAGCCGACCTCGATCTCCTTGAAGCCCATCGCGACCAGGAGGTCGAACATCCGGCGCTTGCGCGGGGTGTCCATCGGCTCGGCCAGCGCTTGGTTGCCGTCGCGCAGATCCACCGGCACCCACAGCGGCGCCCGTTCGATCCGGCGGCCCGGCCAGGTGCGGTCGTCGGTGAGCGGCACCGCGACCCTGTCGTACACGGACCGGTAGCGGTGGTGCGGCATGGCGCTGGGGCGCTGCGGGTTCCAGGAGGGGGCGTCGGCGGGG
>NZ_MUNE01000486.1 GCF_002154605.1 Streptomyces milbemycinicus | reverse complement strand
GCTGCGGCGGGGCGGGGGCGGTTGCCGGCCCCGACTGCGGATACGGCGTCGGAAGGCGCTTCGTTCTCTGTCCGCACCGGAATCGACCGCTCAGGAACCGGTGCGGACCTCGCTGTGCCGCTCACCATGCTCGTCCTGCACACGTCACCTATGCCGGAGCGTGACCACCGTTGCCACGAGCAGGACCGCGAGCACGATGGCATACCAGGTGAAGAATTCCGGGGTACGGTTCGCGGCCTCCACTGCTCGGACCACCGCGCCGAGGACCTCTCCGTGTGCGATGTTCATCGAGATCGCCTTCTTCTGGAAAAGCGGACCGGTCTAAGTGCTCTCATCACCGGGAACGGCGTGATCCGTCGCTCTCCCTGGTTTCATTGAACACCTGGAAGTCGGGCATCGTCAGGGGGCGAGCCGTAGCAGCGCTGCGACCTCGGCGGGCGCCGGGTCAGGAGTCCTGCAGCGCGGCCAGGACGATCGGCAGTTTGCGGGGGTTGCCGGAGAACGACTTGGCGTCGGTGGAGTTGACCACGAAGACCAGGGTGCGGTCGATCCTGCCGTGGGCGTCCAGGGTGGCTCCCATCCCCGTGGCGTAGCCGTAGCGTTCGCCGGTCTTGCCGTAGAAGACGGTGCCGTCGGAGAGCACCCCACGGGTGAGGCCCATGGTGTACGAGGCGGGGTCGGTGCTGTCGTACATGGTGATGCCCTTGGGGACCTCCAGCATGTGGCGGAGCTGGGCCTTGGGGACAACTCGGCCGCTGAACAGCGCCACGGTGAAGCGCTCCAGGTCGGCGGCGGTGCTGATGACGTCGCCTGCCGCCCAGCTCGCGGAGAGGTTCCAGTCGGTGACGTCTACGAGTCCGGTGGAGGTGCGCTGGTATCCGAGGTTGTGCGGCCCGGGGATGTGCGGGTCGGTGCCGGGGTAGGAGGTGTCGCGCATGCCGAGGGGGGTCAGGATGCGCCGCTGAACCTGGCGCTCGTAGGAGTCCCCGGTCACCTTCTCGATGAGCAGGCCCAGCACGGTGTAGTTGATGTTGAGGTAGTGCTGCTTGCGACCGGGGGTGAACTCCAGCGGGTGGGCGGTGGCGGAGGCGATCAGCTGCTGTGGGGTCGTGGTGTCGAAGCGGTGTGCGTACTGGGCCTCGAAGGGGTCGCCGGGACCGTCGGCGGTTCGCAGTCCGCTGGTGTGGTTGAGCAGCTGGGCGACGGTGATCGGCGGGTAGTCGGCGGGAAGCAGACCGGGGAGATAGCGCTGGACGGGGCGGTTCAGGGCGACCTTGTGCTCGGCGACGAGCTGCAGGACGACGGCGGCGGTGAGGACCTTGGTCACGCTGCCCGCGCGGAAGCGTCCATCGGCGAGTACCGGCTGCCCCGATGTGAGGTCGCGGACGCCGGCGGCGCCCTGCCAGCTTCCGGCTCTGCCGCCGACCCGGATGATCGCGGCGGTGGCGTCGTCTGCCGGGAGGTCGGCGATCGTGCGCTGCAGGGCCGCGGTGTCCAGAGTCGACGCCGCGGCTGTGGACGCCGAGGCGGTCGGTGCCGGGTGTGCCAGGGCCGGTACAGCGGCGGCGGAGCCCGCGGCGATGGCCAGGGCGACGGCGGCGGCGGTCAGGGCGGTGCGGGGGCGGATCCTCATCGGTGTGCTCCAGGAAGGGGGTCGGTATCGGGAATGACCCCATCCTGGTGATCACGCGCTTCGGACGGATCGCCGGAGCGACCGATCTTGGGCGGATCGGCGCTCCCTCGCGTGAGGGAGTCGGTCACTCCACGGTGACCAGGCCCGTCTCATACGCGCAGATGACCGCCTGGATCCGGTCGCGAAGGCCGAGTTTGGTCAGCACATTGCTCACATGCGTCTTGACGGTGTGCTCGCTGACCACGAGCTCCGCGGCGATCTCCGCGTTGGACAGGCCCCTGCCGAGCAACTGGAGGGTTTCCCGCTCCCGCGCGGTGAGCACCGCCAGCCTGTCGGAGCGCGGCGCGGCGGTCTCCCGGGGGCGCCGTACGAAGTCCGCGACCAGGCGCCGGGCCACCGAGGGCGCCAGGAGCGAGTCGCCCGCGGTCACCACCCGGACCGCGTGGACCAGGTCGTCACGGCGGACGTCCTTGAGCAGAAAACCGCTCGCCCCGGCGTGCAGGGCGTCATGGACATACTCGTCGGAGTCGAAGGTGGTCAGCATGATCACCCGGCAGTCGGTCTCCTGGCAGATGGTTCCGGTCGCTTCGATGCCGTCCGTCCCGGGCATGCGGATGTCGAGCAACGCCACGTCCGGGGAGTGGCGGCGTACGGCCTCGATCGCCGCCGCGCCGTCCCCGGCCTCGGCGACGACCTCCATGTCCGGCTGGGCGTCGAGGATCATCACAAAGCCGCTGCGGACCAGTTCCTGGTCGTCGGCCACCACCACACGGATCGTCATTTCCCCACCCCGAGACTCACGAAGACCTCGAACCCTCTGCCGCCCGGCCCGGGCCCGGTACGGGCGATGCCGCCGTGTGCGGCCGCACGCTCCCGGATGCCGATCAGGCCGTGACCATGACCGGGAGAACGGGATCCCGCGGAGCCGCCGACGCCCGGCCCACGGCCATCGTCGGTGACGGTGATGCCGAGCTTCTCACGGCCGTAGTCGAGCCGGACCGCCACCCGGTCGGCGGCGGCGTGCTTGACGACGTTGGTCAGGGCCTCCTGCACCACACGGTAGACGGTGGCCTCGGTGTCCGGGGGCAGGGGTCTGACCCGGCCGGTGGTGTCGCACGAGACCGTGAGCCCGCTGTCCGACACGCGGTCGAGCAGCGCGGGCAGTTCGGTGACGGTGGGCTGCGGACCCCGTGGGTCCGTGGCGTCCTCGCGCAGCACCCCCAGCATCCGCCGCAGCTGGACCATCGCATCCCGGCCGGTCTCCGAGATCGCGTCGAAGGCCGCCTCGGCCCGGTCGGGGGCGGTGCGTACCGCGACCGGGCCGGCCTCGGCCTGCACCACCATCAGGGCGACGGAGTGGGAGAGGACGTCATGCATCTCCCGGGCGATCCTGGCCCGTTCGCGGACCACCGCCTGCTCGGCCGCCCTGCGCTCGGCGGCCGCCGCATAGGCCTGGCGGGTGCGGGTGAGGGTGCCGAGGGTGCAGGCGCCGAAGAAGACGATCAGGCTGAACAGCAGCTCCCGGACCTCGCCCGTGTTGAGCGCCACGCCGACCGGGATCAGCAGCACCGCCAGCGCCATCATGGCGATGCGCGTACGCGTCGGGGAGAGGGCGGCCACGGTGTAGGCGGCCGCCAGCCCGGCGTACGGCAGGGGCTGGCCGGGACCGTCGAGGGTCAGCTCGTAGCAGAACTGCGCGAGGCAGACGGCGACGAGCACGGTGAGCGGCGCCCTCCTCCGCCACACCAGCGGCAGCACGGCCAGGGTCGTCAGCGCGTAGGCGGACCAGGTCGCGGGCGGCAGTCCGGGGCCCCGGGGGACGACGAACGGCATGGTGACGGCCAGTTGCACCAGCAGCGCGAGGCCGAGGTCGAAGGCCCGCGGGGGCAAGCTCCGCAGTGTCCGCAGCAGACGAGGGCCGTGGCCCGTCGGGACGGACGCATCATGAACATGCCTCTGATCGTGCATGCGGCCGATCGTGCCAGGGGCGGGTCCGCCGAGGCCCGCCCCCCTGGCCAACAACACGGTTCGGGTCAGCTCCCGTTCGGCGCTTCGGCGGCCGCCATCACCGCGATCGTGCCCTGCGCCACCGCGCACAGGGTCGCCGTGCCCCCGCCGTCCACGGTGGACAGGTCGCAGCGGCATACGACGCGGGTGCGGCCGGCCCGTACGACCCGTGCCTCGGCCCGCAGGAGCGTTCCAGCGGCGGGGCGCAGATAGTCGATGGTGAACCCGGCGGTGAGCAGCCGGGCGCCGGCCACCGAGCCGGCGGCGAAGGTCAGGGCGTTGTCCGCGGCGTAGCCGAGTACGCCGCCGTGCAGGAAGCCGTGCTGCTGGCGCAGGTCGTCGCGGATGTCCAGTTCGAGGGTTGCCGCGCCCTCGCCGAAGGCGATCAGGCGGGCGCCGAGCAGGTTGCTGAAGGGCTGGGCGGCCAGCATCTTCTGCGCGACCGACAAGTCCAGAATCTCGTCCATGCCACCTCACTTCACTGGTGAAGTGACCCTGCCGCGCGGCTCTCGCGTCTGTCAAGATCGGCCCTATGTCTGAGGCTCAGCCCGCATCCGACCAGCGCCTGTTCTTTCTGCTGCAGCGGGCGGCGCATCGGCTGCGTACGGTCGCGGACCGGCGCTGTCTGGCCGCCGCCGGGGTCACCACGGCGCAGCTCGGCGCGCTGTTCGCCGTACGCGATCAGCCGGGCATCACCCAGCGGGAGCTCGCGCACGCCCTGGGACTGCGCGAGTCCGGCGTCACCGCGCTCGTCGTACGGCTCGCCAAGGCCGACCTCGTCGCCAGGCGGCCGCACCCGCGCGAGCACCGCGCCGTGGTACTGGAGCTGACCGACGGCGGGGCCGCCGCCCTCCGGGCCGCCCAGCCGGAAATCGAGCGGTTCAACGGCGAGTTGCGGGGTCTGCTCGGCGATCAGGGGTTCACCCGGACCGCCGCCGCGCTGCACGCGCTCGCCCACTGGGAGTCCTGACCAGCCCTGACCAGTCCTGACCATCAGAGGCGAGGCCCTCTAAGCGCGGGTCTTCTCGGCGGCGCCTACGAGTCCGTCCAGCCAGGCCTGGTGGCCGTTGAGCATCGGGTTCGGCCGCTGACCGGCCAGCGCCGCGGCCGGCCGGCCGATCTGTGTCTCCTGGGTGAGGATGCGGACCCGACCGCCGGGCAGGTCCTCCACCAGCCAGGCGTGCAGGACATCGAGCTGTTCCTCGGGGGAGCCGCCCTGCCTGGCGGTCCACGACAGGCGGCCCGGGACACCCGCTGCGGGCCCCTGGAACTCGACGACGTGCGCGTCCAGGGGCGGGAAGCCGAAGGTGCCGAAGCGGAAGTGGATGTCGGCCCTCAGCTCGGGGCCGCCGCCTTGGGGGAAGCTGATGTCGGCGACGTTGTCGTAGTACGACTCCCACGTCGAGGTGTCGACGAGGAACGGCCAGACGTCGGCGGCGCTCAGGCCCTTGGCGATCACCTCGTTGGAGACGAAGTTGTCGCCGGTGCCGGGCAGGTAGCGCTCGGGCCAGTTGATCGCGTTCTGGGTGGTCATGGGGGTTGGGGGGCCTTTCAGTCCTTTCACAGGTGTGTACGCCTTTGACGCTAAGCCCGCCTGCCATCGGGAAACCAATAGGAGATTCGATTTCTGCCATCAGGTCTCCGATATGAAGGCGAGCTACCCTGGGCGGCATGAAGAGCGGCATGAAGAATCGCGTGCTCAGCGGCGGCGAGGAGGACACCGACGGCAGGCAGATCCCGTCCCCCGCCGACCTGAACCTGCTGCGTACGTTTCTGGCCGTCTACCGGTCCGGTTCATTCACCGCCGCGGCGCCCCTGCTCGGCCTCTCCCAGCCGACCGTGACCGCCCAGATCCGCACGCTGGAACAGCAGACGGGACGCGAGCTGTTCACCCGGCTCCCGCGGGGCGTGGAGCCCACGCCCTTCGCCCACGAGCTGGCCGGCCGGGTCTCGGGCCCGCTGGACGCGCTCGCCTCCCTCGACGGAGGCAGCGGCATGCTCACCGGGGCCGCCTCCCCCGTACACCTCGCCGGTCCGTCGGAGCTGCTGTGCACCCGGGTCCTGCCCGCGCTCGCCCCGCTCGTCGCCGAGGGGGTGCAGCTGCGCGTCACACAAGGGCTGACCGATCCGCTGCTGGAGGACCTGCGCACGGGACGGCACGACCTCGTCATCGCGACCAGGCGGCCCCGTGGCCGCGGGCTGACCTCGGTCCCGCTGGCGGACGAGGAGTATGTGCTGGTCGCGGCCCGCGACTGGGCGCGGCGCGTCCAGGAGCACCCGGCGGCCGACGACCCCTGCGCCGCGCTGCGGGACGTGCCCCTGGTCACGTACGCGGAGGACCTGCCCATCGCCCGCCGCTACTGGCGCACCGTCTTCGGCAAGCAGCTCTCCGCCCGCGCCGCGCTCACCGTGCCGAATCTGCACGCCGTCGTGTCGGCGGTCACCGCAGGCGCCGGTTACAGCGTGCTGCCTCGGTCGCTGTGCCATGAACATCTCGCCTCGGGCGCCCTCGCGCTGCTCCACGACCCGGACGTACCGCCGCTGAACACCCTCTTCCTCGTGCAGCGACCGGGCGCCGACGCCAACCCGAACGTCACCCGGGTCCGCGACCGCCTCCGGCACGCCGCCCGCGCCTGGTAACCGGCCTCTCCTGCGTCACACAGGGACGGCGACGCCGGTGAAGGTCGTGTCCGGGGTCTGGGGGGAGGTGAAGCGGGCGTTGACGAGGTAGAGGCGGTCGCCCCAGCGGGCGGCGGTGGTGGGGACGTCGAAGCGGGGGTCGGTGACCGTGCGGCGCAAGGTCGCGGAGGGGGCCTTGGTGTCGAGGTCGAAGACGCTGATGAGGTTGAGCCGGTTCTGCACCACGTACAGCGTGCGGCCGATACGGAGGAGACCGTCGCCGTTCGCGACGTCGGCGGCGCCGACCAGCGCGATCTCGGTGGCGTGACCGCCGGCCAGGTCCACGTGGTAGAGCCTGCCGGGCGAACTGCTGACGACGATCAGCCCACGGCCGTCCGGCGTGCCGACGATGCCGTTGGCGTTGTTGACGTTGGGCGTCTGCACCCAGTCGCCGGTCAGCGGCAGGCGGCGGACCACCCCCTTCCGGCCACGCGGTACGCCGTAGAGGACGGCGTCGCGCGAGTCGGTGAACCAGGCGCGGTCGCCGAGCAGGATGACGTCGTTGATGAAGTGACCAGTGGAGTCGGTCAGTTGATAGGTGGCCACCAGCTCGCCTGTGCGGGAGTCGACGACCCGCGCCGACCCTCCGCCGCCTCCCGAGATGTAGAGCAGGCCGTCCTCGTCCAGCTTGAGCCCGACGGCCACCGTGCCCGGGGCACCCGCATGGATGACGCGTCCCTCTCCGGTGCGCAAATCGGTGCGGTAGACCGCGCCGTTGGCGCGCGAGCCCATATAGGCGTACGGCCTGCGGCCGATCGTGATCCCCTCGGGCAGGAAACCGTCGGGGAGCGGGAACTCGCTCGGCCACGCGGCCGGGGCCGCGGAAGAGGCTGCGTGTGCCGCGCCGACACCGGCCGTCGCCGCCGCGAGCGCGGCGACGGCCGCACCTCCGAGGACGGTGCGCCGGGACGGCTGGGGGTGGTTCCAGGTCATGGTTCCGGGCCTCCGTGAAGGGTGGGGCGGAGTCCGGCGGCATCAGTAAGCCGACCGAACTACTCACCGAACTACTCACTGAACTCTGTGCACGTGACGCATCAGCTTCAACGCGGTTTCTGGTCACCCTCATGCGTAACGGGCCGCCGCCCGCCTGGGTTCCTCGGCGCGGAACGCCGACGGATAGGCTGGAGCTCATGGGCACGGGCGAGGGCGGACACGGCGGAACCGCCGACAAGCTCGGGCGACCGACGTCGCGGGATGTCGCCCGGCTCGCCGGGGTGTCCCACACCGCCGTCTCCTTTGTGTTCAACGACCGGGCCGAAGGGAACCTGTCGGCCGCCACCCAGGAGCGCATCCGCCAGGCCGCCGCCCGGCTCGGCTACCGCCCCGACCCCGTCGCGCGCGGTCTGCGGCGCCGCCGCACCGCGGTGATCGGGCTGGTCACGGACGAGATCGCCTCGTCGCCGTTCGCAGGACGGCTGCTGCGCGGGGCCATGGAGACCGCCTGGGACAGCGGGCATCTCATCCTCACCGTCGACTCCGGTGGCGATCGGGCCAAGGAGGACGCGGCGGTCGCCGAGCTCCTGGACCGGCGGGTGGACGGCATCATCTACGCGGCCATGTCGCTGCGCCGGGTCCGCGTCCCCGAGGGCCTGCACCGCACGTGCTCCGTCCTCGCCAACTGTCTGGCCGAGGACGACTCCCTGCCGGCCGTCATCCCCGCCGAGCGCGCGGGAGGCCGTACGGCGGCCCGGCTGCTGCTGGACGAGGGGCACCGCAGGCTCGCCATGGTCGGCGGCCAGGACGACATCGCGTCGGTCGAGCGGCTGCGCGGCTTCCGTGACGCCGTACGGGTCAAGGGGATCCTCGTCCCCAAGGAGTGGGTGCTGCGGACCGGCGGCGAGATCTCCGGCGGGTACGAGGGCGCGATGCGGATGCTGGACGGGGTCCCCGCGGACCGGCGTCCCACCGGCGTCTTCTGCTACAACGACCGGGTCGCGGCGGGCGTCCTGCACGCCGCGACCCGGCTGGGGATCGCCGTTCCGGGCGATCTGTCGGTGGTCGGCTACGACGACCAGGAGCACATGGCCGAGTTCCTGGCCCCGCCCCTCACCACGGTCGCGCTGCCGCACCGGGCGATGGGCGAGGCCGCCGCCCGGCTGGTGCTGGAGGCCATCGACACCGGGCGGACACCGCTGGCCACCACCCGGCGCCTGGCCGGCCCGGTGATCAGCCGAGCGTCGGTGGGACCAGCTCCCACCCGGTGACGGCGGCCACGGCACCCGTCACGACGAGTTCGCGCACATCGTCCGGGCGCCGGTAGACGCGCTCGGTGACCGTGGCCCGGTCGTCGACGAACAGCTCGAACAGCGAACCGTCGACGAGCACGCGCACCTCCCTCCCCGGCGCCCGCACCACGATCGGCGCCGACCCCCGGGGGCCGGTGCCGGGCCTCCGGGGCCAGTCACCGCGGTCCAGCGTCACGGTGCCCCGCTCCGGGTCCAGCCGCACCGTCAGCTGCCCACCCGAGGCCGACCGCAGCAGACTCACCGTCGTCAGGCCGCGGGCAGTGACCGTCAGGTCGTACGCCTCCGGGAGGGGAACCCGGCCCGGTACGGTCCGGCTCGGTACGGTCCCGCCCGGCGCGGTGACGGACGGCGCGGTGACGGACGGCGCGGTGACGGACGGTTCAGTGACGAACGGTTCATCCGCGCGGAGCAGTTCGAGCTCCGGAGCCGGTACGACCCGCAGCGCGCCGTCCGGGTGTACGTCCACCACCCTCGGCGCGGTGAGAACGCCGGCCCACCCGGCGCGCTCCACCTCGCCGCGCTCACGGGCCTCCCAGGACCAGCCCCACATCAGGGCCCGGTCCGCCTCCTGGAGGACGGCGGGCGCGTAGAAGTCCCGCCCGTGGTCGAGCCGCCCGCCGGTGCGCGCCTCGAAGCGCAGCGCGCCCGGGTCCCGGCCGTCCGTACGCAGTCGGCCCGTCAGGTACGCGGTGGAGCACGGGTCTCCGTCCCACAGCGACACCACCAGCACCCAGTCCCCGCCCGCCGTCGCGTACAGCTGCGGGCACTCCCAGCCGACCGCCCGGTCGCCCTGGTCGCCGAACGCCTCCGCCGCGACGGGGTCCGCGCCGTCCACAAGCACACCGGCGAACCGCCAGTCGGCCAGGTCCTCGCAGTCGTAGAGCAGCACCGACGGTGTCCCGTCGGCGTGTCCCGCGCCGACCAGCGCCCAACGCCGTCCGCCGCACCGGAAGACGAACGGGTCGCGGAACATCACCACGTCCAGGCCGGTGGGCGGCCCGGTCACCACCGGTGTGGGCAGCGGCTTCCACTCAGCCAGCGCGTCGTCGTCCGGGTCGGCGGCCCGTGCCAGGCAGATCGTGCCGAGCCCGGTGTGGTGGCGGTCGACGCCGGTGTAGACGGCCGTGGGCACGCCGTCGTCGTCGACCACGCACCCGGACCAGCAGCCCGCCTCGTCCGGGCCGCCGGGCGTCGGGGCGAGCGCGATCGGATGGTGCTCCCAGCGGACCAGGTCGGGGCTGGAGACATGGCCCCAGTGGACGTTGGCGTGGATTGGGGCGTCGGGGTTGTGCTGGTAGAAGAGGTGGTGGCGGCCGCGCCAGCGGAAGGGGCCGTTCGGGTCGTTGATCCACCCCGCGGGCGGGCGGACCCTGAAGCGCGGGGCGTGCGGATCGGGGGAGTGAGCGGCAGGGCTCAACGGTTGACTCCTGCGGACGTGATGCCCTCGCGAAGGGGGCGCTGGCCGACGACGAACACGGCGACGGCGGGGATCATGGAGAGGACGACACCGGCGAGCACCACCGAGATGGAGCCGGTGCCGAGGTTGCCCTGGAGCGAGACCAGGCCCAGCGGCAGGGTGTAGTTCTGGCCGGAGGTCTCGAGGATCAGCGGCCGGAAGAACTCGTTCCAGTGGTAGTTGAAGGCCAGCACGCCGACGATCGCGAGTCCGGGAGCGGCCAGCGGGGCGTACACCGAGCGGAAGATCCGCCATGGGCCGCAGCCGTCCAGCATCGCGGCCTCGCCCAGGTCCTTCGGCATGCCCAGGAAGTACTGCCGCATCAGGAAGGTCCCGAAGGCGGTCGGGAAGGCCGGAATGATCAGGCCGAGGAGGGTGTCGGTCAGGCCCATCGACTTCAGCACCAGGAACACCGGCACGATGGTGACCTGGAGCGGCACCATCATGGTCGCCAGCACCAGGCCGAACAGCGGCTTCTTGAAGCGGAATTCGAGACGCGCGAACGCGTACCCCGCCAGGCCAGCCGTGATCATCTGGCCCACCGCGATCAGCGCGGTCACCAGCGTCGAGTTGAGGGCGACCAGCCATACGTCGATCTGGTCGAAGACCCCGCGGTAGGACTCCGTCGTCGGGTGGGTGGGGATGATCTTCGGCGGCAGGTCGAAGGACTCGGCCGGGGTGCGCAGCGAGGTGGAGACGGTCCAGATGACCGGGCCCAGGGTGAGCAGCGCGCACACCGCCAGCCCGGCGATCCGGGCCCAGGGCGCGAGCGAGTGCCGCGCGCGGCTCAGGTTCATGGGGGCTTGGCTCGGGGTCGGTCGGCTCGGGGTCGGTCGGCTCATGGTCGCTTGGCTCATGGGACTCACCCGGCTCACTGGTAGTGGACGAAACGCCGGCTGAGCCGGAACTGGAGGGCGGTGACCGCCATGATCAGTACGAACAGCAGCACGCCCACCGCGGACGCCGGGCCGAACCGGAGCTGCTCGAACGCGGTCTCGTAGATGACCATCACGACGGTGCGGGTCGAGTCGCCGGGCCCGCCGTTGGTGAGCACGTACGGCTGCTCGAAGACCTGGAGCGCGTTGATGATGCCGACCACCGACGCGACCAGCAGCGTGGGCGACAGCAGCGGCAGTGTGACGGCGAGGTGCTTGCGCAGCCCGGTCGCGCCGTCGAGCGAGGCGGCCTCGTGGATCTCCTTGGGGATGTTGTTCAGACCGCCGACGAACAGCAGGAACGAGAAGCCGAACTGCTGCCAGACGTAGACCAGGATCACCGCGGCCATCGCCCCGTTCTCCGACGTCAGCCACGGCACCGGGGCGATCCCGATCAGGCCCAGCAGCCAGTTCACCACGCCGAAGTCCTGGTTGAAGAGGTACTTCATCACCACCGAGATCGACGCGGCGGACAGCACCAGCGGGAAGAAGAACGCCGACCGGAACACCGAGCGCAGCCACATGGGCATCCGCCCGTTCACGGCCAGCGCCAGCGCCAGCGCGATGAGCAGCTGGAGCGCGACCGCGAGCGCCATGAACACGAGGGTGTTGCGGAAGGAGACCAGCACCGTCGAATCGGCGAAGACCTCACGGTAGTTGGCGGTCCCTGCGAAGCTCGGGTCGTCGATCACGTTCCAGTGGAAGAGGCTGAGGACGACCGAGCCGACGATCGGTACGACCGTGAAGATCACGATGCCGACGATCGTGGGCGCCAGGAACAGCGTGGCGAGCAGCCGGGTGGAGCGGGTGCGGGCCGCGGGCCGCGAGTTGTCGGCGGGCGGTGGAGCCGGCCGCTGCCGTGCGGCCGGGACCTGAGTGTTCCCCTCCGTGTTCGCCTGCGTGTTTGTCGTCATACCGCACGCTCCATGGCCTTCTCCAGGTCACCCTGCATCCGGCGCAGCGCGGGGCGCACCGCGCCGCGGGAGGCCAGGGCGGTGCCGGTGTGCTTGAGCAGCACCTGCTCGACCTCGGCGACCTGCGGCGGCGCGGGGATCGGACCGGTGTCGGGGAACTTGTCGAGGGTGTCGTAGAAGACCTGCCAGTGGTCCGGGCCGGTCTCCCGGTAGCGGTCGGGGCCCAGCATCGAGCGGCGGGCCGGGGTGGTCTGGTTGGTCCTGAACAGCCGCATCAGGGTGTCCCTGCGGGCGGCGTACTTGATGAACTCCCAGGCCTCGTCCTGCTTCTTCGAGGTGCGCAGCAGCGCGTAGCCGGCGGCGCCGAACTGCATGCGCTGGGTGCGCCAGCGCGGGAAGTACTGCACGTCGTAGTCCGTGGCCTTCATACCCGCGAGACTCAGACCGCCCGCCCAGAAGCCGCCCGCGGGCGTGACGCCGACCCGGCCGGTGGAGAAGACGCCGACGAGGTTCTGGCCGTTGCCGCCCTCGGGGCGGGTGCACAGGTCCTCCTGGATGAGGGAGGCGAGATAGTCGTACGCCTCCTCCACCCGGGCGTCGGTGGCCTGCGGGGTCGTCCACCGAAAACCGCCCCCGCGCCCGCGCCGGTCGGCGGCCGGATAGAAGGAGTCCCACAGCCAGGCGCCGCCGGGCGCCTTGGACTCGGCGAGCAGATTGGTGCCGTTCGCGAACAGCCAGGGCACCACGCCGCCCCACAGCCGGTTGGTCCAGAAGTACGGCGTGAACCGGGAGCCGCCCGACTTCTTCATGTCCCGCAGCAGCGCGGTGAAGTCGTCGCGGGTCCAGTCGGGCGCCGGGAAGCTCGCGCCCGCCCGCTTCAGCACCTGGTTGTTGAGATACATGTCGGCCGCGTTGAACTCGACCGGCAGCTGGTAGAGGCTCCCCTCGTACATCATCGACTCGACCAGCGAGGGATGGACGTCGGCGAAGTACTCGCGCAGCTCCTCGGCGTCCCGCTTCACCCAGCGGTCCAGCGGGACCCCGAGGCGCTGCGCGAACAGCTGGACGCCCTCGGTGGCGACGTAGACGAGGTCGGGGGCGGTGCCCGCCGCGATCTGGGTGAGGATCTTCGCGAAGAAGTCGGACCAGTCGACGGCCTGTACCGCGTTGATGCGGAGCTTGATGTCGGGGTGCTGCTTCCGGAATCCCTCGGTGAGCGTGCGTACGGCCTCCGGTCCGTAGGCGGGGCCGAGGGTGGCGACGACGAGGGAGCCGTCGTTCCGGCCGGGGATGTCGGCGCCGGTGAGGCGGTCCCAGCCGGCGGCGACGCCGCCGAGGGCCGCGGCCGCGGCGCCGTACGCCCCGTACCGCATGAGGCCGCGGCGGGAGATGAGCGAGTCGGTCATCGGTGTTGAGCCTAACTCGTGTTAGTCGAAGTGACTTCCCGATGATGAGAACCCTGTAGTGGCACTGTCAAGGCGCGCGCCAGGGTTGACCTTTAACGAGTTAGGTCTACGCTTCCGAACCACCGAGCCGCAGTCCTGACGACGAAGTCAGGGAAGGAGCCGCACCATGCTTTGGACACCGGGCATATCCAGGAGGTCGCTGTTCGTCGCCTCGGCCGTGGGCGCGGCCGGCGCGTTACGGCCTGTCGCTGCGAGACCGGCGGCAGCGAAGTCCAAGGGCAGGGCGTCATGCGGGAGTTACCGCGCCGCGTACCACTTCACCGTGCCCGACCAGTGGAAGAACGACCCGCAGCGCCCGGTCTGGATCGACGGCGAGTACCACTACTACTACCTCTACAACCCGGACTACCTGACCGGCGGTACGACCGCCGGCACCGCGTGGCGCCTGGCCACCAGCACCGACCTGGTGTCCTTCACCGACCGCGGCATCGCCGTGCCGAAGGACACCACTCCCAACGGCGATGTCTGGTCCGGTTCCGCGGTCGTCGACACGGACAACACGGCAGGCTTCGGCGCGGGAGCGGTGATCGTCCTGGCGACCATGTCACCCGACGACAACGCCAACACCCAGGCGCAGTACCTGTTCTACTCCACGGACGGCGGCCGTACGTTCACCCACCACGGCACCGCCCCGGTCCTGCCCAACCCCGGGGTCCGGGACTTCCGCGACCCCAAGGTGATCCGTGACGAGGAGCGCGGCCGGTGGGTGATGACGCTCGCCGAGAACAACAAGGTGGGCTTCTACCACTCCGCCGACCTGAAGTCGTGGACGTACGTCAGCGGATTCATCAAGGACGGCATCGGCGTCCTGGAGTGCCCCGACCTGTTCCGGATCACGGCCGAGGACGGCACCCGGAAGTGGGTGCTGGGCGTGAGCGCCAACGGCAAGGCGTCCGGGCTGCCGAGCACCTACGCGTACTGGACCGGCACCTTCGACGGCACCACCTTCACGGCCGATGCCTCCGACCCGCAGTGGCTCGACCACGGCTGGGACTGGTACGCGGCCGTCACCTTCGAGAAGCGGGACGCGAACGGCACCCTCGACCCGGCCGCGCGCTACGCGATCGGCTGGCTGAACCACTGGGACTACGCCAACACCACGCCCACCATCGACTGCGACGGCTTCAACGGCACCGACTCCATCGTCCGCGAGATCACCCTCAAGCGCGCCGCGGGCGGTACGTACTACCTCGCCTCCCAGCCCGTCGCGGCCCTCGACGCCCATGTCTCCCGCACGGTGAACCTCGGCGACCTGGAGGTCGACGGACAGCGGGTGCTGGAGCACACCGGCACCGCCTACGAGTTGACGACCGAGATCGCCTGGGACCAGCTCACCGGCGCGGGGCTGCAGTTGCGCCGCTCCACCGACGGCGGCCGCCACATCGACGCCGGGATCTACGACGACTACGCCTTCGTCAACCGCGGGTACACGGTGAGCCCGGACTCCTCCGGTCGGTGGCGGGAGAGCCGCACCCCCTTCGACCCGTCCGCGCGGACGG
>NZ_MUNE01000485.1 GCF_002154605.1 Streptomyces milbemycinicus | reverse complement strand
GTGGCTCCCGCCCGGCCCGCCCGGCCCTGGAACCCGCGGTCCCGGCGGGCCGGGCGGGAGCCACGTACGGCGGAGCCGTTGGAGTCAGAGGGGTCGGCGGAGCCGTTGGAGTCAAAGGGGTCGGCGGAGCCCTCAGGATCGGCGAGTGCGGGATCGGCGGGGCCGGTTACGCCCTCGGCCTTGCCGGCGTCGCCCAGGGTCTTGCCGGTGCCTGGCCCCCGGTCGGCCCGTTCGCTCCTGCCGTCGTCGGTGTGCGCGTCGTCCGGGTCGGCGGCGCCGGCCTCGGCATGGCGCTCCAGCCGCTCGGCCAGCCGTGTCAGGCCGGCTCCCATTCTGCCGACCCAGTGTGGCAATGCGGACATTTCGCTTCCCCTACCCCCAGTTCCCCCGCGGTCGTCGGGACGACGTTACAGCCTGAGGACGCGGGAAACCCCCGGCCGGTTGCGGTCGGGGGTTTCGCGGAGTCGAGCGCCGAAGGCGACCGAGTGAGGCCGAAAGCATCAGTAGTAGTTGTTGGCCTGCCAGAACGACCACGCGCCGCAGGGGCTGTCGTAGCGCTCGTTCATGTAATTCAGGCCCCACTTGATCTGGGTGGCCGGGTTGGTGCGCCAGTCGGCGCCCACGGAAGACATCTTGGAGCCCGGCAGCGCCTGCACCAGACCGTACGCACCCGAGGAGGGGTTCTCGGCGCGGTAGTTCCAGGTGCTCTCGTGGTTCACGATGTTGCTGAAGCACTGGAACTGGTCGGCCGGGACGATCTGGCGCGCCATGGCCTGGACCTCGGCGACGGTGTACGAGGCCTGCTGCGGGAAGCTGCTCGCGTCGCGGGTGGCCGAACGGCTCGCCGCCTCCTCGAGCTTCTTCTTGGCTTCCGCGCGCTCCTTGGCGAGCTTGGCCTCGGCGGCCGCCTTCTCGGCGGCCAGCTTCTTGGCCTTGGCGTCCTTGGCGGCCTGCTTGCGGGCAGACTCCTCAGCGGACTTCTTCGCCTCCGCGTCGGCCGCGGTGGACTGCACGTCCGCCTGCTGCGTCAGGGACGCGGTCTGCGCCACGGCCTGCTGGCCGGCGGGTATGTCCGCAAGGAGCGTCGTGTCGGCGGCGGTCGCCTCGACGGGGTCGGTTGAGCTCTGCTGCTCACCGCCCGCGGCAACGCCAACGACAGCGCCCACAGTGGTGACCGCGGTGGCCGAGGCCACTGCGAATCCCCGGACCGAAATCCGGCTCACACGGTTTCCTTCCAGCATCGCCCGCTTAGGTGACCTCGCGGACGCAATCGTGCCCCTGGCGCTGACCTCCCCTTGTTCCGTCCCCCTGTTGCACATGGGGATGGCTGGTCACGGGAGGCACTGGCCCGGTGGACCCTCCCTCGGGAGAGCCGCAAGGTGCTCGGGCGGCATACGGCGAACGCTGTTTAGTTCTGGTACTGCTGTTGCTCCGTACCGCTGGGGGTACTGGTGTGCCGTATGCGGGGCCTGACAGGACCCACACACTGCCGGAAGCGGACGCCCGGAGGCAATTCTCCGTTGAGTGTGAAAGCTCACACCTCGTTTACGCCCTAGGATTTCCGGAAACCCGAGCGCACCAAGACGCCGCGCGGCTAAGCTCTTTCGGCTCGGCCGCACGGCGTCCGGGATTGCATGTGTCGCGTACTCCCCTCAACTACCTCAGATATGGCCGTCTTCGAGCATTTCGGTCACCAGGGCGGCGATCGGCGACCGCTCGGAGCGGGTGAGGGTGACATGGGCGAACAGCGGATGCCCCTTGAGCTTCTCGACCACGGCGACGACGCCGTCATAGCGCCCGACGCGGAGATTGTCCCGCTGTGCCACGTCATGGGTGAGTACCACCCGGGAGTTGGAGCCGATCCGGGACAGAACGGTCAGCAGAACGTTCCGTTCGAGGGACTGCGCCTCGTCCACGATCACAAAGGCGTCATGGAGCGAGCGGCCCCGGATGTGGGTGAGCGGCAGCACCTCCAGCATCCCGCGCCCCACCACCTCCTCGATCACATCCGAGGTGGTCACCGCCGACAGCGTGTCGAAGACGGCCTGGGCCCACGGGCTCATCTTCTCCGCCTCGGAGCCCGGCAGATAGCCCAACTCCTGCCCGCCCACCGCGTACAGCGGCCGGAAGATCATCACCTTCCGGTGCTGCTGACGCTCCAGTACCGCCTCAAGACCGGCGCACAGCGCCAGCGCCGACTTGCCCGTACCGGCCCGGCCGCCCATCGAGACGATCCCGATGTCCGGGTCGAGCAGCAGATCCAGCGCGATGCGCTGCTCCGCGCTGCGCCCATGGATGCCGAACGCCTCGCGGTCGCCGCGCACCAGCCGCACCTGCCCGTCGGGCGTGACCCGGCCCAGCGCCTTGCCGCGCTCCGACTGCAGCACCAGACCGGTGTGCACCGGCAGCTCCGCCGCCTCGGGGACATACGCGGTCTCGGCCGCGAAGAGGTCGTCCACCTGCTCGGCGGAGACGGCCAGCTCGGCCATCCCGGTCCAGCCCGAGTCGGTTATCGCCAGCTCCGCGCGGTACTCCTCGGCCAGCAGCCCGACCGAGGATGCCTTGATGCGCAGCGGGAGGTCCTTCGAGACGACCGTGACGTCGTACCCCTCGGCCTGAAGGTTCCTGGCGACCGCGAGGATCCGCGAGTCGTTGTCACCCACCCGGCCCCCTTGGGTCAGGAAGGCGGCCGGCAGGAGGCCCGGGTCGGAGTGGTTGAGCTCGACACGCAAGGTGCCGCCCAGATCGCCGATCGGGATCGGGGCGTCCAGACGGCCGTACCGGATCCGGTACTCGTCCAGCAGGCGCAGCGCCTGCCGGGCGAAGTAACCGAGCTCCGGGTGGTGCCTCTTGGACTCCAGCTCGGTGACCACGACGACCGGCAGCACGACTTCGTGCTCGTCGAAGCGGGCCATGGCGTTCGGGTCGGCGAGCAGGACGCTGGTGTCGAGTACATAGGTGCGCCGGTCTTGCTCGCGGCGTTTCTTGCTGATCACCACGGGTGGACGAACCCCCTCGGGAGAGGTTGGGGTGCGACGGCGTCGCGGGAACGAGTCCCCCGGCCCGCAGGCGGGGGACGGACCGGGCTCAGGCCCAAGCGGAAGGGCCGAGCGCCGGCCCTCCGCGTCATACGCACGATCCGCGTCGTCCGTGTGCAAAGGGCCTCCCGGGCGAACGAGCACATGCCGTCCGCTGGCAGTTCGACACCCCTAGGACAGTTGGGGCAGGGCGTCGACCTGGAAGGGATATTCCCTCGAACGTGCGCGGCCATGCCATGGCATATGACGGCGCGCACGTGAACGTTGTGAAACCCGCACGTTTCGGGGTGGGATGAGGCCGTAGCCGAAACCGTACGGACGCATCAGCCGTCCGGGCCCGACTGCCGTACCGCGTACGGGACTAGTAGCCGTACCGCCGGTGACGCGCGGCGTAGTCACGCAGCGCGCGAAGGAAGTCGACCTTGCGGAAGGCCGGCCAGAAGACCTCGCAGAAGTAGTACTCCGAATGGGCGCTCTGCCAGAGCATGAAGCCCGACAGCCGCTGCTCGCCGCTGGTGCGGATGACGAGGTCCGGGTCGGGCTGGCCGCGCGTGTACAGGTGTTCGGAGATCAGGTCGATGTCGACGACCTCCGCAAGCTCCTCGAAGCTGGTGCCCTTGCTCGCGTGGTCGAGCAGCAGCGACCGCACCGCGTCGGCGATCTCCTGCCGGCCGCCGTAGCCGATGGCGACGTTGACGAGTATCCCGTCGATGTGCTCGGTGTCCCGCTCGGCCTCCTTGAGGACCGTCTGGGTCCGGGCGGGCAGCAGATCGCGGTTCCCGACGTGGTGCACCCGCCAGCGGCCGTCGGCGGCCAGGTCGCGCACCGCGCCCTCGATGATGCCCAGGAGCGGGATCAGCTCCTCCTCGGGGCGGTCGAGGTTGTCGGTGGACAGCATCCAGAGCGTGACGACCTCGACGTCCGTCTCGTTGCACCAGCCGAGCAGCTCCTGGATCTTGCTCGCGCCGGCCTTGTGACCCTGCTCGGTCGTCCCCCCGGCCGCGCGGGCCCAGCGGCGGTTGCCGTCGAGGATGACTCCGATGTGCTTGGGCACCTGGGCGTGGTCGAGGCGGCCTTCCACCCGGCGTGCGTAGAGCCCGTACACCAGGTCGCGCAACTTCACGTCTTCCAGCCCCTCAGTGCCTTGCATGGCTTGCGATGGCGGTCCGCCCAAGCCCGCACCCTACTGCGGCAGGGGGGCGCTTGCGAACCGGGTGCGCCCTCTGTTTGCCGCGCCCATCCCGCAAAACATCACGCTCCGTAGTTGCGCGGTGTGCGCTCCGTCCGGACCGATGGCCGGTACGCCCCGGAATCGCCAGGAAAAGAAAGCGGGCCGGTCCGTGGGGGGGATACGGACCGGCCCGAGGGGGGGCTTCCACCATAACGCTTTGTGAGGGATAGTCCAGGCATCGACGAGGGTGACAATGAATGTCGCCGAGAATCCCGCCGTCCGCATCAGGCCGCGAGCCCCCCGAGCACCAGCCCCGCACCGGCCCCGAGGATCATGAAGGGGCCGAGCGCCATCCCGGTTCCACGGGTCGCCCGGCGTGTCGCCAGCAGCGCGACGGCGTAGCACGAGCCCAGCAGCAGCCCCGCGAGGGCGCCCAGGACCAGCACCGCCCAGCCGTACCAGCCGAGCGCGATCCCCAGCCCCAGGGCCAGCTTCACATCGCCGAACCCCATCCCGCTGGGGCTGATCAGGAACAGCACGAGATACGCGCCGCCCAGCGCCGCCCCGCCCAGCAGCGCCCGCCGCCACGACCCGGCGCTGTGCGGCAGCAGCGTCGCCACGCCGAGCAGCACGGCCGCCCCGCCCGCCAGCGGCAGCGTCAGCACGTCAGGCAGCCGGTGCACCGCCCGGTCCACGCCCGCCAGCAGCACCGTCGGCGGCGTGAGCAGCAGCCACACCGCCAGCTCGGGGCGGTCGCCGACGGCCGCCGCCAGCACCGCGCACACCAGCGCGGTGAGGGCCGCGGTCAGCGGCGCGCCCGTACCGTAGTCCCGCTCGCCCGCCCGGCAGCCCGGGCAGCGGGCGAGCCCCAGCCAGCCCCGGGCCGCCCCGGTGAGCACGTGCCCGCGCGGGCAGGCCCCGCGCCACGGCTCCTCGGGCTCCACGGCCAGCCGGTAGCGGGCGCGGGGCACGAGCATTCCGGCCGCCGCGCCGTACGCGGCGGCAAGGATGATCAGGGGCACGGACACGAGCCGAGCCTACGGAAGCGGGGCCGGGTGCGACACTCGCATCGGGCACCGGACGCCGGATGGGAGATGGACGGAAGGGCGGGGCGGGGATGGGCCGTTGGCGGGACGGCACGGGGACACTGCGCGTGCTCGACGACGCGCATGACGACGTACCCGAGGACTTGTACGGCGAGGTACGCGGCGACGCGCATGGCGACGTACATGGCGGTGTACTCGACGCGGACGTCCCCCTGGAGGTCGCCGCCTCCTATCGGGCCCGCACCCGCGGGCTGCTCGGCCGGGACGGGGTGACGGGCGCGCTGCTGCTCACCCCCGCGAGCAGCGTCCACACCTTCGGGATGCGCTTCGCCATCGACGTCGCCTATCTCGACCGCCGTCTGACCGTTCTGGCCGTGCGCACCATGCGCCCCGGCCGGCTCGGGCTGCCCCGGCCCCGGGCGCGCCATGTCCTGGAGGCCGAGGCGGGCGCCATGGAGCGCTGGGGGTTGCGGGCCGGCGCCCGTGTCACGATCCGGTGCCCGGGCGCATAGCCGCGGCAAGGCCCGAGCTGTACGCTGTGGCACCGGTGTCATGGTTGGACACCCTCGATCGCGTATCGAGGTCAGTTGAGGTAGAGGTACAGGGGTAGGGGTTGCACGGTGACAATCACGGGCAAAATTCTGCGGTTTGACGAGTTTCGCGGCTACGGCTTCATCGCTCCCGACGACGGCGGCGAGGACGTCTTCATGCACGCGAACGACCTGGTGGACGAGAAGCATCTGTTCCAGCCGGGCAGCAAGGTGGAGTTCGTCCCGGAGTACGGCGACAAGGGTCCCAAGGCGTCCGAAGTACGGATCGTCCAGCGGTCCGCCGTGGTCCGGACCCACGCGCCGGGGCCGGCCGCCGACTCGGGCGACGACACCATGTGCGATGTGCTGTCGATCTCCGAGTTCCGGCAGGAGCTGACCGAGGCGCTGGTCGAGGTGGGCGGCACACTGACCGCCGACCAGATCAAGCAGGTGCGCAGACGCGTGCTCGAACTGGCTCAGGCGCACAACTGGATCGAGTCCTAAGAGGCTCGGAGCGCCACACCGAACCGCCGCGCGGGGCATCGCCCCTGCGCGGCGGTTCTTTTTCAGGCTCCGGCGACCGTCAGCATCGCCCAGAGCGCGANNTCGCGGCCGGTCCGGTCAGCAGCCCGAGCCGGGTGAAGTCCCTCAGCCCGAAGCCGGTACGGGTGCCGGTGTCCATGCCGTAGCCGCGGATCTCGCGCCGCCACAGCAAGGTGGCCAGCGAGCCCACGTAGGTGAGGTTCGGCCCCAGGTTGACGCCGATCAGCACGGCGAGGACCGGGCCGGGCCCGCCCGCTGCGGCGATCGGCAGCAGCGCGAGCGTGGCGGGGAGGTTGTTGACGAGGTTGGCCAGGACCGCCGCGACCCCGGCGATCGCCAGCAGCGCGGGCAGCCCGGCGCCGCCGGGGAGCAGATGTGTCAGCCCGGCCCCCAGCCCGCCCGCCAGCACGGCCTGGACCACGACCCCCAGCGCGAGCACGAAGAGACAGAAGAGCGGCCCCGTGGCGGCCACCGCGCCCCGCACCGTCTCCCGTCCGCGCGCCACCGCGCGCACCGCGAGGACCAGGGCGCCGGCCCAGGCCGCCCAGGCGGGATCCACGCCGACGAGCGAGGTGGCGACGAATCCGCAAAGGGTCAGCACGAGCACGGTCAGGGCGAACACCGGCACCTCGGGCCGCCGGGCCGGCGGGGCCTGCGAGGTCCCGGCGGCCAGGTCGGCGGCGAAGTACCGGCGGAAGACCAGATACTCGATGCCGACGGCCAGCAGCCATGCGGGCGCCATGAGCAAGGCGAACCGCGTGAACGACAGCCCGCTGGCCTCCAGTGCCAGCAGATTGGTCAGATTCGAGACGGGCAGCAGCAGGGACGCGGAGTTCGCCAGGTGGGCGCAGGCGTACAGATGCGGGCGCGCCCGGGCGCCGAGCCGGGTGGCGGTGGCGAACACCACGGGTGTGAGCAGCACCACCGTGGCGTCCAGGCTGAGCACCGCGGTGACCATCGCCGCCACCGCGAAGACCCCGGCCAGCAGCCGGTCCGTACGGCCCCGGCAGGCCCGGGCCACCGCGTCACCCGCGGCCTCGAACAGCCCCTCGTCCGCACACATCCGGGCCAGCAGCAGCACCGCGGCCAGAAAGCCGACGACCGGCAGCAGCCTGTGTGTGACCTGCCACACATCCGGGAGCGACACCGCCCCGACCGCCACCAGCAGCCCCGCGGCGGGCACCGCGGCGGCCGCCTCGGGCCACCCCCGGGGCCGTACGACGGCGAAGGCGAGCACGCCCAGCAGCAGGGCGACGGAAACGATCTCGGTGAGGGCGGTGCTCAGGGGGGCTCCCGGTTCCAGATGCGACAAACACATCCATCATGGGATACGCGCCGAAGTGGACCGCCACGGCCCCCGGGCACACGGCCCCCGCGCCCTACCGCCCCCGGGCCCTATCCCGAGCGGGCGAAGCTGACCTCGACCCGGCGGTTCTTCTTGCGCCCCTCCTCCGTGGAGTTGTCCGCGATCGGGTACTGCTCGCCGTAGCCGCGGATCTGGTACTGGACGGAGGAGTCCAGATTCGCGGAGAGCGCGTGCTGGACGGCGTTGGCCCGCTCCTTGGAGAGCTTGAGGCCGTGCAGCGCGGAGCCGAGGTCGTCGGTGAAGCCGAAGACGCGGACGCTGGTCGCGTTCTGCTTCTCGATCTCCTGGGCGATGGCCCTGATCCGGGCGTTGGCCTCGCCGCCGAGCTTGGAGCTGTTCTTGTCGAACAGCACCTCGGCCTGGAGGGCGAACTTGACCTTGGTGTTGGTGTCCTCGCGGCGCTCGTCGCCGTCGTCGGTCTCGACGACCGACTTGATGTCCAGCACCCGGCCGGGGGCCAGCTTCGCGCTCCCGGGCAGCCGCAGATCGGGGTCCTTGGCGTCGATCTTGATGGGTGGGGTGGTGTCGGCGGGGGCGCCGGGGCCGCTGTCGGCGTGGGCC
>NZ_MUNE01000484.1 GCF_002154605.1 Streptomyces milbemycinicus | reverse complement strand
TCGGCCTCGCCCGCCGCGGCCCGCGCCTGCCCCGCCAGCCGCCCCAGCGACTGGGCGACCTGCGACTTCTCCCGGTCGGCCGCGCTGCGCCGGGCCGCCAGCTCCTCGACCCGCGCCGCGCACTCGGCCCGCCGCTCCGCCGCCGCCCGCTGCCCGTCTGTCAGCTCCTCGCACCGTACGGCGAGCTCCTTCAGCTCCGCCGCCGCCTCGTCGACCGAGGCCTGCACCTCCAGCAGGCTGGGCGCCCCGGCGGAACCGCCCTGGGCGAAGTGCGCCCCGAGCAGATCGCCCTCGGCGGTCACCGCCGTCAACTCCGGCCGCCGCTCGACCAGTTCCTCGGCGTCCTCCAGCGTCCCGACCACCACGATGTCCCGCAGCAGCCACCGCACGGCCGCCAACAGCCCCCCGGGGCCACTCACGAGCTCCGCCGCACGCGGCGCCCCGAGGTCGTCGTCCGGCCCGGCGGTCTCGGCCACCGACACAGCCCGGCCCTCGCGGTGGGAGACCGCGACATCCGTCGCGGGGCCGGTGTACGCGACTCCGCTCTCATCCGCCGCCACGTCCGGCGACACTCCCGGACCGCCCACGCCCGCATCGGCGGAAACCTCTCCGAGCGCCACGGAGTCGGCCGCCCAAGCCGCCCGGCGCTCGTCGCGGGAGGCCGCGCCCCCGTCCGCCTCCGCGGAGGGTCCGTATGCCGTCCCTTCCCCGGGCTCCGCGGGTCTGGCGCCCGGAACGACGTGCGGATCGCCGCCGGCCGCCGCGGCGGCGTCCGCGCGCGCGCCCTGGCCGTCCGCGCCGCCTTCGGCGGGGTGCGGCAGGCGTACGGAGCCGATCTGACCGGCAGTCGGGCCGCCGGGCGCGTCCGGCGCCGCGGCCCCGGGCGCGGACGAGGCGCCCGCGGCACCCGGACCGCCCGGACCGCCCAGCCCGTGGGCCCCGGCCGGTGCGGCCGCCGCCGGGGCGCCGAGGAGGAGCGCCGCGCGGCCCGCGTCCTGTTTACGGAGGAGGCGGATGGCCTCCGCCGCGGTCCGGGGGTCCTCGACTGCGATCGCGTCGGCCGCGGCGCCCAGGGCCGCGGCCACGGGGACCTCGAAGCCGGGGGCGACCGTGAGGAGTTCGGCGGCCGGGCCGAGGAGGCCGGTCAGCCGGTCGGCGGAGCCGAGCAGGGCGCCCGTGCCGTCCTTTCGGCGCAGCCCCAGGGCCAGCGCGTCATGGCGGGCGGCGGTCGCGGCGCGCTCGCGCTCGGCGGCGGTCAGGGCCTCCCGGGCCGCCCGGTGCGCGGTCTCCGCCTCGGACAGCTCCCGCTTGGCGGCCTCATGGCGCTCCGCCAGTTCCGCGTCGCCCGCGTCCAGTCCGTCCACTTCGGCCTGGAGCTGTTCGTACTCCTCCTGCGCGGCGGCCGCCCGCTGCCGCGCCTCGTCGCGGGCGACGGCCAGCCGGTCGATCTCGGCCCGGGCCGAACCCGCCCGGCCCCGGGCGGCGTTCACCTGGCCCTGCAGCCGGGCCAGCCCCTCGCGGCGGTCGGCGATGGCGCGGGCCGCGTCCCTCAGCCGGCGCTCCTCGAGGGCCAGCTCGCGCTCCAGTTCGGACCGGTGTGCGACGGTGTCGTCCAGCGCCCGGCTCGCCGCCTCAAGCGCGGCCTCCAGCTCCGCCTCCTGCTCGCGGATCCGGGCCGCCTCGCGCTCCATGTCCTCCGGGTCGCGGCCGCGCCGCTCCTCGCCGGGGGCGGAGGTGGCGCTCTTGACCCGGGCGTCGGCCAGGCTGATCGTGCCGCGCACCCGCTCGGCGAGCTGTGAGAGCTCGTACCAGGTCTGCTGGGCGTCCCGCAGCCGCGGCGCCAGCTGCCGGACCTGCTCCTCCAGCGCCGCCTCCCGCTGCTGCGCGGTGCGCAGCTCGGCCTCGGCGGTCTCCTTGCGCTGCTTGAGCGCGGCCTCGTCGGCGATCTCGGTGCGCAGTGCCTCGCGCATGGTCACCAGGTCGTCGGCGAGCAGCCGCAGCCGGGCGTCGCGCAGATCGGCCTGGATGACGGCGGCCCGCCGGGCGACCGCGGCCTGCCGCCCGAGCGGTTTGAGCTGGCGCCGCAGCTCGTCGGTGAGGTCCTGGACCCGGGCGAGGTTGGCCTGCATGGCGTCCAGCTTCCGCAGCGCCTTCTCTTTGCGCTTGCGGTGCTTGAGTACGCCCGCGGCCTCCTCGATGAAGGCGCGGCGCCCGGTCGGGTCGGCGTGCAGGACGGAGTCGAGCTGGCCCTGGCCGACGATGACATGCATCTCGCGGCCGATACCGGAGTCGGAGAGCAGCTCCTGGATGTCCAGGAGGCGGCAGGTGTCCCCGTTGATCTGGTATTCGCTGCCGCCGTTGCGGAACATGATCCGCGTAATGGTGACTTCGGCGTATTCGATGGGCAGGGCGCCGTCGGAGTTGTCGATGGTGAGGGAGACCTCGGCGCGGCCGAGCGGGGGGCGGCCGGTCGTCCCGGCGAAGATGACGTCTTCCATCTTTCCGCCGCGCAGCGACTTGGCGCCCTGTTCCCCCATGACCCAGGAAAGCGCGTCCACGACATTGGACTTGCCCGAACCGTTGGGGCCGACGACGCAGGTGATACCCGGCTCGAAGCGGAGCGTCGTGGCGGAGGCGAAGGATTTGAAGCCTCGGAGGGTCAGGCTCTTGAGATGCACGCCTTTGGACTCTACCTCCCGTGTCTCAGCCGACACCGCCCATCGGCCGTGGCGCCACGAGGTCGCCCTTGGCTTCTCTCGGCTTCTCTGAGCTTCTCTCGGTGTTTCTCAGTGTTTCTCGGTTCTTCGCGTTCTCGCGGTTTCTTCTCGGTTTCACCGCTGAGGGGGTGGGGCACATCAGACGGTAAGGGAAACGCGGCCGGCCGCCGCGGAAACGACGAAGGGACGCCGTCGGCGTCCCTTGCAGATTCTCAAGCGGCTGACGGTGCAGCCCGACCGGCCCGGAAGCCGGGTCAGGCGAGCGCAGGCTCCGCCTGGGGTACGTCGATGCTTTCGAGCAGCGAGTCGCCGTGGTGAGCGGCGGCGGACAGAGCGTCGTTCTCGGCCTGGATCCGAATGAGCTCGGATTCGAGGTCCTGGACGCGCTGCTGAAGCCGTCGCATCTCGGCGAGGACTCGGGGGTCGGAGCCGCCGACGTAACCGAGAAGCGCCTTTGCCATGATGGATGGTCCTCCACACTGAGTGACCGACCGAAGCGGTGGTGGGTCGTGAGGGATTTCGCACCCGCGATGCCTGCCGTTACTACCGTGCTGAGTGGCAAACAGTTAAGGTGCGCGGGGCTTCCAGCGTCTCACCAAATGGTTTGAGGGTCAACACGATCACAGGCCGACGGGACCCTGCGGCCGGGGGCATATCGAGCGGCGAGAAGCGCCGAGCCCGCATTGATCAGGCCGTCAAAGCGAAGGGATCATCCCTTACGCGGCAGCCTTCCACGGACCGGCCGCATTGGCAACCATCAGCCTCTTTCCACTCACGCGCGGTGTAAAAAGCCCGCCCGGCGAGGGGTCACGGCGGGCGGGTGCGGCGGGGTGGCTCAGCGGATCTCGAAGGTCTCGTAGCCGCCCTTGGGTGTGTCCCAGATCTCGGTCACACCGTCGACGCGGCCGGGCGTGTCGTCGCTCCGCAGCCAGTCGAGCAGCTGTTCGCAGTTCATGCGTTCGCCTTCGGCGACGATCTGGACCCGTCCGTCGGACAGGTTGGAGGCGAACCCGGACAGCCCTCCGATGCGCAGCGCGTTTGCCCTGGTGAACCAGCGAAAACCGACCCCCTGGACTCGGCCGCGGACCCACGCGGTGAGGCGCACTCTCTCGTTCATAGCCGGCACGCTAGCGGAGCAATTTGCTCCCTGGACACCGCAGCCACCCCCGCGATGGCGTACAGTCCCGGCTCAACGCAGTACTCACCCGTACGAGTGACGCATGTGACCCCGATCTTGCAAGGAAGGCAGGAGATGGGCCGCCATCGACGATCTGCCCCCGGATCCGCGCCGACACCCCCCGCTCCCGGCGAAGGGCGCCACCGGGGAGCCCGCCGAAGCCATCTGGCACCGGTGCGGACCGGATTGCTGAGTGTTTCCGCCGCCGTCGCGGTAGGCGCGGTTGCCATGGCCACCGGGCTGTTGCCGGGAGGTCCGACCCTTAGCGGAAGCAACGACCCGGCCGGAGGCGTGCGCGCCGACGCCCCGCCTGGTTCCGCCCTGGAGACGCAGGGCTCCCCCTCGACGGCGCCGGTGGACCGCGGTACAACTCCCGCGGACCGTGGCAACGACCGGCCGCAGGCGCCGTCCACCACCCCCTCGAAGACCCCGGGCAAGCCCTCCGCCACGCCCTCCACCCCCTCGAAGCAGCCGGGCTCCTCGGGCTCCGGCCAGGCGAACGGGAACGGGAACGGAAAGGGCAACGGGAACGGGAAGGCGAACGGCAACGGGAACGGCAAGGGGAACGGAGGTTCGGGCGGCAAGGGCTCCTCCTCGTCCCAGAAGCCCACCACTCCCCCCGGCCAGAGCGAGGACCCCAACACACCGGGGAACTCCGACAAGGCCGAGAAGACCGCCGCCCGGCAGGTCCTGGCGCTGGTCAACCAGGAGAGGTCGAAGGTCGGCTGCGAGCCGGTGACCGCGGACCCGAAACTGGGCCAGCTGGCGCAGGACTTCACCGACGACATGGCCCTGCGGGGCTTCTTCGACCACCTCGACCCGGACGGCGACTCCCCCTGGGAGCGGGCGGAGCAGGTCGGCATCCTGAACCTGGGCGGGGAGAACATCGCCCGCGGCCAGCAGGACGCACAGGCCGTGATGGATTCCTGGATGAACAGCGCCGGCCACCGCGCCAACATCCTCAACTGCACCTACAAGACCCTGGGTGTCGGTGTGAACTTCGGGGACGGCGACGGCCCTTGGTGGACGCAGGACTTCGGCTACTGAGCCGGTCCTGAGCCCAGGGCCACGAGCCGAGCCGGTACGCCCTCGCCCTTCCCGCTCAGGCGGCGAGGGCGCCGCGCCGGGGGTCCACTAACCCAGAGAAAGCGCAGCCCCTCGGTTGGCGCTGCGTTGCAGTAGGGTCATGCCATGGAGAGCGACGACCTGGCCTTCGACGTGTTCGCCCGCGTCTGCCCATCCCGCGGCACGCTGGAGCACATCACCGGCAAGTGGGGCGGCCTGACCCTGGGGGCGCTCAAGGAGGGCAGCTTCCGCTTCAACGAGCTGCGCCGCCGGGTCGACGGCGTCAGCGAGAAGATGCTGTCCCAGACGCTGCACGCGCTGGAGCGCGACGGCCTGGTGCACCGTGAGGCGCAGCCGACCAACCCCCCGCGCGTGGACTACGAGCTGACCCCGCTGGGCCACGCCGTCGCCGAGCGGCTGCTGGCGCTGATCTGCCTCGTCGAGGAGCGTATGCCGGAGGTGCTGACCGCCCAGGCGCGCTACGACGAGGAGAGCGGCACCGCGGTGCGGGGCGCCACGGCCGGACGCGCCGGGGCCGCCGGACGCGCCGGGGCCGCCGGGCGCGGCGGACGCTGACAGCGCGGGCAGAAGTAGCTGGAGCGGTTCATCCACGGGCGGCGGCGCATCGGCGTGGCACAGCGGCGGCAGGGCTCGTTCTCCCGGCCGTACGCGTCCAGGGAGCGCTCGAAGTAGCCCGACTCGCCGTTCACATTGACGTAGAGGGAGTCGAAGCTGGTGCCGCCGACCGCCAGCGCGGCGTTCATGACATCGCGCACATGGTCGAGGAGTTCGACGCTGCGCGGGCGGGTGAGGGTGGCCGTCGGCCGGTCGTAGTGCAGCCGGGCGCGCCACAGCGCCTCATCGGCGTAGATGTTCCCCACCCCGCTGATCAGCGACTGGTCGAGCAGCGCCCGCTTGACGGTGGTGCGGCGGCGGCGCAGCGCGGTGTGGAAGGCGGCCTCGTCGAACGCCGGGTCCAGCGGGTCGCGGGCGATATGCGCGATCGCGGCCGGCAGCCCGTCCGCGGCGCCCTCGACCGTCTCGTGCAGCGAGAGGCCACCGAAGGTGCGCTGGTCGACGAAGCGCAGTTCGGTGCCTATGGAGTCGTTGAACCGGACCCGGATGCGCAGATGCTTCTCGTCCGCGGCGCCGTGTGGCTGGACGAGCAGCTGGCCGCTCATGCCGAGGTGCGCCAGCACCGACTCGTCGGCGTCCTCCAGCGGCAGCCACAGGTACTTGCCGCGGCGGCGGGCCACCCCGGCGCGGCGCCCCTTCAGCCGGGCGGCGAAGTCCTCCCCGCCCCCGAGGTGGCGGCGCACCGCGCGCGGGTGCAGCACCTGCACCTCGGCGACCGTACGGCCGCTGATCCAGCGCTCCAGACCGCGGCGGACCACCTCGACCTCAGGCAGCTCGGGCAACGGGGGCCTCCTTGGCCGACGCCCTCGCCCTCCCCGCGACCGGGACTCGGTCGCGGGGAGGGCGAGGAGGGTTGGATCAGTGTGCCGTCGGGGCCGTATCGGCGGCCTCGCCGTCCGAGGCCGCGGCAGTACCCTCGGCCGTGGCCGCTTCGGCCTTGGCCTCGTCCGCCGCGGCGCGGATCGCGCGCCAGGCGGCCTCTGCCGCCTGCTGCTCGGCTTCCTTCTTGCTGCGGCCGGTGCCGGTGCCGTACGCGACACCACCGACGCGGGCGGCAGCCGTGAAGGTCTTCTCGTGGTCGGGTCCGGTCTCGGAGACCAGATACTCCGGCACCCCGAGGCCCTCGGTGGCGGTCAGCTCCTGGAGGCTGGTCTTCCAGTCCAGGCCCGCGCCCAGGTTCGAGGACCTGTCGATCAGCGGGTCGAAGAGCCGGTGGACCAGCTCCGCGGCAGCGTCCAGCCCCTTGTCGAGGTAGACGGCGCCGATCACCGCTTCGAGGGTGTCAGCCAGGATGGATGCCTTGTCCCGTCCCCCGGTGCCCTCTTCGCCCCGGCCGAGCCGGATGAAGGCGCCGAGGTCGAGGCCGCGCCCCACCTCGGCCAGCGCGCGCGAGTTGACCACGGCGGCCCGCAACTTGGCCAGCTGGCCTTCGGGCAGGTCGGGGTGGATGCGGTACAGCGTGTCGGTGACCACCAGGCCGAGCACGGAGTCACCCAGGAACTCCAGTCGCTCGTTGGTGGGCAGCCCGCCGTTCTCGTACGCGAAGGAGCGGTGGGTCAGCGCACGCACCAGAAGGGCGGACTCGAGCTGATACCCGAGCCGCCCTTCCAGAATCGTGTGGGACGAGGCCGTGTCCGCCTGGGCCGTTTCTCCCGCTCGCTTGCGGGGAGTCGTGTTGGCGTCCGACATAGAGCCTGTCACCCGCCGATCAGACCTCGAGGACCTGGCGGCGGTTGTAGGTGCCGCAGCTCGGGCACGCGATGTGCTGCTGCTTCGGCTCATGGCAGCGCTCGCACGCCACCAGGGTGGGGACCGCAGCCTTCCACTGCGACCGGCGGTGGCGCGTGTTGCTGCGCGACATCTTCCGCTTCGGAACAGCCACGGCTACTTCTCCTGTGAGTCAACCCCGCGCGAGCGGGGTGCGTTGTCCTTCTCGCCGTCCGAGGTGGCCTCGGCGAGTCCCTGCAGCGCCGCCCAACGGATGTCGACGGCGTCGTGATGGTGGTCGGGGTCCTCCGCGAGCCGCGCTCCGCATTCGGCGCACAGCCCGGGGCAGTCCTCCCGGCACACCGGCTGCAGCGGCAGTGCCAGCACCACCGCGTCCCGCAGCACGGGTTCGAGGTCGAACAGGTCGCCCTCGAGGAAGAGCGTGTCCTCCTCCTCGGCGTCGTCGCCGGCGTCCGCGTGGCGGCTCCGGTCATCGGCGTCGGGGTAGGAGTACATCTCCTGGAAGTCCGCTCCGAGCTCCCGCTCCAGCGGCTCCAGACACCTTACGCACTCCCCTGTCAGCGGTGCACGGGCGGTGCCTGTGACAAGCACACCCTCCATGACCGACTCCAGGCGGAGGTCGAGCTCCACGGTCACGCCCTCCCGTACCCCGATGACCTCGATACCGAGGTCCTTGGGGGCCGGGACCGAACGGGAGAGCCTTTTGAGCGCACCAGGACGACGGCCCAGCTCGCGTGTGTCGAACACGAGAGGGGCGCGGTGGTCTAGGCGGGCGTTCAGGGCTTCCTGCTTTCTACGGCTGCGGCAGGCCACCCGACGCTGATACGACGAAACGGGCAGCCAGGATCGCGGACGTACTCGCGACCGAACAGCCAGGATACTGGACCGGCCGCCATAGACCCAATCCGCCCCCGATGCGAGGGCTTGGGCGCCTCCGGTGCCGGGCCTGGGCCCGGCGACCGGGCTCAGCGGCCCTGCTCGTACTGACGCAGCTGGTCCAGGTCGATCATGCTGGTGTCGAACAGACTGGTCTCGTCGAGGGCCGCGGCCGGCAGCTGGGGCTGCTGATGCGGCTGGTGCTCGAGCTGCTGCTGAGGCTGGTGCGGGGACTGCTGTTCGGGGGCGTAGCCGCTCGGGTCGTAGCCCTGGGGCTGCTGCTGCCAGCCGTACGCGTCCTGCTGCTGATATCCGCCCTGGGCCGCCGCGTACGGGTCCTGCTGCTGGACATAACCCTGCTGCTGGTAGCCGTACGCGTCCTGCTGCTGATATCCGGCCGTGGCCGCGTAGTACGAGGCGTCCGGCGCCGCCTCGGGCCGCGCCGTGGGCGGCTGCACCTGGGACTGGGCGAGATCCGCGAGGAAGTCGTCGTCGCTGGTCCGGTGGCCCAGCGGGGTGGCGGCGTCCTGGGCGGCCAGATGAGCGCCCAGCTCGTCGATCGCCCGGGCCCCGAGCAGCTTCTGCCGGCCCCGGCCGACCGCCTCCAGCGTCTTGCTGAGCACCGCCGAGACCGCGCCGAGCTTGGTGTCCACGTATTCGTCGGCGCGCAGCTGCAGCGTCTGGGGGTCGGCGCTGCGCTCCGGGCCCTCCTCCAGCTGCCCCGCCGCCCCGTCCTGCTCCCCGCCCACGGCGCGGCCCAGCATCTTCTCGCGGCCGCGGTCGACGGAGCCGATGGTCTTGGTCAGCACGACCTCGAAGTTGGCGAGTTTGGAGTCGACGTAGTCGTCGGCCTCGGCGCGGATCTCCTCGGCCTCCCGGCGGGCCTCCTCCAGGATCCGGTCGGCCTCCTCCTGGGACTGCCTGGCGACTTCGGTGTCCGAGACCAGCGAACCCCGGTGGGCGTGCGCGGACTGGATGATCCGCTCGGCCTCCTGGCGGGCCTCCTCGACCATCCGCTCACGGCCGCCGATCACGTCCTGAGCCTGGGCGAGGGAGTCGGGGAGAGCGGCGCGCACCTCTTCGAGCATGGCGAGCAGCTCGGCGCGGTTGATCACGCACGAGGCCGACATGGGCATGGACCGGGCGTTGCCGACGGTGTCGACGATCTCGTCGAGCTTCTTCTGCACGTCCACCTTGGGTGCTCGCCACTCTCTCTTGACGGACTTGACGGAACTTGAGGGAACTTGACGCAACGAACAGGGCGGCCTGGAACGGCCGGGCACGACTGTACGGCCAGCGGGCCCCGCCCGACACCCGTCGGCCCGGCCGTCAGCGGGTCAGGGCCGGCCCAGCCGCTCGGTCAGGGCATCGAGCACCACCGGGGGCACCAGATGGGAGACGTCCCCGCCCCAGGTCGCGACCTCCTTGACCAGGCTGGAGGAGAGGAAGCTGTAGGTGGGGTTGGTGGGTACGAACAGCGTCTCCACCCCCGAAAGGCCGTTGTTCATCTGGGCCATCTGCAACTCGTAGTCGAAGTCGCTGACCGCCCGCAGCCCCTTGACGATGGCTGGGATCTCGCGCTCCTTGCAGAAGTCCACGAGCAGGCCGTGGAAGCACTCCACCGATACGTTCCCGTACTCGGCGGTGACCTGGCGGAGCAGGTCCATCCGCTCGTCCACGGTGAACATGCCCTGTTTGGACTTGTTGATCATCACGGCGACGTAGACGACGTCGTACAGCTTGGACGCACGGGCGATGATGTCGAGGTGCCCATTGGTGACGGGGTCGAAGGACCCCGGACAGACTGCGCGGCGCACTGGTGGTTCCTCGCTCTCAGGTCCGGTCATGACGCGTTGTCGCACGTCGAGGCGGCGCGACCGTACCAAAGCGTGCCCTCGCCGTAGCGACGGGCCCGCAAGCCCTCGAAACCGGCAGGCCATCCGAAATCTCCGCCTCGCGTGCTCCGCTCCACCGTGGCCAGAGCATCGGGCGCGAGCCACCGGTTACCGGCGAGTGTGAGCAGTATCTCCCGCAACTCCTCGTCCGCGACCGCGTACGGCGGGTCCAGGAACACCACGTCGTACGGGCCGCTCTCGGGGGCCGGTCCGGCGATGGCCTGCTCGGCCCGGCCCGTGCGCAGCTCGGCACCGGGCAGGCCGAGCGCCCGGACGTTCGCCCGGATGGTGCGGGCGGCGCGCGCGTCGGACTCCACCAGCAGCACATGCTCCGCGCCGCGCGAGAGCGCTTCCAGGCCGACCGCGCCCGAGCCGCCGTAGAGATCGAGCACCCTGGCCCCGCGCAGCGAGCCCAGCAGCGACTCCCAGGTGGAGAAGAGACCTTCGCGGGCCCGGTCCGAGGTCGGTCGGGTGCCGTTGCCCGGCGGCACTGCCAGGCGGCGGCCGCCGGCGGATCCGGCGATCACGCGGGTCATCGGTGACGCAGTCCTTCGCGGTGGGAGGGGGCAGCGGCGGGCCGTACGAGGCCGCTGCCCCTCCACAATATGGCGTCCCGGTCGGTGCGCCCTGTCAGCCCTTGTCGAGGTACTCCTCGCGCTCCTCGTCCAGGAACGCGTCCAGCGCCGTACGCAGCTCCGGGTATCCGGCCAGCTCGGGGTCGGCCGCGACGATCGCCGCCGCCTCCTCCCGGGCCGCCGCGATGACCTCCTCGTCGTCGATGACCGCGAGCACCCGCAGCGAGGAGCGCGCCCCGGACTGGGCCTGTCCCAGCACATCCCCCTCGCGCCGCTGCTCCAGGTCGATCCGGGACAGCTCGAAGCCGTCCAGCGTGGCCGCCACCGCACCGAGCCGGGCGCGGGCGGGGCTGCCCTCCGGCATCTCGCTCACCAGCAGACACAGCCCGGCGGCCGACCCGCGGCCGACGCGGCCGCGCAGCTGGTGCAGCTGCGAGACGCCGAAGCGGTCGGCGTCCATGATCACCATGGCGGTGGCGTTGGGGACGTTGACGCCGACCTCGATGACCGTCGTGGCGACCAGGACGTCCACCTCGCCCGCGGCGAAGCGGCGCATCACCTCGTCCTTGGCCTCGGGCTGCATCCGGCCGTACAACACCTCCACGCGCAACTCCCGCAGCGGGCCCTTGGCGAGCTGCTCGGCGACGTCGAGGACCGCGAGCGGCGGCCGCTTCTCGGCCTCGTCCTCAGGGGACTTGACGGGCGGCTTGGCGGACTTGCGCGCCGCGCCCTTGGGCTCGTCCTCCTCGTCGTCGCCGATCCGCGGGCACACCACGTACGCCTGGTGGCCGGCCGCCACTTCCTCGCGCACCCGCTCCCACGCCCGCGCCAGGAAGTGCGGCTTGTCCTTCGCGGGCACCACATGGGAGGCGATGGGGGAGCGTCCGGCCGGCAGCTGGTCCAGGACGGAGGTCTCCAGGTCGCCGAAGACGGTCATGGCGACGGTCCGCGGGATGGGGGTGGCCGTCATCACCAGCAGATGCGGAGGCTGCTTGCCCTTGGAGCGCAGGGCGTCGCGCTGCTCCACGCCGAAGCGGTGCTGCTCGTCGACGACGACCAGGCCCAGATCGTGGAACTGGACCTTGTCCTCGATCAGCGCGTGGGTCCCGACCACGATCCCGGCCTCGCCGGTGACCAGGTCGAGCAGCGCCTGGCGGCGGGCCGCGGCACCCATGGAGCCGGTCAACAGCACGACCTTGGTGCCCTGTTCGGAACCGCCCAGCATGCCGCCCTCGGCCAGGTCGCCCATCATCTCGGTGATCGAGCGGTGGTGCTGCTGCGCGAGCACCTCGGTTGGCGCGAGCATCGCGGCCTGTCCCCCGCTGTCCACGACGCCCAGCATCGCGCGCAGCGCGACCATGGTCTTCCCCGAGCCGACTTCGCCCTGAAGCAGCCGGTGCATGGGGTGGTCGGTGGCGAGGTCGGCGAAGATCTCCCGGCTGACGCTCTGCTGGCCTTCGGTGAGGGTGAACGGCAGCCGCGCGTCGAAGGCGTCCAGCAGGCCGCCCTCGGCCGGGGCGCGCGGCACGGCGGGCAGTTGGGCGTCGGCGTGGCGCCGCCGGGCGAGGGCCACCTGGAGCACGAAGGCCTCGTCCCACTTGAGGCGGTCCCGGGCCACCGCGATATCCGTCTTGGTGCGCGGCCGGTGGATCTTCAGCAGCGCCTCGGGGAGCTCGGCAAGACCGCGGCCGAGCCGCAGGCTCTCGGGCAGCGCGTCGACCAGGCCGTCCCAGCCGGTGGCCTCCAGGCTGTCGAGCAGCGTCCCGACGGCCTTCTCGATCTTCCAGGACTCCAGCTGGGCGCAGGCGGGGTACAGCGGCCGCAGTTGGTTGGCCCACGCCTCCACGGCCGCCGCGCCGTCGTCCTTGCCGAGCATTTCGTACGCGGGGTGGGCCAGCTGGCGCACATTGCGGAAGACGCCGACCTTGCCCGCGAACATGCCCCGCCGGCCGGGCAGCAGCTCCTTCTGCGCCGTGTAGACCCCGCGGCCGAAGAAGACCAGCTGGAGGCGGCCGCTGCCGTCGGTGAGGGTGACTTCCAGGCGCTGTTTGGTGCCGCGGTCGAATTTGTGCACGCGGGCGTCGGCGACCTGCGCGACGACCGTCACATGCTCGTCCAGGGGCAGGTCGGACAGCCGGGTCAGCTCGCCGCGCTCGGCGTACCGCCTCGGGTAGTGGTGCAGCAGATCGCCGACCGTGTGCAGGTCGAGGTGGTCGGCCATCACCTTCGCGGTGTTGCCGCCGAGCACTTTCTTCAGAGGTTCATCCAGCGCGGGCACGCTGTCCATTGCACACCACCGCACTGACAAGCGGGGCCACCCTGCCCCGGGATGCGCGGGCCGCGCTGACTATTTCGATGCCTATTCGATGCCTATGATCAGCGGCACGCCCGGCTGGCCGCCGTGGTAGATCACCGTGTCGACCGCGAAGTGCCCGTCCCGTACGTGGCGCTCCAGGTGCTCGGCGACGCCGTCGGGGACGTCCGCGCCGACCACCAGCGTGACCAGTTCGCCGCCCGCGGCCAGCATCCGGTCCAGCACGGTCTCGGCGGTGCCCGCGAGACCGTCGCCGATCACCGCCACATCGCCGTCGATCAGCCCGAGTACGTCGCCCGCCTGGCACACCCCGGCCATGGTCCAGGACTGGCGCTCGGCGACGGCCAGTTCGGCGTAGCGGGTGGCGCCCGCGGCGGAGGTCATGGCCACGACGTCCTCGTCGAAGCTGCGGCCCGGCTCGTGCACAGCGAGCGCGGCGAGGCCCTGGACCGGGGAGCGAGTGGGGATGACCGCCACCCGTACGCCCTCGGCGCGGGCCTGGGCGGCGGCGGCAGCGGCCGTGTGGCGCAGTTCGGCGTCGTTGGGCAGCAGGACGACCTCCCGGGCGCGGGCCCGGCGTACGGCCTGGGCCAGCTCGCCGGCGGCCAGGCGCTCCCCGGGCCGTGCGGCGACCGTGGTCGCACCGGCCTCGGCGCACAGCGCGGCCAGGCCCTCGCCGGGGACCACCGCGACCACGGCGCGCGGCGCGCGGTCCGTGCGGGCGCCGGGGGGCTCCTGGGCGCCCGGCCGGTCCGGCCGCTTCCCGGTGTCTTCCGTACGGGGACGGGGGTAGGGCTCGTCGGCGTGGACCCGGCGGGCGGCGGCCGTGCCGAAGTGGGTGATGCGGATGCGGTGCGGGCGGCCCGCCTCGATGCCCGCTTCCACGGCCGCGCCCGCGTCGTCCACATGGACGTGCACATTCCACAGTCCGTCGCCGCCGACGACCACCAGGGAGTCGCCCAGCGCGTCCAGCCGGTCACGGAGCCGGGCGACGGCCGTCTCGTCCGCCTCCAGCAGATAGATCACCTCGAAGGCGGGTCCGCCGCCCGGCCCTTCGCCCACGGAGCCGTGGGTGGTGGCCGCGTGCCCGGCCGCCGGGCAGCCTTCGGGGGCTGCGACGGGTCCGGTGGCGACGGGTCCGGTGGCGGAGGGGCCGGCGGCCGGCGGTCGGCCCGATACGGCCTCGGCGAGCGCTCCGAGGACCACCACCAGGCCGTAGCCGCCCGCGTCCACGACGCCGGCGCGGGCGAGCACCCCGAGCTGGGCGGGGGTGGCCTCCAGGGCGGCGCGGGCGCCCTCGTACGCGGCGCGGGCCACCGCGACCGGGTCGCCCTCGGTGCGGGCGGCGGCGTCGGCCGCGGCCCGCGCGACGGTCAGCACGGTGCCCTCGACCGGGTGGGCCACGCCCCGGTAGGCCAGTTCGGCCGCGCGCCGCAGGGCCCGGCGCAGGCCGTCCGCCTCGCCATGAGGGCCTGCGGCCGCACCGGTCTCGCCGTCCCCGTCCGCGAGGACGTCCGCCATGCCGCGCAGCAGCTGCGCCAGGATCGTGCCGGAGTTGCCGCGTGCGCCGATCAGGGCGCCGTGGGCCATGGCGCGCACCGCCTCGGGCAGGCTCGGGCCGGCGGCGGGCCCTGGGGCGGCGGCATGGCCGTCGAAGGCGGCGGTCACGGCCTGGGCGGCGGACTCGACGGTCAGGTAGAGGTTGGTGCCGGTGTCCGCGTCCGCGACCGGGTAGACGTTGATCGCGTCGATCTCCTCGCGGGCCCGGCCGAGCGCGTCCAGCGCCAGACCGCACCAGGTGCGTACCGCATCGGCGTCGAGCGTGTGCGGCACGTACGTCCTCCTCGGGAGGGCAGGGGGCGGGACCGTCATCGCAGGGTAGTCGCCACCCGCGGCAGTGGCCCGGGGGTCATGGTAATTTCGGGGTAGCGGATCGGCCGTTGTATGCTGCTCCGGTTGCCCGATGCGAATCGGGCCGTTCCCCTGGCACCGCCGATCGTTCACGATCCCGGCAAGCCGGGGCTCACCGTAAGTGTCTGTCTCCTCGCGCCAGCGGGGTTGACCCGTCTTTGGAGTAACCCGTGGCTGCCAACTGCGACGTCTGCGGCAAGGGGCCGGGCTTCGGCAACAACATCTCGCACTCGCACCGCCGCACCCGCCGTCGTTGGAACCCCAACATCCAGACGGTGCGCGCTGTGGTCGGTCGGACCCCGAAGCGGCTCAATGTCTGCACCTCGTGCATCAAGGCCGGCAAGGTCTCGCGCTGACTTCCCGCGCGTTCGGGGGTGACCCCGAGCGCGTGTCGAGTGCGACCTTCCGGTTGCCGGGCCGGTCCACCTTTGTGGTGGGCCGGCTTTTCGCATGCCCTTTTGCGTGCTCTCAGCGCTGAAACCTGGCCCTGTCCCGCGGGCGTTTTCAGCGCCGCGCCGTCAGCGCCACCGCCAGCCGTGATCGACCGGGCCGATCCCCCTGCCCAGCGGGAACCCGGCCGCGATCGCGCCCGTGACGTACTCCTTGGCCGCCGTAACGGCCCGCGGCACGTCCGCCCCCAGCGCCAGATACGAGGCGATGGCGCCGGCGAGGGTGCAGCCCGTGCCGTGCGTATGGCGGTTGTCGTGCCGGGCGGCGCGCAGCCAGTGTTCCTCGGTGCCGTCGGTGAGCAGATCGACCGCGTCGCCCTCCAGATGGCCGCCCTTGATCAGCGCCCACCGCGGGCCGAATTCCAGGATCGCGTCGGCGGCCCGCCGCAGATCCCGCTCCGCGGCCACCTCCACGCCCGTCAGCTGGGCGACCTCGTCCAGGTTGGGTGTGGCCACCGTCGCGACCGGCAGCAGCCGCGTACGGACCGTGTCGAGGGCTTCGGTGGCCAGCAGGGCGTCGCCGTGCTTGGAGACCCCGACCGGGTCGACCACGACGGGGGCGGAGACGTCCACGAGCAGCCCGGCGACGGTGTCGACGAGCTCGGCGGACGCCAGCATCCCGGTTTTGACCGCCTGCACCCCGATGTCGTCGACGACGCTGCGGAACTGGGCCCGTACGGCCTCGGCCGGCAGCTCCCACGCGCCGTTCACGCCCAGCGAGTTCTGTGCCGTCACGGCCGTGATCACGCTCATACCGTGTACGCCGAGGGCCAGCATCGCCTTCAGATCGGCCTGGATACCGGCACCGCCGCCGGAGTCGGATCCGGCGACGGTGAGCACGCGTGGCGGGGCCACGGGTGTGCGCGGCGGGGATGCGGGGGAAGTCGCCATGTCGCTGAATCTACTCGGCGATCCACACGGGCCGACAGGCGCTTCCAGTCGGCGCTTCTAGTCGGCGCTTCTAGTCGGCGTTCTTGTCCTTGCCGAAGTGGTCCCAGCCCGCATGCGGCCAGGGCGCGCCGTCCACGGTCACCTGCGGCAGCGCCGAGGGGTTGAGCACTTCGCCGATCACCTTCCAGCGGGCGGGCAGCTTCACATCGGGCGGGAAGGTCGCCACGATGGCGTGGTCCTCGCCCCCGTTGAGCACCCACTGCAGCGGATCGACGCCCACCGCCTGCCCGATGTCGGACATCTGGGACGGGATGTCGATGTCCCCCGAGCGCAGATCGATACGGACCTTGCTGGCCTCCGCGATATGCCCGAGGTCGGCGACCAGTCCGTCGCTGACGTCGGTCATGGCGGTCGCGCCGAGCCCGGCGGCCGCAGGCCCGGCGTGGTACGGCGGCTCCGGCCTGCGGTGCGCCTCGACGAAGGCGCGCGGCGAGCGGAAGCCGCGGGAGAGCACCGCGTGGCCGGCCGCCGACCAGCCGAGCCAGCCCGTGACCGCGACCACATCGCCCGGCTGGGCGCCGGACCGGGTGACCGGTTCGTTGTTGCGCAGATCTCCCAGGGCGGTGATCGCCACGGTGATGGTCTCGCCGCGCACCACATCGCCGCCCACCACGGCCGCGCCCGCCACCTGGCACTCGTCGCGGATGCCGTCCATCAGCTCGGCGGGCCAGGTCACCGGGAGTTCGGCGGGCACCACCAGGCCCAGCAGCAGCGCGGTCGGCACCGCGCCCATCGCCGCGATGTCCGCGAGGTTCTGGGCGGCGGCCTTGCGGCCGACGTCATAGGCGGTGGACCAGTCGCGGCGGAAGTGCCGTCCCTCCAGCAGTACGTCCGTGCTGGCCACGACCCGCCGGTCCGGCGCGGCCACGACCGCGGCGTCATCGCCGGGCCCGAGCCGTACCGCCGGGGTGGTGGTGAGCCGGGAGGTGAGCTCTCTGATGAGCCCGAACTCCCCCAACTCGCCCACGGTGCCCTTCATCCCATTGCCCCTTCGCACTTGTCGCTCTCTGCCCGCCGCGCCGCGCACGCCGCGCGGGTCTCCCCGCGCCGCTCGGCGACGCGGTACCGTGGCGTCCCTTCTCCCCACATGATCCTCGTAGCCGCCCTGGAGGTTCCGTGGTACAGGCGTACATCCTGATCCAAACCGAGGTCGGCAAGGCGTCGACCGTCGCCGACGTCATCGCCAAGATCCCTGGAGTGATACAGGCCGAGGACGTCACCGGGCCGTACGACGTCATCGTGCGCGCTCAGGCCGAGACGGTCGATGAACTCGGCCGCATGGTGGTCGCGAAGGTCCAGCAAGTGGACGGCATCACGCGGACCCTGACCTGCCCCGTCGTCCATCTGTGACTCCCCGTATGCTCGGCCCGTGAATTCCGCACACCGTAGCCCCACCCGAAGGATCGTCTCCATGTCCGCCGCCGCGGCGCTGCTCGTGCTGTCGGCGGCCGGGTGCTCCTTCATCGGAGGTTCGGACGGCTCGCTCTCGCTCACGGTTCCCAAGCCGCCCGCGGAGATGGCCACGCTGTGCCGGGCGCTGCACAAGGAACTTCCCAAGACCGTGGAAGGGCTGAAGCAGCGCACCCCCAAGCCCGCCTCGGAGCTGACCGCTGCCTGGGGCGACCCCGCCATAAAGCTGCGCTGCGGGGTCGCCAAGCCCGCCGAGCTCACGGCCGGCACCGAGCACTACAACCCCTACGCGCCCTCGGCCGAGGTCAACGGCGTGCGGTGGCTTCCCGAGCAGCAGGACGACGGCTACCGCTTCACGACCGTGCTGCGCAAGGCGTACGTCGAGGTGACGGTGCCCGGGAAGTACGCGCCGGAGGTCAACCCGCTTGTCGATCTGGCGAGCGCCGTCAAGAAGACCGTGCCGGAAGGCGTGGTCTGAGCCCGGAGGGCGTGATCCGACCCCCGCCCGCCCCGGGCGCGGCGCCCGGGGCCATGGCACCGTCGGCCGGCTAGCGAAGCCCTGTCGGGCGGCGCAGCGCGGCCTGGATGAGCCGGTCCACCAGTTCGGGGTAGCTGACCCCGCTCTCCTGCCACATCCGCGGGTACATCGAGATGGGCGTGAAGCCGGGCATGGTGTTGATCTCGTTGATCACGAATTCGCCGCTGTCCAGCAGGAAGAAGTCCGCGCGGACCAGGCCCTCGCAGGACGCCGCCTCGAACGCCCGCACCGCCAGCTCCCGCACCCGCTCGGTCTGCTCCTCGGTGAGCGGTGCGGGCACCACACCGTCCGCCGAGTCGATGTACTTCGCCTCGAAGTCGTAGAAGTCGTGGGTGGAGACCGGCGGGATCTCGGCGGGCACGCTGGCCCGCGGGCCGTCCTCGAACTCCAGCACCCCGCATTCGATCTCGCGGCCGCGCAGCAGCGCCTCGACGACGATCTTCGGGTCGTGGCGCCGCGCCTCCTCGATCGCCTCCTCCAGGCCGGAGATGTCGTCGACCTTGGAGATGCCGATGGACGAGCCCGCGCGCGCGGGCTNNGCGCGCGGCGGCCGGGTCCTTCTCCCACTCGCGGGGGCGGATCACCTCGTACGGGCCGACCGGCAGCCCGAAGGAGACGAACACCCGCTTCATGTACTCCTTGTCCATGCCGACGGCGGAGGCGAGCACTCCCGCGCCCACATAGGGCACGCCGGACAGTTCGAGCAGCCCCTGAAGGGTGCCGTCCTCGCCGTAGGGGCCGTGCAGCATGGGGAAGACCACGTCGACCTCGCCGAGCGCCTTGGGCACCGCGCTCGGCGTAGACCACCTCGCGGTTGCCCTGCTCGACCGGGAGCAGGACCGAGCCGTCCTCGGACTCGGCGAGGCCCTCGACGCTGGGCAGCACCCGGCCCGCGATGGCCATCCGGTCGGGCTCGTCGGCGGTCAGCGCCCAACGCCCGTCCCCTGTGATCCCGATCGGCAGCACGTCGTACTTCTCGCGGTCGATGGCGCGCAGCACCGCGCCTGCGGTGACCACCGAGATGGTGTGCTCGGAGCTGCGGCCGCCGAAGACGACGGCGACGCGCAGCTTCCGCGGCTCCCCTCCGGAGGGGGGCGGGACAGGGCTGGGG
>NZ_MUNE01000483.1 GCF_002154605.1 Streptomyces milbemycinicus | reverse complement strand
GGTGTGGCCGATCATCGACTTCACCGACCCGATCACGGCGCGGTCGGCGGCGTCGCCGGTCGCGGGGCCGAAGGCCTCCGCCACCGTGGCCAGTTCCGCCGTGTCACCGGCGGGCGTCGCGGTGCCGTGCGCCTCCAGCAGCCCGAGCGAGCCGGGCGCGCGCGGATCGAGCCCGGCCGCCCGCCACGCCTGTCGTACCGCCCGTGTCTGGCCGCCCGGGTCCGGGGTGACCAGACCCGCGGCGCGGCCGTCGCCGGCCACCCCGGTGCCCCTGATGACGGCGTACACCCGGTCGCCGTCCCGGAGCGCGTCCGCCAGCCGTTTGAGCATCACGACGCCGGTGCCCTCGCCGATCAGGATCCCGTCGGCCTCGCGGTGGAAGGGGCGGATGCGCTCGCTCGGCGAGAGCGCGCGGAGCTGCGCGAAGACGCTCCACAGGGTGATGTCGTGGCAGTGGTGCACCCCGCCCGCCAGCACCGCGTCGCACCGGCCGGAGGCCAGTTCGCCCACGGCCTGGTCGATGGCGACGAGCGAGGACGCGCAGGCGGCGTCCACGGTGTACGCGGGGCCGCGCAGATCGAGCCGGTTGGCCACCCGCGAGGCGGCGAGGTTGGGCACCAGGCCGATGGCAGCCTCGGGGCGGTCGGGGCCCAGGCGTTCGGTGAACGCGGTCCGCACTCGCTCCAACTGGTCGGCACCGAGGCCGGGCAGCAGCTCGCCGAGCGTGCGTACGAGCTGGTGGGCGGTGCGTACCCGCTGGTCGAGGCGGACCAGACCGGGCGTGAGATAGCCGCCGCGGCCCAGCACCACCCCGACCCGCCCCCGGTCGGGCAGCCGCTCCTCGCCGCCCGCGTCGGCGACGGCCGCGGCCGCGACATGCAGGGCGATCAGCTGGTCGGGCTCGGTGCCCGGGACGGAGGCGGGCATGATTCCGAAGCGGGTGACCTCGACCTCGGCGAGCCCGTCGACGAATCCGCCGCGGCGGCAGTACACCCGGTCGGCGGTGGTGGCCGCGGCTGGGCCGCGCCCGCCTTCGGGGGCGTAGAACCCGGCGTCCCACCGCTGGGCCGGGACCTCGGTGATCGCGTCCACACCGGTCACGAGGTTGCGCCAGTACGTCCCCAGGTCCGGCGCGCCGGGCAGCAGCACGGCCATCCCGACGATCGCCACCGGGGGTCTGCGGCCGCCGCCTTCGTCGTCGTACGCCACGGTCACCAGCTCGACGCCGTGTAGACGACGGCCCGGTCGGACTCCTCGCCCCAGGCGAGCTCGCGCAGCAGGGCCAGCGCCCCTTCCTCCGGGTCGATGAGCTCGACGCCACGCCTCGCGTATTCGCGCGCGAGCGCGGGGCTGACCATCCCGGCGTGCCCGCCCGTGGGCGCCCAGGGCCCCCAATGGACCGTCAGCGCCCGGCGGCCGGTGCGGGCCGCCCACCGCGCGCCCAGGGTCTCCAGCGCGTCGTTGGCCGCCGCGTAGTCGGCCTGGCCCCGGTTGCCGAGGACGGCGGAGACGCTGCCGAAGAGCACCGCGAACAACGGCCCTCCGCGGCTGCCGTCCGGTCCGCCCGGCAGCTCCTCCAGCGCGTCCAGGAGCGAGCGCGCGCCGCCCGCCTTCGTGTCGAAGACCCGCTGGAAGGACTCGGCGGACTTCTCCTCGATCAGCCGGTCCTCGATCACCCCTGCCGCGTACACGACGCCGTCCAGCCGGCCGTGGTCGGCGTGGATCTCCTTGACGGCCTGGCGCACCGCGTCGGGGTCACGGAAGTCGACCGACCGGTAGCGCGCCCGGGCCCCGAGTTCGGTCAGCTCCCTCAGCGTGGCGGCCACTTCACGCCGCGCCAGGATCCCGGCCGCCTCCCGCTGGATCTCGGCGGGCCTTCGGCCGCCGCCCGCGGCGAGCGCCGCGCGCAGCGCGGCCTCGTCCCGGGCCCCGGCGGTGGCCGGGTCCTCGGGCCCGGCGGTTACGGGGGTGCGGCCGAGCAGTTCGATACGGCAGCGGGTGGCGGCCGCGAGAGCCGCCGCGCACCGCGCGGTGATCCCTCGCGCCCCGCCGACCAGCACGATCACCGAATCGCGGTCGAGGCCGATGGCCGCGGCCTCCGCCGCCCCGTCCCCGGCGGGTCCCGCGCCCGAGGTGCCGAGGACGCCCAAGCCGCTCGCCACGAGCTCCAGCCCGTGCCGCCCTTCGGCGGTGCGCAGCACGACGGGTGGGTGGTCCGGGGCGAACACCTCCTCCAGCAGCGCGTCGGCGACGGCGGTGGCGGGTGCGTCGGCGGGGAGGTCGACGACGGTGGCCACCGTCCGCGGGTACTCCCGGGCGACGCTGCGGAACAGGCCGTGCAGCCCGGCCGTCGCGACATCGAGCGGGTCCGCTCGCCGCGCGGCCAACAGCCACCGCGGCCCGCGCGCCAGGGCCGCCCGCAGGACGGGGAACGCCGTGGGCAGTACGGGCGCGCCGGAGGTGGCCGACGGCTGGAGCAGGATCACCCCGTCAGGGGGCACCTCCCAGCGGTGGCCGGGGGACGGACCGTCGCCCTCGCCCTCGCCCTGCCCCTCGCCCTCGCCCTCGCCCTCGCCGAGAAGATGCCCGCCCGCCAGGGCCACGGCCTCGGCGCCGCACCCTCGCAGCCGTTCCGCGACGGCCTCGGCCAGGGTCTCGTCATCGCCCAGCAGCACAAACCGCCTGCCGGACAGGGCGGTCGAGGGCTCGCCGAGCGCCCCGCCCCCGCCGAGCGGCACGGACCGCAGCCGCATCCGCTTCGGCGCCACGCCCCTGACGGCGGGGCTGCTCGGCGGTGGCGCACCCGCCGGGGACTCGATGGCCTCCTCCGGACCGGTGGCCGTGGGCACGCCGGCCGTCGGGGCGCTGTCGTCCCGTGGACCGGCGCCCCCGGGCCCGGCGGTGGTCTGTGGCCCGGGCCCCACCGCCGCGGCGATGCCGTTCGGCCCGGCGTCGGTGCCGTCGGTCGCCGCCGCGTCGTCGCTCAGCCGAGGCGTGAGCCAGGCGGTGACCGCGGCAGTGGTACGGGCCTTCGTCAGCTCTTCGAGCTCTTCGTCCGCGAGCGCCGCCGCACCGCTGCCGCCCGTGCCACCCACGCCCAGGCGGGCCGCCAGCTCGCCCGCGATCTCGGCCCGTTTGATCGAGTCGATGCTCAGATCCGCCTCGAGGTCGAGATCCGGCTCGATCATGTCGACCGGGTACCCGGTGCGCTCGCTGATGATCTGCGCGACCATACGGGCCACGTCCGCCTCGGTGACCGCCACCGGCTCCACGGCTGCGACCGCCTCGGCAGGCACAGGCAACGGCGTCGGTCCGCTCAGGGGCTGTGGCGGGAGGGCCGCTGCCGCCTCCACCGCTCCCGCCTCCACCGCTCCCGCCTCCACCGCTCCCGCCACACCCGCAACCGCGGGCGCGACGGGACCGGCGGGCCTGGCTCCCGGTGTGGCCCCGAGATGGGTGAGGAGCACATCGCGCTGGGCCGCCACCATCTCCCGGCTGGTTCTCAGGAACTCCAGGATCAGCGCGTCCCGGTCCGTCTGGCTCACCGCCGCCTCCTCGACACGTCGGGCCGGCGCCAGCGCGCCGGGCAGGAGTTCACCCACGGCGGTACGGACCAGCTGCCCGTCCACCGTCCAGCCGGGCCGCTTCGGCGCCGGGGCGCGGCCGGCGTTCACGGCGTCGCGGCCGCGGAACATCCAGCCGGTACGCACCGGCAGCCCGGCGACGGCCAGTTGAGCCAGAGCGTCGAGAAAGCCGTACAGCCCGCGCGGACCGGGACTGACCCCGACCCCGACGCCGCCGTTCACGGCCCGCGCGCCGGCGCGCCGCCCCTCGAAGGCGATGGCGCGGTGCGGACGGTCGCCGAGGATTTCCCCGACCAGCCGGGTGAGCACGGTGCCGGGCCCCGCCTCGACGAAGATCCTGGCCCCCGCCTCGTACATCGCCTCGATCTGCTCGACGAAGCGGACCGGCGCGCCGATCTGGGCCGCCAGTTCCGCGCGTATGGCGTCCGGCCCGCTGCCGTGCGGGGTTGCCGTGCGGTTGGCCCAGACCGGGTATTCGGGCGGATGAATCGGCTGTCGGGCGAGGGATTTGGCGAACCGTTCGCCGGCCGTGGCCACCAGCGGGCTGTGAAAGGCGCAGGCGACCTGGAGCCGCTTCACCGGATACCCGGCGTCCCGCAGCAGTCCGACCGCGGCGTCCACCTCCCGCCGCGGCCCCGAGATCGCGGTCTGGCGCGGTGCGTTGTGGTTGGCGGCCACCACCTGGCCCGTGAGCCCGCCGTGGCGCAGGACGCGCTCGACGTCCTCGCGGCTCGCGGTCACCGCCGCCATGGTGCCCGGCTCCGGGCCCGCGGCCTGTGCGGCGTCCAGGATCGCGGACGCCCGCTCGGCGCTCAGCTCCAGCAGCGCGGACGGGTCGAGCGCGCCCGCCGCGCAGAGCGCGACCAGCTCGCCGTAGCTGTGCCCGGCGGCCATGTCGGGGCGGACTCCGGCCGCGGCGAGCAGCGAGTGTGCGGCCAGGCCGACGACGCCGAGCGCCGGCTGGGCCACCCGGGTATCGGTGATCCTGGCCCGCTGCGCGGCCCGTTCCGGCTCGTCGAAGGCGGCCGGTGGGTGGAGGGCGGAGGCGTGGGATCGGGCGAGCCGCGCGTGGCCGTGGAGTTCGGGGAAGGCGACGAACAGGTCGGCGAACATGCCGGGCCGCTGGCTGCCCTGTCCCGGGAAGAGAAAGGCGACCTTGCCGGGGCCGGGGCCGGGGCCAGGGCCAGGGCCGGGACCGGGGCCAGGGCCTCGCCCCGCGCCGTCGTCGGCGGATGGGTCACCACCGCCCTCCGTACCGGTCAGACCATCCCGGTCTGCCGAGTCGGCCGACCCGGCCAGATAGATCCCCGCGGCCGGGTCGTGTTCCCCCGCCAGCACCCGCCGCAGCAGCGCCGCCGGCCCGGCGGGCCCGTCCGGGGCGGTGGCCACCACGGCGGCCCACACCGGGCCCTGACCGGCGTCGGAGCGGGTGGTGGCGGCGAGGGCGACGTCGCGCAGCCGCCAGGGCGACCCGGCGGCCTGGTTGGCCTCGGCGAGCGCCAGCGTCTCTTCGACGGCGCGGAGGGCCGCCGCCGGGTCCGTACCGCGGAAGGTGAACAGCTCGGCGGGCCAGGCGTCCAGGGCGTGGGCCGGGGGCGGGCCGGCGTCGTGGGCGGACAGGACGACGTGGAAGTTGGTGCCGCCGAAACCGAAGGCGCTGAGCCCGGCGATCCGCTCGGCGGGCGGGGCCACCCAGGGTGCTGCCTCGGTGTGGAAGGCGAAGGGGCTGCTCTTCGCGTCCCAGGAGGCGTTGGGGTGGCGCAGCTGCGAGGTGGGCGGCTTGACACCGGTGTACAGGGACAGCGCGGTCTTCACCAGACCGGCCAGGCCCGCGGCGCATTTCGTATGCCCGATCTGCGACTTGACGGATCCCAGCGCGCAGCCGCCGGCCGTGGCCCCGGCGGCGGTGAACACTTCGGTGAGGATGGACAGCTCGGTGCGGTCGCCGACGACCGTGCCGGTGCCATGGGCCTCGACGAGACCGACGTCCGCGGGGGAGAGCCGGGCGTTGCGGTAGGCGCGCTCCAGCGCGGCCCGCTGGCCCTCGGGCCGGGGTGCGGTGAGCCCGAGCGACCGCCCGTCGCTGGAGCTGCCGACGCCCTTGATCACGCCGTATACGCGGTCGCCGTCGCGTTCGGCGTCCGCCAGCCGCTTGAGCACCACGCATGCGACGCCCTCGCCGAGCGCGATGCCGTCCGCCGAGGCGTCGAAGGTGCGCGAGCGGCCCGTCGGGGACAGCGCGTGCACGGAGGAGAAGAGCATGTAGTCGTTGATGCCGTTGTGCAGGTCGGCGCCGCCGCACAGCACGAGGTCGCTGGTGCCGCCGACCAGCTCCTTGCAGGCCACGTCGACGGCGGCCAGGGAGGAGGCGCAGGCCGCGTCCACCGTGTAGTTGGCGCCGCCGAGGTCGAGCCGGTTGGCGATCCGCCCGGCGATGACATTGGCGAGCATGCCGGGGAAGGAGTCCTCGGTCAGCTCGGGCAGCTGCTCCGCCAGTCCTTCGGGCACCGTGCCGAAGTAGGACGGCAGTACGGCGCGCAGCGTCTGGGCGTTGGACAGATCGCTGCCCGCCTCGGCGCCGAAGACGACCGACGTACGGGAGCGGTCGAAGGCCCGGCCACCCGCGCTGCCGGGGCCGCCCCGCTCCTCGCCGGGCGCCGCATGGTATCCGGCGTCCTCCAGGGCCCGCCGCGCCGCCTCCAGCGCCAGCAGCTGGACCGGCTCGATGCTGCCCAGGGACGCCGGGGGGATGCCGTAGCGCAGGGGGTCGAACGGGATCGGGGGCAGGAAGCCGCCCCACTTGGAGGCGGTGGCGCCGTTGGACGCCGTGGGATTGGTGGATGCCGTGCCACCGGCGGACGCCGTGGCGCCGTGGGCCTCGTCGGGGGAGTAGTGGACGGCGGGGTCCCAGCGTTCGACGGGCACTTCGGTCACGGCGTCGACGCCGCCGACCACATGGGCCCAGAACGTGGCGAGATCGGGGGCGCGTGGAAACATACAGGCCATCCCGACCACGGCCACGTCGAGCGGCGCCGGGGCCTCCCGCTCGCCCCGCCCGGGCGGGGCCACGCCCAGGCGCTCGCGCAGCGCGGCCGCGGCGCGGCGGAAGAAGTCCGCGGCGGCCGGGGCCACGGAGTGGTGCAGGGCGGCGACAGTGGTGGTGGCCGAGCGCAGTACCGCCACAT
>NZ_MUNE01000482.1 GCF_002154605.1 Streptomyces milbemycinicus | reverse complement strand
ATCTCGGGCATCCGGACGTCCATGAGCACGACGTCCGGGTGGGTGCCGCGGCTGACGTCCACCGCCTGCCTCCCGTCGGGGGCCTCGCCGACCACGTCGATGTCGCTCTGCGCGGCGAGCAGCGCGGCGAAGCCCGCGCGCACCATGGCCTGGTCGTCGACGATGATCACCCGGATGGTCATGGGGCGAGAGGGTACCTTTCCGCGCCGTCTGTGCTTTCTGCGTGTGCCGGGCCGTCGTGCTCTGGGCCGTTGCCCGCTGGGCCGTTGCCTGCTGGGCCGTCGCCCGCTGGGCTGTCGTCCGTGTTGTTGGTGGACTCTGCCACCTCGACGAGCGGGAGCCGGGCCGCGAGGCGGAAGCCGCCCTCGGGCAGCGGGCCGGTGTCCAGGGTGCCGCCGACGAGTCGGACCCGTTCACGCATGCCGATCAGGCCATGGCCGGTGCCGGTGGTCTCCAGGGGCGGTCCCGGCGTACCGCTCGGCGGGCCGTTGACGACCAGCACGGTCAGCCCGGTACGGTCCGCGGAGGTCAGGATCGACACGTTCGTCGGGGCGCCCGGAGCGTGCCGCACCACATTGGCCAGCGCCTCCTGCACGATCCGGTACGCCGACAGGTCCACCGCCTGCGGCAGCGTTCCGAGCGCGGCCACGTCCTTCGCGATCGACAGCGTGGTGGGTATCCCGGCCCGTACGGTCGCCTCGACCAGCTGCGGCACCCGGTCAAGTCCGGGCTGCGGCGCGCGCTCCCCGCGCGCGTCCTCGCTGCGCAACACGCCCAGCAGCCGCCGCATCTCGGCAAGGGACTCGCGGGCGGTGGCCGCGATGGTGCCGAACTCCCGCTCCGCCTCGGGCGGGAGGCCGCCGATCCGGTACGGGGCGCTGTCCGCCTGCACGGTGATCACCGACATATGGTGCGCGACCACGTCATGCAGCTCGCGGGCGATCCGGGCGCGCTCCTCCAGCAGGGTGCGGCGGGCCCGCTCGGCCTCGCTGATCGTCTCCTGCTCGGCCAGCCGCCGCTGCGCGTCCCCGCGCTCCCGCAGCGCGCCGCCGACCAGCAGCACCACACCGCCGAGCACGAACATCAGCACATTGGTGCCGTCGCTGTACCTGGCGCCGGGTATCCCCAGGACCACGCCCACGCCGCCGGTGACCAGCCAGACCGCGACCAGGGTGCGGCGGGGCTCGCGCAGCGCGAGGAAGAGGAGGAGGAAGAGACAGCCGATGATGTTGGGCGGCTGCCACGGCCAGCTGCGCTCGGGGAGGTCGGCGTAGCCCAACACCGCCAGCGCGCCGACGGTGTCGGCGATGAAGGCGATCCACCAGGCGGGCAGCGGGCGGGTGACGGCCAGCAGCAGCGGTCCGGTCTGGGCGGCGGCCAGCATGGTGGCCAGACCGCCGTTCAGGCCGTAGTCGTTGGTGAGGAGCTGCGCGGTGACGGGGAGCAGGATGATGGTGAGCAGGCCCGCGACCGCGTACGGCAGCCGCCGCAGCCAGCGCCTGGAAGACCTGGCGAGCAGCGGGGTCGCGGGGTATGTGGGCGTCACGAGCGCCCGTGCGAGGGATGTGGTGTGCCGCCGGGTGGCCGACAGCAGGCTCTCGTGCGCGGCGGACGGCACGGCGGCGGACGGCACGGCGGCGGACGCCCCTGATGACGCGCCCGATGCCCCTGGGGCGGGCGGCGTCTGGGCTTGTGGCGGCTGGGACTGGGACGACGACGACATGGCGGCTTACAGCTTGACATCCTCCGCCCCGTGAACGGGGCGGAATCCCATCTCAGGCCACGTGCGGCTGAGTGAGTGGTTGACGCTTCTTCGACCGGGTAACCCCGAAGTCTCCACGTCCTGACACCGCCTGCCCGGCGGCGTGATCGATGTTGCGTCCTGCGTTGGTGTCCGCATTGGCCTCGAACCCGCAGCCATCCGCCTTGCACACGAAACGCGCCTGGGTCTCCCGGCTGCCGGATGTGACGAACCCGCAGGCGGAGCAGCGCCTTGAAGTGTTCGGTGCGGGGACCTTGACTACGCTGCCGCCACGGTCAGCGGTCTTGTATTCCAGCATGGTCACGGTCCTGCCCCACGCTTCCCCGGCAATGGCACGGTTGAGCCCGGCTTTCTGGCGGACGTTCCTGCCGGGCTGCTCCACGCTTCCCTTCGCGGACTTCACCATGTTGGTGATGGCCAGGTCTTCCACCCCGATGCGCGAGAACGTCCTGGAGATCTCGGTGGTGGTCTTGTGCTGCCAGTCGACGGCCCTGCGCTTGGCTGTTGCGCGGAGCTGGGCGATCTGGTCGTACGTGCGGGTCAGACGCCTGGAGTTGGGTTCGCCGGGCTTGCGGGCGCGGCACTTGCGTTCCCTCGTCTTCTCCAGTCGGCGGAGCCGTTCGGCTTCTGCGCTGGTGAGCCAGGGGGCGTGGTCACGGAAGGTGCCGTCGGACAGGGCGAGGGGGCGTGTGATGCCCCGGTCGATGCCGACCGTCGGCCCGGTGTGCGGGGCCGGTTCGGGTACTTCACTCTGGACGCGGAAGACGACATGCCAGCCGTCGGCTTCCTTCACGAGCCGGGCCCCGGTGACCCGGTTCTCCTTGTCGGCGTGCTTGCCGACCGGAAGATCCTTGGTCCAGCGGAACAGGACGTGCCCGATCTTCGGCGCCCACATGCGACCCCACCGGCGGTTCAGACGCACGATCTGAAGGTCGCGGCCCTGGGGGATGTCGATGGCCATGCGGGACCGGAAGCGGCCCTTGAAGTTCGGGGCGTCAGCGCGGCCGTCCCAGCAGTTCTTCCACGCCTGGAAATACGTCTTCAGCACGGCCTGAGCCGCCTGAGCCGGGAGAACACCGCGCCAGGGAAGATCTTTACGCCCCTGGCGGATCGCCGCGTCTGCGGCGGCCAGGTTCCGGCGCTCCTTGGGGAGCATCGTCCACCAGTCGTGCACGAGGTTCCACATGGCGCGGGCCGCGTGGCCCTGGCCCTCAGCGGCCAGCGCCTGGGCGGGAGTGAGGAAAAGCCGGGCCTTGTGGCCGCGCTGACGCCTCAACTTCCCTCCCGAACCCGTTCGTTGGCTGCTACTGCGAGCTTACTACAATTGGCGCATTTCGCCCCGATGGGAACCAGAACCTGAAATCAGACGCTCAGCGCACGTCGTCTACAACCTCCACGTCCACTTGGTGTTTGTCACCAAGTACCGGCGCGGAGTGTTCACGCCCGAGAGGCTGGAACGCTGCGAAGAGATCATGCGGGACGTCTACGGCGACTTCGAAGCAGAGCTGAAAGAGTTCAACGGTGAACGCGACCTACGTGCACCTGCTGGTGCACTATCCCCCGAAGGTCGCACTTTCCAAGCTCGTCAACTCACTCAAGGGCGTCAGTTCCCGCCGCCTGCGGCAGGAGTTCACCGACCAGGTGAACCGGGCCATCACGCGCGGCCGGTTTCTGGTCCCGTTCGTACTTCGCCGGAAGCTGCGGCGGGGCACCGCTGACCGTCGTACGCCAGTACATCGAGAACCAGCAGCGCCCCGCATGACCATGGCTGAGAACAATAGTGCGGCTCCGTGCCTCAAGCTGAGGTCAGAGCAGACTCGAGATGGCCTACACCCCCGCCCGAAAGCGGGGGCACTAGCCAAGATCATCGGTAGAATTCCGTGATCCACGTCGCGGTCTTCAGCCGGTCCTCGGTGCGGGTAGCGAAGCTGTGCCGGTGGATGTACTCGACCTTGAGGACCGAGTGGAACGACTCCGCCGCGGCGTTGTCCAGGGCCGATCCGACGCGCCCCATCGACTGCACCACACCCCAGCGGCCGCACAACTGCTGGAGCGCCTCGGATGCGCATTTGCTGCCGCGGTCCGTGTGGTAAATGACGCCGTCGACCTAGCCGCCTCGGGTCGCGATCGCCATCTGCAGGGCGGCACTGCCAGTGCCCAGCGCGACGGTGTCCAGCTGCTCACTGCCAGCGTTGCTCATATGGCTTTCAGGCCCGCTCCGTCACCCGGCGGCCACCGGCGTAGATATCGATCTTGAAGTCGAGGACCTGCAGGGTGTCCTGAAGCTCGGCGATCCGCTGCCGCACGCTCTCCCGGTGCGCGGTCAGCAGCTCCTCGCGCTCGCTGAAGGTGTGCTCCCCCTCGCGCACCAGCTCGGCGTAGCGGACCATGTCCGCGACCGGCATCCCGGTCAGCCGGAGCTTGCCGACGAGGGAGAGCCAGTCGAGGTCCTTGTTGGTGAAGCGGCGCTGGCCGGTGTGGGTGCGGTCCACATGCGGCATCAGCCCTATCCGCTCGTACCAGCGCAGGGTGTGCGCCGACAGCCCGGTGTGGGCGACGACCTCGCTGATCGTGTAGCGGTCCTGTCCGGTGGGCCGGGGGTGGGTGGACGCCCCCGCGCATGTCTGCACCTTCACCGGCGCGCTCTCCAACACGGTCATGCTGCCTCGCCGCCCTCTCGCAGTCGTAGATCCGGTCGTTGATCCGGTCGTTGATCCGTAAGCCCTCACACCGCCCTCAACGCTATTGACTTGGAGTGCACTCCAAGCAAGCGGAGTTTTGGCGAAATCTTGGGCCCGATGAGTGCACACGGCACCCGGCACTACGCTCTGCACCATGGAGAGCCTGCGGTTGATCGAGAACTGGCCCGTCCCCACGGCGGCCGCCGCCGTCGTGCGCGCGGACGGCACGGTGGCCGGATCATACGGTCCGGCCGACCACCGATTCCCCCTCGCCTCGGTCACCAAGCCGCTCGCCGCGTACGCCGCGCTGGTCGCCGTCGAGGAGGGCGCGGTCGAGTTGGACGAGCCGGCCGGGCCCGAGGGCGCCACGGTCCGCCAGCTGCTCGCCCACGCCTCCGGGCTCGCCTTCGACGAGCACCGCCCGGCCGCCGCGCCCGGCACCCGCCGGCTGTACTCCAACGCGGGGTTCGAGGTGCTGGGCGATCACATCGCCAAGGCCACGGACATACCGTTCGCCGAGTATCTGCGCCAGGCGGTGCTGGAGCCGCTGGGAATGGTCTCGACCGATCTGCCCGGCTCCCCCGCCAAGGACGGTGTCTCCACCGTCGCCGACCTGGTCCGCTTCGCGGCCGAGCTGCAGGCCCCGCGGCTGCTGGCCGCCGAGACGCTGGCGGCGGCCACCTCCGTCGCCTTCCCCGGTCTGGGCGGGGTGCTGCCCGGCTACGGGCACCAGCGGCCCAACGACTGGGGGCTCGGCTTCGAGATACGCGACGGCAAGTCGCCGCACTGGACGGGTGCCGCGTCCTCACCCCGCACCTTCGGGCATTTCGGGCAGTCCGGTACGTTCCTGTGGGTGGACCCGGAGGCGCGGGCGGCCTGTGTGGCGCTGACTGACCGCGCCTTCGGCCCCTGGGCGATCGAGGTCTGGCCCGCGCTGACCGACGCGGTCCTCGCCGAGCTGCGCGCCTGAACGACGTACGACCCGCCCGCCCTCAGCCGTACGACGGCTCCGCGCGCATCGCCCACACCAGCAGCTCCGCCCCGCTCGGGGCATGGGCCGAAAGCCCCCGCCCGTCGGTGATCCGCGCCGCGTCCCCCGCCGTCAGGGTCTGCTCGGCGAGACGTATCTCCCCCCGCACCACATGTACGTACACCCAGGGCGCGGCCGGCAGCTCGATGCGCTCCCCCGCGGCCGGCCGCCATACGGCGAGCATGGCGTCCGCCCGCTCCAGGACGTACGGCGCGGAGTCGGCCAGGCCGCGCACCACCTCGTACCCGGGCTCGGCGCCCGCGTCCGCCGAGGTGAAGCCGGGGGCCGGGGTCAGCCACAGCTGGACGAAGGTCAGCGGCTCGCGGCCCTCGTTGCGCTCGCTGTGCCGCACCCCGCCGCCCGCGCTGAGCCGCTGCACATCGCCGGGGCGCACTACGGTGCGGCCTCCGGTGGAGTCCTCGTGGGTGAGCTCGCCCTCGACCACCCAGGTGACGATTTCCACATCGCGGTGCGGATGCTCGGCGAAGCCCGCGCCCGGCGCCAGCCGTTCCTCGTTGCAGGCCATGAGTGACCCAAATCGCACATTTTCCGGGTCGTAATACCCAGAAAAGGAAAAGGCGTGGCGCGTCTCGATGCCCGCCCCGTCTCCACCCCGGTACCGTTCTCCGGCGCGCTGTACCCACATCACCCGGCCCACAGTACCCACGCCCCCACCCGCGTCATCCGATAAGGCAGTCTTGTCCTCGTGCCAGAACCAGCCGCGAACAGCCCTCATCCGCACAGCGCCACCCTGCGCCGCCTGGAGAAGTCCTCCGGGAAGCTCGCAGCGAGCGCCATCGCCCGCATGGACGAGCAGCTGCCGTGGTACCGCGCCATGCCGCCGGAGAACCGGTCCTGGATCGGGCTGGTCGCCCAGGCGGGCATCGCGGCGTTCACCGAGTGGTTCCGGCACCCGGAGGCCCCGCAGGCCATCAGTACCGATGTCTTCGGCACCGCGCCGCGCGAGCTGACCCGGGCGATCACGCTGCGGCAGACCGTCGAGATGGTCCGCACCACGATCGAGGTCATGGAGTCCGCGATCGACGAGGTGGCGGCCCCCGGCGACGAGTCGGTGCTGCGCGAGGCGCTGCTGGTGTACGCGCGGGAGATCGCCTTCGCCACCGCGCAGGTGTACGCGCAGGCGGCCGAGGCCCGGGGTGCGTGGGACGCCCGGCTCGAGTCGCTGGTGGTCAACGCCGTGCTGTCGGGGGAGGCGGACGAGGGGGCGCTGTCCCGCGCCGCCGCCCTGGGCTGGAATGCCCCGGAGCATGTGTGCGTGGTGCTGGGCACCGCGCCCGACGGGGACAGCGAGCTGACCGTGGAGGCGATCCGGCGCGCCGCCCGCCACGCCAAGCTGCAGGTGCTCACGGGTGTCCTCGGCGACCGCCTGGTGGTGGTCGCGGGCGGCTCGGACAATCCGCTCCAGGCGGCAAAGGCGCTGATCGGGCCGTTCGCGGCGGGTCCGGTGGTGGCGGGCCCGGTGGTCTCCGATCTGCTGGCCGCGACCAAGTCCGCGGCGGCCTCGGCGGCCGGGCTCAAGGCGTGCACCGCCTGGCCGGACGCGCCGCGGCCGGTGCTCGCGGACGATCTGCTGCCGGAGCGTGCGATGGCCTCGGACCCGGCGGCGCGTGACCAATTGGTGGAGGAGATCTACAGACCGCTGGAGGAGGCGGGGTCTGCCCTGCTGGAAACTCTCAGCGTATATCTGGAGCAGGCAAGCAGTCTGGAAGGCGCGGCACGCATGCTCTTCGTTCACCCGAACACCGTGCGCTACCGGCTACGACGTGTGACCGACGTCACCGGATGGTCGCCCTCCGACGTGCGGTCGGCGTTTACTCTGCGCATAGCCCTGATCCTGGGGCGTCTGGCCGACGCGGACCCCCAGGTCTAGGTCTTTGTCGGAGTCCAACAATTCCCCTAACGGTTCTTCGTCCTTGTCCTCACGGGCGGTCGAGACCGACCACAAGAGAGAGTGTGAGGGTGCTCGTACTCGTCGCTCCCGGCCAGGGCGCCCAGAAGCCCGGCTTCCTGACCCCCTGGCTCGACCTCCCCGGCGTCACCGAACGGCTGACGTGGTGGTCCGCCGTATCCGGCCTTGATCTGATCCACTACGGCACCAAGGCCGACGAGGAGGAGATCCGGGACACCGCCGTCGCCCAGCCGCTGCTGGTGGCCGCGGGGCTCGCCTCCGCCCACGCCCTGTTCTCCGAGGGCGCTGAGAGCCACCGGGATGGGCTCGGCGCGAGCGCCGGGCACAGCGTCGGCGAGATCACGGCGGCCGCGGTCGCCGGTGTGCTGACCGACGAGGCCGCCATGGTGCTGGTCCGCCGCCGTGGGCTCGCGATGGCGGAGGCCGCCGCGCAGGCCGAGACCGGTATGGCCGCGGTGCTCGGCGGCGAGCAGGACGACGTCGTCGCCCATCTGACCAAGCTCGGGCTGACCCCGGCGAATGTGAACGGCGCCGGCCAGATCGTGGCGGCCGGCACCGCCGAGCAGCTGGCCGCGCTGGCCGAGGACAAGCCGGAGGGGGTGCGCCGCGTCGTACCGCTCAAGGTGGCGGGCGCGTTCCACACCGACCACATGGCCCCGGCGGTCTCGGCGCTCCAGACGCTGATGGAGGGCGCCCCCGTCGCCGATCCGCGTCTTCCCTACGTCTCCAACCGGGACGGACAGGTCGTCACCTCCGGCTCCGAGGTCGCCCAGCGGCTGGTCGCCCAGGTGTCCAACCCGGTCCGCTGGGACCTGTGCATGGAGACCTTCCAGCAGCTGGGTGCCACCGCGATCATCGAGGTGGCGCCGGGCGGCACACTCGTCGGCATCGCCAAGCGCGCCCTGCCGGGCGTCAAGACGCTGGCCCTCAAGACTCCCGACGACCTCGAGGCGGCCCGTGCGCTGATCGCCGAGCACGCTGTTCCGGTCGCCGCCACCCCGGCCGAATAGGAGCTCCCAGAGCATGACCGCGAAGATCAAGCCCAGCAAGGGCGCACCGTACGCGCGCATTCTCGGTGTCGGCGGCTACCGTCCGCACCGTGTGGTGCCCAACGAGGAGATCCTCAAGCACATCGACTCCTCCGACGAGTGGATCCGCAGCCGCTCGGGGATCGCCACGCGGCACTGGGCCGGGCCGGACGAGACGGTGGCCACGATGTCCGTCGAGGCGGGCGGAAAGGCCATCGCCGCGGCGGGCCTGACACCGGAGCAGATCGGTGGCGTGGTCGTCGCGACCGTCTCGCACTTCAAGCAGACCCCCGCGGTGGCGACCGAGATCGCCCATCTGCTGGGCACGGGCAAGCCGGCCGCGTTCGACATCTCGGCGGGCTGTGCGGGCTTCGGCTACGGGCTGACGCTCGCCAAGGGCATGGTCACCGATGGCACCGCGGAGTACGTCCTGGTCATCGGCGTGGAGCGGCTTTCGGACCTGACCGATCTGGAGGACCGCGCGACGGCCTTCCTGTTCGGCGACGGCGCGGGCGCCGTGGTCGTCGGCCCGTCCAACGAGCCCGCGATGGGCCCGACCGTCTGGGGCTCGGAGGGCGACAAGTCCGAGACCATCATGCAGACGCTGCCGTGGGACGTGTACCGCGACGAGAAGGCCGCTGAGGTACGCTTTCCCGCGATCACCCAGGAGGGCCAGGCGGTCTTCCGCTGGGCGGTCTTCGAGATGGCCAAGGTAGCCAAGCAGGCCCTCGACGACGCCGGGGTCAGCCCGCAGGACCTCGACGTCTTCATCCCCCACCAGGCCAACATGCGGATCATCGACTCGATGGTCAAAACCCTTGAGCTGCCGGAGCATGTCATGGTCGCCCGTGACGTGGAGACCACCGGCAACACCTCGGCCGCCTCCATTCCGCTCGCCATGGAGCGGCTGTTGGCGACCGGGCAGGCGAAGAGCGGCGACACCGCGCTCGTCATCGGCTTCGGGGCGGGTCTCGTGTACGCAGCGACGGTCGTTACCCTCCCTTAGTCAAGATCCCCACGCAGCCCCGAAAAGGTCGGACGCTGCGCACTCACCGCAATCACCCGAAGAAGGAGCGCCGCAATGGCCGCCACTCAGGAAGAGATCGTCGAAGGTCTCGCCGAGATCGTCAACGAGATCGCCGGTATCCCGACCGAGGACGTCCTGCTGGAGAAGTCCTTCACGGACGACCTGGACGTCGACTCGCTGTCCATGGTCGAGGTCGTCGTCGCCGCCGAAGAGCGCTTCGACGTCAAGATCCCGGACGACGACGTCAAGAACCTCAAGACCGTCGGCGACGCCGCCGACTACATCCTCAAGCACCAGGCCTGAGCCCGGGCGCTGTCGCCACCCGAGCGGTGGCAGGTCCAGCACCTTCTCTCCACGTAAAGTAGGAAATCCTGTGAGTTCGACCAATCGCACCGTGGTCGTCACCGGTGTTGGTGCCACGACGCCGCTGGGTGGCGACGCCGCTTCCACCTGGGAGGCACTGCTCGCCGGGCGGTCCGGCGTCCGCCTCCTCGAGGAGGACTGGGCGGCCGACCTGCCGGTCCGTATCGCCGCGCGTATCGCGGTGGAGCCGGGCACCGTCATCCCGCGGCCGCACGCCCGTAAGCTCGACCGCTCGGCGCAGTTCGCGCTGATCGCGGCCCGTGAGGCCTGGGCGGACGCCGGTTTCACCGCCAAGGCGGGCGAGGACCCGACGGTCGACCCCGACCGGCTCGGCGCGGTGGTGGCCTCCGGCATCGGCGGCGTGACCACCCTCCTCGACCAGTACGACGTGTTGCGCGAGAAGGGCGTCCGCAAGGTGTCCCCGCACACCGTGCCGATGCTGATGCCCAACGGCCCGGCGGCCAACGTCGGCCTGGAGGTCGGCGCCCGCGCCGGTGTCCACACCCCGGTCAGCGCGTGCGCGTCGGGCGCGGAGGCCATCGGCTACGCCATCGAGATGATCCGCACCGGCCGCGCCGATGTGGTCGTCGCGGGCGGCACCGAGGCGTCCATCCACCCGCTGCCCATCGTGGCCTTCGGCAACATGATGGCGATGTCGAAGAACAACGAGGACCCGCAGGGCGCCTCGCGTCCGTTCGACACCGCCCGCAACGGTTTTGTGATGGGCGAGGGCGCGGGCGCCGTCGTCCTGGAGTCGGCCGACCACGCCGCCCGGCGCGGCGCGCGGGTCTACGCCGAGGCCATCGGGCAGGGCATCTCCGCCGACGCGCACCACATCACCCAGCCGGAGCCGTCCGGCAACGGCATCGCGCAGGCGCTGCAGAACCTGGTCGACGCCACCGAGCTCAAGCCGGCCGAGATCGCGCATGTCAACGCGCATGCGACCTCGACCCCGCAGGGCGATGTGGCGGAGCTCAAGGCGCTGCGCAAGGTCTTCGGCCACGACGTCGACCACATGGCGATCTCCGCCACCAAGTCGATGACCGGCCATCTGCTCGGCGGCGCGGGCGGCGTGGAGACCGTCGCCACGGTGCTGGCCCTGCACCACCGGCTGGCCCCGCCGACCATCAACCTCGACAGCCTCGACCCGGAGGCGGACGGGGACATCGTGCGCGACAAGCCGCGCCCCCTGCCCGCGGGCACCATCGCGGCGCTGAACGACTCGTTCGGCTTCGGCGGCCACAACGTGGTGCTGGCCTTCCGTACGGTCTGAAACCCCCTGCGACGCCAAGGCCCGTACGGCCACTCTTCGGTGAGTGGCCGTACGGGCCTTGCGCATGCCCGGACACCGGGCGCCCGGTCCGGCTCAGCCTTCGTCGAAGCTGGCGAAGTACGAGGCCACCATGTCCTCGTCGCCGTGCCCCTGTTCGGTGGCCCGCCGGAACCGCTCCGCACCCGCGGCCGCCACATCGAGGCGCACCCCCGCGCGCTCGCCCGCCTCGACGATCAGCCGGGCGTCCTTCTCGGCGGTCCTGGTCGCGAAGCTGGCCTCCAGGCGGCCGCTGAGCAGGAGTTCCGCCTTGGCCTTCAGATAGCCCATGTCCAGCGGCCCGCCCGCGACGGAGTCCAGGAAGGCGTGCGGGTCCACGCCGAGCCCCTTGGCGAGGGCCAGGGCCTCGGCAGTGCCGTTGGTCACAGCCAGCACCCAGCTGTTGGCCACCAGCTTGAGCCGGGTGGCCGCGCCCTCCTCGCCGCGTTCGCCCACCCACAGGGTCCGGCCACCGACCCCGTCGAAGACGGGGGCCAGGACCGTACGGGCCGGCTCCGGGCCCGCGGCGAGCACCAGCAGCTGTCCACTCTCGGCGGGCGCTTTGGTGCCCAGGACGGGGGCGTCGACGAAGACCAGCCCGCTCTCCCGGGCGAACGCGGCGAGGGCGTCCAGCGCGCCGAGACCGGCGGTGGTGGACTGGGCCCACACCGTGCCGGGGCGCAGCGCGGGGGCGGCCTGCCGCATCGCGTCGAGGGCGGCGGGCCCGTCGTACAGCATCGTCAGAACGGCGTCGGCGCCGTCCACGGCCTCGGCGGGGGTGTCGGTGACGCGCACTCCGTGGGCGGTCAGCGGCTCGGCCTTGGCGCGGGTGCGGTTCCAGGCGCGGACCTCGAGTCCGGCGCCGGCGAGGTTACGGGCCATCGGGAAGCCCATAATGCCGGTGCCGAGGACCGCGACGGATCGTGCGGGACGGGGGGTGGGGAGGTTTTCGGTCATACCGGAACGCTAGGTCTTGGATCGAGCTCCAGGTCAAATCCGGACCCGGCTGCCGGACTCAGACCACCTGGTGGAGCCAGCGGACGGGGGCGCCCTCCCCCGCGTAGCGGAAAGGTTCCAGCTCGTCGTCCCAGGGCTGGCCGAGCAGCTTGGCGACCTCGGCCTGCAGATCGCTCTCCCCGCGCGCCGCACGCGCGAGCGCGGCGCGCAGCCGGTCCTCGGGGATCAGGATGTCGCCGTGCATTCCGGTGACGGCGTGGAAGATGCCGAGGTCGGGGGTGGAGCTGTAGCGCTCGCCCTCGGCGGTGGCGCACGGCTCCGCGGTCACCTCGAAGCGCAGCAGATGCCAGCCGCGGAGCGCGGAGGCCAGTTTGGAGGCGGTGCCGACCTCGCCCTGCCAGGAGAACTCGGCGCGCCAAGTGCCGGACGCGGCGGGCTGTTTGATCCAGTCGAGGGTGACGCGCACGCCGAGTACGCCCGCGATGGCCCATTCGACGTGCGGGCACAGCGCGCGCGGAGCGGAGTGTACGTACAGAACTCCACGTGTCGTCACCTGGGCCTCCTGTGCGGTTCTCGAGGTACGCCTTCCCCAGCGGCCTCGTGTCCGTACCGGTGGTGGCCGGGACAGCACTAGACATTCTGCCCTAATGATCACCCTCGCACCAGTCCCGAGGTTACCTGCAGTGAAATTTTTCGGGCAGAATTCTTCTGAAAACGGACACGATGTGACGCCAGGTAACTTGCCCGTACCGGAACGCTCCCGCTCCCGCCAGGGGCGGAGCTCAACTGGCACGGGAAAAAGCTACCGCGCGGTGCAGCCGGAGGAGTGACGTACCGTCGGTCCTGGACAGAATCACCCAAGAGTCGGAGGGGGAACAGCCATGCGGGGCAGCACAGCACGCCGGCGCCGGACATTTCCGGGGGCACGGTTCGCGTCCACGACCACCCGCACCACCGCCGCGCGCACCACTGTGGCGCGCACCACTGTGGCGCTGCTCACCACGGCCGCCGTGCTGGCGTCGGGCGGCTGCCTCGGCGGCACCGACGACGCCTCACACCCGGACGGCTCCCGCAGCGGCAAGCGCCCCGCCGCCAAGCCCAGCGTCCTGTGGAACACCAAGCCCGACTCCATCGCCTCCCTCGGCGACTCCATCACCCGCGGCTTCGACGCCTGCTCGGTGCTGTCCGACTGCCCCGAGGTGTCCTGGTCCACCGGGACGGAGGTGAACAGCCTCGCCCGCCGGCTGCTGCCCACCGCCTCCCGCTCCGCCACGCGCAGCTGGAACTACGCCAAGACAGGCGCGGTGATGGCCGACCTGTCCGGCCAGATCCAGTCGGCGGTCACCCGGAAGCCCCAGCTGGTGACCGTCCTGATCGGCGCCAATGACGCCTGCCGCTCCTCGGTCGACGACATGACCACGACGACCGACTTCCGGACCGACTTCAGCGCCGCGCTCAAGACGCTGCGCCACGACCTGCCCAAGACGCAGGTGTACGTGGCCAGCGTGCCGGACCTGAAGCGGCTGTGGTCCGAGGGGCGCAAGAACGTGCTGGGGCGGCAGATCTGGAAGCTGGGGATCTGCCCGTCGATGCTCAAGGACGCCGACGCCACCGACCCGGCGGCGGATGAGCGGCGCCGCCGGGTGGAGGACCGGGTGGACGAGTACAACGCGGCGCTGAAGTCCGTCTGCTCACAGGACGCGCTGTGCCGGTACGACGACGCGGTGCACAACTACCAGTTCTCGACTGATGAGTTGAGCAAGTGGGACTGGTTCCACCCGAGCAAGGAGGGCCAGCAGCAGCTGGCCGAGATGGCCTACCGCCGCATCACCACCCCGTAGCGGGGCTCAGCCCACCGCCACCCGCACGGACAGTCGGCGGTCGGCCAGGCTGCGGCCCGTCTGCGCGGCGTACGCGCCCGGGATCAGCCGCCAGGCGTGTGCGGACTCGTCCCAGACCTCCGCGGCCCGGCGCGGCAGCGCGATGGCCGCCCGCGCGCTTCCGCCCGGCTCGGCGGTCACGGAGGCGAACCCGGCGAGGCGGCGAACCGGGCGCTCCTCGCCGTCGCCCTCGGGCACCTCGAGATAGACCTGGACCACCTCCCGGCCCGCCCGCTCCCCGGTGTTGCGGACCTCGACGGTGAGGGTGCCCAGGTCGTCGCCGTCCGGCTCCGCCGCCGGGGTGAACTCGGCCGACTCGTAGGCCCATTCGGTGTACCCGAGGCCGTGGCCGAACCAGTACGCGGGGGCCGGGGCGTCCTGCGGCCGCTGTGCCGCGCGCCGCTCCCAGGCGCGGTAGCCGATGAACACACCCTCGTCGTAGCTGAGCCGGCCGTCCGTCGGGCGGACCTCGGTGACCGGGGCGTCCGCCAGCCGGGCCGGCCAGGTGGTGGGCAGCCGCCCGCCGGGTTCCTCGGCGCCGAGCAGGACGTCCGCGAGCGCGAGGCCCGCGTCCTGGCCCGGGAACCAGCTCAGCAGCACCGCGGCGACATCCTCGCGCCAGGGCATCTCCACCGGCGAGCCCGAGTTGACAACCACCACGGTGCGGGTGCCGGTCGCGGCCACACGCCGTACCAGCTCGTCCTGACGGCCCGGCAGCCGCAGGTCGGAGCGGTCGAAGCCCTCGCTCTCGACGCGCTCGGTGGTGGCGACCACCACCACGGCGACCTCGGCGGCCGCCGCGGCCGCCACGGCCTCCTCGATCATCTCGTCGGCGTCGCGCTCGGGGGCGCGGTGCATCAGGCTCAGGGACACGGCCTGCAGCGGCGCGTCCTTGATCTTGACGACCACACAGGTGAGGCTGATCCGTACGGGCTTGTCCGCCGTCAGCTCGGCGGTCGCGCGCGGCTCGGGCTCGCCGAAGAACGCCTCGAAGGGGTCGCGTGCGTCCTCCATGTCCTGTACCCCGTCGTAGAGCACCTTGCCGTCGACGGTCAGCCGGAATCTGCCGAGGCCCCGGGTGCCGAAGGTATGGCGGCCGGACTCGCGCGGGGTGAAGGTGCCGGTGATCTCGACGGTGTGCAGCTCCTCGTACGTCACCCCCGCCGGGAAGTCGCCGAGCCAGCGCACCTCCCCGTTCGGCAGCCGCGACTCCCCCAGCGTCCGGCCGTCCTCGGCGCGCACGGTGGCGCTCAGCTCGAACCCCTGGGCGGCCGGGGCGAGTTCATCGGAGGGGTCGGCGCCGACGGCGTAGGTCAGGACGTCCGGGGGCAGGGCGGCGCGCAGCCCCTCCAGCGGCGAGACGACGCGCTCGGGGAAGACCTGGGCGGAGCCGCCGCCGAGCACCCGGGCGTCGCGGGCCGCCGCGCCGAGCAGTGCGACGCTCGTCAGGCGGGCGGGGTCGAGCGGCAGGGCCGGGCGACCTGGCAAGGCTGTCGCGGGTTCGTTGCGCAGCAGGACGAAGGAGCGCCGGGCGATCTCGCGGGCCAGCGCCTCGCCGTCCACAGCCTCCGGCCGGTCGGCGGCGGCCACGGCCGGGTCCGCCCCGTCCAGGCCCTCCAGGGCGCCGACGCGGGCGGCGAGGGTCAGCACGCGGCGCACCGCCTCGTCCACATCGGCCTCGGGGACCTCCCCGGCCCGTACGGCGGCGGCCAGCGCCTCACCGTAGACGGTGCGCGGCCCCGGCATGGCGACGTCGAGCCCGCCGAGCAGGTCCCGTACGGTGTCGCGGGCGGCCAGCCAGTCGGAGACGATGAAGCCGTCGAACCCCCACTCGCCGCGCAGCACCCCCCGCTGCAGCTCGCGGTGCTCGGTCATGGTCGAGCCGTTGACGCTGTTGTAGGCGGCCATGACGCCCCAGGGGCGGGCGTTCTTGACGATGGCTTCGAAGGGGGCGAGATACAGCTCGCGCAGCGCCCGCGCGCCGATCCGGTTGTCGACGGTGAAGCGCTCGGTCTCGGCGTCGTTGGCGACGAAGTGCTTGACGGTCGTACCGACCCCGCCCTCCTGGACACCGGTCACATAGCCGGTGCCGATCTCGCCGGTGAGGTACGGGTCCTCGCTGTACGCCTCGAAGTGGCGGCCGCCCAGCGGCGAGCGGTGCAGGTTGACCGTCGGCGCCAGCAGTACGTGCACGCCCTTGCGGCGCGCCTCCTGGGCGAGCAGATGGCCCGCGCGGCGGGCGAGTTCCGGGTCCCAGGTCGCGGCCAGGGCGGTGGGGCTGGGCAGGGCGATGGACGGGTCGTCGGCGCTCCAGTGCACCCCGCGCACGCCGATCGGGCCGTCCGACATCACCAGCGACCGCAGCCCGATCTCGGGGACGGCGGGCAGCGACCACATGTCCTGGCCGGAGAGCAGCCGCGCCTTGGTGTCCAGATCGAGCTTGCCCAGCGCGTTCTCCACTGCCGTCACGGCGGAACCTCCTGATCGCTGCGGTCGGTCCAGGACATGGTGGACCGGACCGCCCGCGATGACCTGTAGCAAGGTAGGCATAGTTACCATTTTGTTATTCGATTCGATACCCCGATATCCAAGGTTTCGTGGACACGGGGATGCCGTACGGTCGGCGAGCGGCGAACGAATGTTCAGGCGGCGAATGCCTCAGGCAGCGAGCGGGAAGGCGGGGCGGCGATGACCGAGCGGACACGGAAGGGAGGG
>NZ_MUNE01000481.1 GCF_002154605.1 Streptomyces milbemycinicus | reverse complement strand
TCGCCACCGGCAGCAACGACAAGGCGGTGCGCCTATGGGACGTAGCGACCGGCAAACGGCGCGCCACCCTGACCGGCCACAGCGACTTCGTAACGTCAGTGGCCTTCAGCCCAGATGGCCGCACGCTCGCCAGCGGAGGGTGGGATGGGAAGGCCCGGCTATGGGACGTGGCGACCGGTAGACCGCGCAGCGCCCCGGTCGGCCACGGCGACTACGTAACGTCGGTGGCATTCAGCCCGGACGGTCGCACCCTCGCCAGCGGCAGTAGCGACAAGACCGTGCGCCTCTGGGACGTGGCGACCGGCAAACGGCGCGCCACCCTGACCGGCCACAGCGACTTCGTAACGTCAGTGGCCTTCAGCCCAGATGGCCGCACGCTCGCCAGCGGCAGCGACGACACGACGGTGCGCCTATGGGATGTGGCAACGGGCAGACCGCGCACCACCCTGACGGAACACAGCGCGGTTGTCCGGTCGGTGGCGTTCAGCCCGGACGGCCGCACCCTGGCCACCGCCAGTGACGACAAAACAGTCCGGCTGTGGGACGTTTCGCTCCCCAACCCAGCCTCTTCAATCAAGAAGGTCTGCCAAGCAGTCCAAAGGTCCTTCACCCAGAGTGAGCGGTCGCTCTACCTCGCCGACCAACCCTCCACCCCCGTGTGCCGATCATGAGACTCAACCGTCGGTCCACTCTCCGTCGCACATCACATGCCTGCCCTTGATTTCGTGCTCCCCATGCCAGGCCTGTATTGCCTGCGGAAGCACCTTGAAATACGCGTAGGAGGCATGATCCTTCCGCGGGTCCCAGCCCCACCTCCGCGCGAAGGCGTCCGCCGCGTCGGAGGGCACCTCCTCAGCGGTGAAGGTTTCCACCCTTCCGTCGATCAGGACGACATCCCGCGTATGACCCAGCGCAAGGCGAGCCCGGCCCGTTTCCCGCAGGTTGCGCCCGGTGGGGTTGGTGAGTCTGGTCGACATCCACATCGCCGCGCCGTCCCAGAGGAACCACAGCGGCACCAGGCACGGCAGTCCGTCCGCGCCGGCGGACGCAACCCAGACGTCTTCCTCTGTCCGCAGTCTTTCGAGCACGTCACGCCGCCGTTGTTCAGCGCTGCGCGGTTCCTTGGCGATGTTCATGTCTCGCGACGGTACTGGCCACGGGGCCCGGACACCTCGGGCCATGGTCCTAGGACGTGTGCCGAGTTCCTGAACCCCCGGCGGACCCGGGCCGGGGTGAGCCTGCCGGGCTTGGCCGGCCTCTCCCAGGGGCGGCGGAGGTCGGCAGCCGCCCGGCGGAGAAGCCGGATCTGTGTGTGGGCGGCGATGACGAGCCATGTCCAGCGTTCGTCAGCCTCGGGGGTACGGATCTTCGGACGGGTCCAGCCGAGGGTCTGCTTCATCAGCCGGAATGTGTGCTCCAGGTCGAATCTCCTCAGGAAGGCTTGCCTCTGTCTCACCTGGCCTTCTTCAGTCCGCATTCCGGGGACAAGGCCAAGTGAGACTGTCCGGCCTCACCACGCACACGGGTCCAGCACGAAGACGGGGATCACGCGGTCAGTCTTCTCCTGGTATTCGGCGTACGGCGGATACGCGGCGACCGCGCGCTCCCACCACTCGGCCTTCTCGTCCCCGGTGACCTCACGGGCCGTCATGTCCTGGCGTACGGAGCCGTCCTGGAGTCCCACGCGCGGGCCGGACTTGACGTTGAAGTACCAGACCGGGTGACGTGGGAAGCCGCCCTTCGAGGCCACGGCCGCGTACCGCCCCTCGTGCTCCACGCGCATCAGCGGGATCTTGCGAATCTTGCCGCTCTTCACACCGCGCGTCGTGAGAATGACGACGGGCAGGCCCGTGTCCCAAAGCGTCGTCCCCTGCGTGCCGCCCGAACTCTCATACAACTCGACCTGTTCGCGCACCCACTGCGCCGGACTCGGCGCGTACTCGCCCTCAAGAGGCATCGCGGTCACCCCATCGTCGCGTACGGGTTCTATTGCTCAGTTCAACACAAGCCCTGCGCGGAGGCGAGACCGCCGGTGTCGCTCTGCTGACAACTCGTTCGGCCGAACCAGACGGCGGGTTACCGAAGAGACGGGACAGGGACACCCTCACGGCCTTCGTCTCGATCGGTGCACCTTGGTCGGAACACATGATCAGACGAAGGCCGCCTCTACGTCCGACGAACGCCCAGGCGAGCGGCCTAGTTCGAGGAGTATTTCGATTCACCGATAGCCTGTGTCACCATGACGCGTGCGTGGATCTGGCCGATACTGCTCGTGCTCTGCGGCTCAGCTGTCGCGACTGGGCTGACCTTCAGCGGGAGCCCCAGCGCAGCCGCAGCATTTCTGCTGGTGTTTGTGCTGCTGGCAGGCGTGAACTCGCCCCTGATCTTCCCGGAGTCGATCGGTGAGCAGGAGGCACAACGCCGCAGCGCGGTCGACGGCCGGCCGGTCGTCTTCTGGCGGCCGGGCTGCATGTACTGTCTGCGACTGCGTATCCGGTTGGGCCGTAGCGCCCACCAGTTGCATTGGGTCGACATCTGGCGTGACCCGGCTGGAGCAGCCGCGGTGAGGGCAGTCAACGATGGCAATGAGACCGTGCCGACTGTCGTCGTGGCGGGCAAGCCGCACACCAACCCAGATCCTGAATGGGTGCGCGAACGGCTCTCCCCTTCTGCGTGATCATGAGCGGGTCCCTGTCCTGTGCCACTGAAGATTGAGCGTGTGTCATCGAAATCTGAGTGGCCTGTGTCAGTCGTGGTCGCCGAGGGGCGGTCACGAGTGCCCCAGGTCGACGACCAGATCGCATCGGGAAGCGGCGGCGCTCTGTCGCATCGCCAGGTGCCGGAGTGCCAAGGGCTCATTCAGCCCACATCCCGAGCCGCTCGGCCAGGAAGGCGATGATCTCGTTCCGGGCCTGCATGGTGGGGTGACCGTCCTGGTCGACGAGGTGTGCCGTGACGACGCTGTGGGCGCAACCGACGACGTCACGGAAGAAGGGCGGAGGGTTCGTGTTCGCGGTCTCGGCTTTGAGTACGCGGCCGTCGAATGCGTCCCCGAGCAGCGCTCGGTAAGCCGCGAACCGCTGACCAGTGCACCACCTGTCGTTGTCGAAGCGGTAGGCGAGAACCTTCAATCCCTCTCGCGCTACGCGTTCAGCCACGGCAGCAGCGTCTTCGTCGCTGATCTCCAGACCGCCGGGATCGTCCAGCGGAAGCGACGGATGGTTGACCACTGGTGCGATGACAGCCGGTTCGAGCGCCATGGTCAAGGCGAAGTTGCCGGTAAAACACAGACCGACGGCGCCGACGCCAGGCCCGCCACGCTCGGCGTGCGCCAGGCGGGCGAGGCCGCGCAGCCATGTGACGACGGGGCTGGTGCCGCCACCGGCGAAGGCTCGGAACTCGGCGCTGACGCAGGCGCGTCGAACGACGGTCTCGCGTGCCCCGGCGAGCGGATAGGCACCGTCGACGCCGAAAAGAGAGGGCAGGTACACGGAGAAGCCGGCATCACGCACCCACCGCGCGAACCGCGCGACGTCGGGGCTGATACCCGGCATCTCGGGCATGAGGATGACTGCCGGTCCTGACCCGGCAACGTACACGGTCTTGTCGACGTCATCGACGCTGACGGCTCTCCGCGAGAAGTCGTCCAAGGGGTCGCTCTGTCCTCGCATGATTGTCATGACCGAGATGATGACGAGCGGCCGCCCTTCCGAGAAGCGGCGGCATCGCCACGTATCACGGTAATATCGCCACCCGTTCGAAGGCGCCGGAGGGGCCGCATGAGTCCGCTGCGCGTTGGTGTGCTGGCCTACCCCGGCTGCTTCGCGTCGGAGGTATTCGGCGTCCCTGACCTCCTGGCAATGGCAACTCACGTCGCCGCGGCGCAAGGGGCGGTTCAGCCGGCCTACGAGGCGTCGGTCATCTCGCCACGGCGTCGTGTGATCGCGGCCGGCGGTTCGGTCCTCGACGTCTCGGCGGTTCGCCCGGTGGACGTCCTGATCGTGCCGGGATTCGAGCTTTCGCCCACGCTCGATCTCGACGCGACACTCGCAAACCTGGGACCGGAGGCAGCGTCGATTCGATCGCAGGCGGCCTCGGGGACCGCTGTCGTATCGATCTGCGTGGGCGCCTTCCTAGTCGCTGAAGCCGGGCTGCTCGACGGGCGCCAAGCGACCACGTCCTGGTTGTTCGCGGATCGGTTCGCCCGCCGGTACGCCGACGTGCGCCTCCGCCCGGAGAGCTTGGTCGTGACCGACCGGGGGGTGACGACCACAGCGGCCTTCAGTGCCATGTACGACTTCGCCCTGCAGTTCATCCGCGAGCACGACGGCCCCCGCGTCGCCCGTAGCACCGCGCGTATCGCGCTTGTTGATGATGCGCGTTCCACACAGGCTCCCTATGTCGACCCGGGGCTCATACCCACTGTGGGCAGGGAGTTCTCGCTCAGCGTCAAGCGGTGGCTCGACCAGAACCTCAGTGCTCGCTATGACCTGCCCACCCTCGCCCAGGAGTTCCACGTAAGCACGAGAACCATGCTCCGCCGCTTCGGCGACGAAGCCGGCGAGACGCCACTCGCGTACCTGCAGACGGTCCGGGTGCGTCGAGCCAGACACCTGCTGGAGACGACCGACAGGACCGTCGCGAGCATCGCCGCCGACGTCGGGTACGGCGACCCTGGGGCGTTCAGCGGCATCTTTGCCAGACATACGGGCCAGCGGCCGAGGGAGTACCGCGCGATATTCCATCGTCGCTGCGACCACTACGGGTCAACCCGAACGGAGACTTGAGACCCGCCCGCGACGGCAACAGGCCCCCTCAAGGCCGGGCCAAAGCGCAGGCCTCCGCGAGCCCACAACCCCTACCACTGGCACACCAGCACCCCGGCTGGTCAAACTTCGATGGCACGAACCACTGGCCATCACTCTTCGGTGGCACCGCTCACCTGCACGGCTGCGACAAGTGTGTCGAGCTGCCCGCGAACGCGGGCGGCGGTGACGTGGTCGAAATAGTCGCGGGAGCTGATGATCTCACCGTCGCGCACCCGAAGGACGAAGATGCCGGGCAGCGCGAAGGGTTCTCCGGTCTCTTCGACTGTTCCCTGGTATTCGAACTCGGCGACGATGACCTCGGGGTCGGTCGTCTCATGGATCGTGATGTTGGTTGCCCGACGGCGCAGCTGGGGGCCGGCGCCGGTCGGCCTGAAGTGTTCGCGCAGCTCGTCGCGCGTACGGAGCGCGGCAGCACGAAGCGGGTCGAACGGGTGTACGACATGGGTCTGCTCCGCATACAGATCGGGCAGTTCCTTCCAGCGGCCCTCCGCGACACCGTTCACGAGCGCGAGGAAAACCTCTCGCGGGCTGAGGACTTGGGTCATGGCACTCTCCTGTCGTCTGCGCCGACATGCAGTGGCGTCGAAGTACTATCCGAAGTGCGGACTCCGATTATACGGAGTCGCGACTTCGGATAGCGACATACGAGTGAAAGCGCGATGAGCACCCCAGGTAACCGAGAGATGGGCAGCAGCCGACCGCAACGCGCTGACGCGCGAACCAACCGCGAGCGGATCTTGAACGTGGCCGAGGAGGTCTTCGGCAAGGGTGGCCAGTCTGCGTCCACCGAGGAGGTGGCCCGCCTGGCCAACGTCGGGATCGCCACAGTCTTCCGGCACTTCCCCACCAAAGCCGCGCTACTGGAAGCCGTTCTCGTGCAGCGGTTCGATCGCCTGCGCGCGCAGGCCGAAACGCTGTTTCACGCCACGGACCCGGGTACGGCGTTCTTCGACTTCTTCAGCCACCTCGTCGCCGACGCGGCCGGCAAAATCGCCATAGGCGAGGCCCTGCTCGAGGCCGGTGGTGACAACCCGGGCGACGCCGCTCAGGCATCGGACGGACTGCGTCGAGCCGTCGGTGCTCTGCTTCAGCATGCCCAACGCGCCGGCGCCGTCCGAGATGACGTCGAACTGCCCGAGGTGTACGCCTTGCTCGTCGCCACATCACGAGCCTCCGCACACACCCACCTCAAGGAGGAGGTACGAGACCGGATGCTTGCCATCGTCTTCGACGGCCTCGCCCCACTCCGGAACTCGCGGCCGCAGCTGAAGATCTGAAACCGGCCAAAGCTCTGGAGCCACAGCCCGAGTCCGCCCTCCTGTGGTGCCTTCTGCTGACGGTGACAGCCTTGGCCCTCAATGCGCCCCGCACGTCCCACACGTCCTACACGTCCCATCGAGGCCGGAGCCGAGAATCACCATGCGCCAAACCCTGGCCAGCATCCTGAACGCGGCGGCACACGGGCACTTCCCACCGCCCGACGGCGGCACGACCGTGGTGCCGCAACCGAGCTACCGCGACGCCGGGGTGATCTCGTTCACCGCACACTCCGTGGTGTTCACCGACGAGGATCCGCAGTGGGTACGCGCCACCTTGGCCTCCCTCGACTGCGACGAGTTGGCGGCCACGATGAATCCGCGCTTCTTGGCGGCGTTCCTGACCCGTACGGGGCGGTCGACCGACACCATAGACCTGCTCACCGTGGCGAGTGCCCTGCCGGGCGACCCCCCGCTGGAGCTGCGCGAGCTGGCTGACCCCGATCATCCGCGCGTGTCCAGGGCGCGTAAACGCCGGGACGATGTCCAGGTCTGGGCAGCCGACGGAGGTGTGCTCATTCTCGGCCGGGGCGTGGCCGGCCGCTGGGAGACGGCGATCGAGGTGGACGAGGACGTACGTCACCGGGGCCTGGGCCGGGCGCTGGCCACAGCCGCGCGGCATCTGGTGCCGGACGGCGGGCCGGTCTGGTCGCAACAGGCCGCGGGCAACGCCCGCAGCGTGCGCGCCTTTCAGGCGGCGGGTTTCCGACCGGTCGGCGCCGAGGCGCTGTTCACCGCGGCGTAGGCGCACCTGACGTCAGCCGGGCCCAAGCGCGGGCGCCAAGCGGGCATAAACGCGGACCAGCAGGTCACGCAGGCGGGTGTGCTCGGCGGCCATGAAGCGGTGCAGGTTCCGGGAGGCGAAGGCGATCCGCTGGGCGCTGCGGCGGCGTTCCGCGTCGTAGGCACGGAGGGCGGAGGGCAGGCCGGGGAGGACCCGACCTGATTGACCGCAGCCGAAGAGCGACGACTGCCGCGGGGGCGGCTCCTGACAGGGCGGCGTCGCCCGCCGGGCGTCGGCCAGGGCGAGTCCAGTCAGCCGTGGGCTGGGACTGAGGATCCCGCCCCGCAGCCCCGCGAGTACCTTCAGCCGCTCTTGTTCATCACGATGTCCGGGCACACATCCGGGTCCACATCGTCGAACAGCACAGGGCGCCCGCCGTCGCTGCCCACAGCCAGGAAGCTGATCGGGGCCGGCTTGCCCGGCTGTGGTCCTTCGTCGAAATCCAGTCTGATCTGCATGCCCTCGACGCCGCTGCGGGGCTCGTACTCCCAGGATCCGGAGCCGTCGAAAGATCCCGAGCTGTCGTCCCCGTGCTCGTAGTCGCCGTACCGCCAGTTCCGTACCTGGAAGGAAGCCTGCCCCTCGGGCGCGCCGGGACGATCGTACGCAAGGTCGATCTCCATCCCGCTCGTTCCCGCATACCGCCCGGGCAGCGCCGACTGACGCAGATCGGAGGCTGCCCGCGGGCAGCCGTGCGAGGGCTCTCCGCTGATCGCATTCATCAGACGCAGATAGCCCACGGCCAGCAACAGCATGAAGACGCACGAGAAGATGACACCGCGCGTCATCGAGCCATACATCCACCGCACCACGCGACGAAAGACCCCGCCCCCCGTCTTAGTAGGCATCCGGATGAATCCGTTCAGTCCACGTGACGGTCTGACTGGTGGTGCCCGCTGGCCCGGATCCTGGGTCGAGGGATTTCAGCCAGTCGTAGTAGCCAATATAGTGCAAGAACGACGAAACGCTCGTTTTGTTATCCAGGGTGTATTTCACAACAACCGATCCATCCGGATCGACGCCGTTGACCTGATACCGAACGTTATAGGAACCGAGATACGCCTGCCCCAGCCCATCCTCATCATTAGTGATGATGGCAGGCAGATCCTCACCGAACAACTTCCTCGCCGCACCAACCTTACCGTCCTCAGAAATGGAGTAATGCGCCTTCCCTACCCCATTCCCCGCCCTCCATCCGTCCATCGTCTGCCTTCGGATATCTTCCATACTCTTGCTGCGCTGTATGAGCTCGGTAAATTTGTCCCCAAGCGTGAACTCCTGATGATCCGGCCCTGCGTTACCGAGCCAGTCGAAGCCAAGATCGTACGGTGTGGTGTTATTTCGCTCAGGATGAGCGTCCTTGCCATCCAGCGCCAGGTTCAGGGAATTGAACTGAGCAATACTGAGCGAAGACGTGTGGTTGATGTCGGTCAACAGCGGCTTGGTATTGAACCACTGATCGACCCCTATGTCCTGCATGAGCGTGATCGAAAGATTTTCATCGATAATGTAGACCTTTCGAAGAACTTCTATTATTTCATCCTGGGCGTCATCGGCATCCTTCTGGGTGGCAGCATCGGGTGCATCCGCCGACTCACCGCCGCCGCCTTTCCGGGATACGCGACCATCGGCACTTACTTGCAAACCCTTTTTCTCTGCCCTGCTGACCGCGTCCTTCACCTCCCTTCGCGCCGCCCTGAGCTCCCCGACGCCGTCCATCAAGACCTTCCGGACGGCGGCGGCCACCTTGACTGCGCCCGCTACCTGACGCTGAATGTCGTCTATCTGCGTCCAGGCATAGGGGGCCGCAGCGCCCTCCCAGTAGCCCTTGTCCTTAAGGGGCTTGAGCACCTCGTCGCGCATTCGCCCCGGGAGCTTTTCCAGCTTCCTGTGCGCCTCTCCCCATTGCGCGGCAAGGTCGTCCAACGTGGAGAAGTCGGCAGACATCAGTTTCCGATAAAGGGCAGGCATCACTCATCACCATCCTGTGTCAGGTATGGCAAGTACGAGGGCGGGTACACGACGTCTGATGAGGCAGGGGACGCACTCTGCTTCACAAAGAGATCGAAGCCGTCCTTCACACCATGGTCGGTGCCGTCATACGCGCGGGCCGCCAACCGCAGGCTCTGAGCGATATTGGTGATCCAGCCGGCCACTAATCCCGCTTGCTCCTCCCACTTCTCGTGCGACCTCGTCAGCGCATTGGATGTCTGGAATCCCTCGAGGGCCGTGACAGCCTGTTTCGTCAGCCCCTCCAAAGACGCGGCGGGGGTACAGAAGGCGTCATGCACCTCATCCGCCTTCTCCGCGGCCCCTTCCAGCACCTTGTCCGCGATCCTGATGTTCTGCGGAACCGGTCCATACGTGCCGGGCATGAGCGAGCGTTTCGGCGGCGGGGCATCAGGGTCATAGATGTTCGGCTGACTGGGTGACTGAGCTTCCAGAGACGGTGGGGCCGAAAACCCTTCCTCCCCGGGAAGAAGTGGCAGGTATATACCAGACGGCTCAGGAAGCTCGCCATTGTCAGCTGACTCACCCAAAGAAAACTCCCCCTATCTTGATCGACTCCCAAGGCTATTACATTGACGGTGAAATATGCATGTCGGGCCGCCCGCGTACCCGACCTGATCGGGCACAGGATGTCGGGTCCGGGGGGATGCGCGCTGCCTAGCGTGGTGAGCGCACGAGAGGAAGGAAACCGGGCGTGCTGGATCGGCTCAACCATGCCATGGAGCACATCGAGCGCCACCTCGACCAGTCCATCGACGGGGCGGGGCTGGCGCGTATCGCGGCCACGTCGGAGTACCACCTGCGCCGGATGTTCTCGGCGCTGGCGGGGATGCCGCTGTCGGAGTACATCCGGCGGCGACGGCTCACCGTCGCGGGGGCCGAGGTGCTTGCGGGGGATGTGTCGCTGCTGGAGATCGCGGTGCGCTACGGCTACGGCTCGGGCGAGGCGTTCGCGCGGGCGTTCCGGGCGATGCACGGTGTCGGGCCGGGCGAGGCACGGCGCAGCGGTGCGGCGCTGGTCTCCCAGCCCCGGTTGACCTTCCGACTCACCATCGAAGGGAGCAGCAGTATGCGTTATCGCGTCGTGGACAGGCCGGCTTTCAGCGTCGTCGGCCTCAAGGCCCGGGTGCCACTGGTGCACGTGGGGCCGAACCAGGCGATCATCGACTTCATCCGCGGGATCGAGCCAGGGACCCTGGAGCGCCTGGAGAAGCTGTCGGACCTGGAGCCGCAGGGCATCGTCGCGGTCTGTGACGACCTGGACCCGAGCCGGGCCGAAGGCACCGAACTCGACTACTACCACGGGGTGATCACCTCGGCGGCGCCGCCCGAGGGTGCGGCCGTCCTCCCCGTTCCGGCCGGTAGCTGGGCGGTCTTCACCACCTCCGGGCCGATGCCGGAGGCGATCCAGTACCTGTGGCGCGACGTGTTCACGGAGTGGTTCCCGTCGAACCCGTACCGCAGCCGTCCCGGCCCGGAGATCCTGCGCACCCGGCTGTCGCCGGACAAGACCGAAGCCGACGCGGAGCTGTGGCTGCCGGTGGAGCGGGAGCAAGAGCGGAGCTAGTACGGCTCGCAGGCCGTCGACCGGCTGCGGCGGTACGGTGCGGGCGGGGTGAGTTCCCGTAACGTCACGGGTCTGCTCGACACGCTGGAACGCGCCCGGGTCGAGCAGGTCCGATCCCGGGGCATCCCGGGGTCACAGCTCCCATACCCCCTTGACCAGCGTGGACAGCCCGCCGCCCAGCGCGATCAGGAGGACGAGCAACCGGGCTCCCCGCTCCGGGACGCGCTCGGCGAGTGCCCTGCCGATGACCGCGCCCGCCGCCATTCCGGCCACGGCCAACGCCCATACGCCCGACTCCAGTCGGGGAACCCCGTTGGCGGCGATGGAGAAGGCGTTCACCACGATCCCGTAGAACTGTGCGTTCGGTACGAACTCGCGGACGGCCCAGCCCGCGTTCAGGGCGTACAGGGACACGGGTGGGCCGCCGACCCCGGCCGAGGAGTTCATGAAGCCTCCGGCGGCGCCCGCGGTCAGTGCTCCCTTGACGCCGTTCAGGGCGGGTACGCGTGTGCCGCCCATGACGAGCAGGACGGCCACGGTGACGAGGCCGCCCATGACGGCGAGGAGGACGGGTTCGGGCAGGTGGGCGGCGACCCAGGTGCCGGCCGGGACGGTGCAGGCGGAGGCGGCGACCAGGGGGATCATCGCGTTCAGCCGCACTTGCCGCCAGCCGCCTCCGGCGAGGCCCACCGCGCAGATTGCGCCGGCCGCGCAGTTGGCGAGGGCGACGCCCGGCGCCGGGCCGAGCAGCAGGACGAGGGCGGGCACGGCGACGAGGGCGAATCCCATCCCCGTCAGCCACTGCACGGACGCGCCCACCAGGACGACGCCGCCGAGTAGCAGTTCCGCCGCCCCAACGTTCATGGCCGGAAGCTTCTCATGGCCTGTTCCTCAGGGGCTCAGGGGCTCAGGGGCTCAGGGGCTCAGGGGC
>NZ_MUNE01000480.1:272-3871 GCF_002154605.1 Streptomyces milbemycinicus | reverse complement strand
AGATGGCCGCCGACGGCCATCGCCGCGTCCTGGTGCTGGCCACCAGCGCGTACGCCTCGTACTCCGGCTGCCGCCAATACCGCGAGAACCTGGCCGACGCGCTGGCCGCGCTCGAGGCGGAGGGCCTGGAGACGCCGCGCGTCGACAAGCTGCGGCACTACTTCAACCACCCCGGCTTCGTCCGGCCCATGGTCGACGCGACGCTCGCCGCGCTCGCCGAGCTGCCCGAGGCCGTACGCGCCGGGGCGCACCTCGCCTTCACCACGCACTCCATCCCGACGGCCGCCGCCGACACCTCGGGCCCGCCCCAGGACCACGGGGACGGCGGCGCCTATGTCGCCCAGCACCTGGACGTGGCCCGGCTGATCGCCGACGCGGTGCGCGAGGAGACCGGTGTGGAGCACCCCTGGCGCCTCGTCTACCAGTCGCGCAGCGGCGCCCCGCACATCCCGTGGCTGGAGCCGGACATCTGCGACCACCTGGAGGAGCTGCACGGCGCGGGCGCCCCCGCCGCCGTGATGGTCCCGATCGGCTTCGTCTCGGACCACATGGAGGTCAAGTACGACCTCGACACGGAGGCGGCGGCCAAGGCCGAGGAGCTGGGCCTGCCGGTCGCGCGCGCCTCGACCGTGGGCGCGGACCCGCGCTTCGCGGCCGCGGTGCGCGATCTGGTCCTGGAGCGCGCGGCCGCCGAGCGCTTCGCCGCCGGCCGGGAGGCGGCCGCTCCGGCGCGCTGCGCGCTGGGCGCGCTCGGCCCGAGCCACGACCTCTGCCCGGCGGGCTGCTGCCCGGCCCGGGCGCCGCGGCCCGCCGCGGCGGGAGAGGACTGAGCGCACCACCGCACCGGCCCCGGCCCGCCGATGTCGTGGCGAGCCGCGCCGTCCGCCCGCATGCCTTTAAGGAGCACGATGACCGACCCGCTCACGACCGAACTCCTCGATATCGCCCTGGAGGCCGCCCGCCGGGCGGGAGACCTGCTCCGTGACGGCCGCCCGGCCGACCTCGGCGTGGCCGCGACCAAGACCAGCCCCATCGACGTGGTCACCGAGATGGACCTGGCCGCCGAGAAGCTGATCACGGACTTCCTCGCCGACCGCCGCCCCGACGACGGCGTGCTGGGGGAGGAGGGCGCGAGCACCGAGGGCAGCAGCGGGGTGCGCTGGGTGATCGACCCGATCGACGGCACGGTCAACTACCTCTACGGCCTGCCGGCCTGGGCGGTGAGCATCGCCGCTGAGCGGGACGGCGAGACGGTCGTGGGTGTGGTGACGGCCCCGATGCGCCGCGAGACGTACCACGCGGTGCTCGGCGGCGGTGCGTACCTCGTGGCCGAGGGGCAGGAGCGGGGGGAGCGGGTGCGCTGCCGTCCCGCGCCCGTGCTGGACCAGGCGCTTGTGGGCACCGGCTTCGGCTACCGCACCGAGCGGCGCATCGGCCAGGCCGAGGTGGTCCGCGCCCTGGTGCCCAAGGTGCGCGACATCCGGCGCGGCGGATCGGCGGCCATCGATCTGTGCGATGTGGCGTGTGGCCGGCTCAACGGCTACTACGAGCGCGGGCTGAACCCGTGGGACTACGCGGCCGGTGCGCTGATAGCCCGCGAGGCGGGCGCGCTGACCGGCGGGCGGCCGGGGATCCCGGCCTCCGGCGAGCTCACCATCGCCGCGCCCCCAGGCCTCTTCGAGCCGCTGCAGGGGCTCCTGGAGGACCTGGGCGCCTGGCACGACTGACCCGAGCGCGGTCTGAACGCAGCGCGACGCCCCGGTGCCGCAAGGGCAGCCGGGGCGTCGCAGGGTTGGTGAACGCGGATGCCGGGAGATCGCCGTCAGGCGATCGCACCGATCTCCACGCCGTGCTCGGCGGCAAGCCGGCGGAGGTCTTCGAGCTCCGACAGCTCGACATCGGCAAGGTAGTCGTCGCCCGTCTCACGGGCGCGGGTGAGGTCGGACTTGGTGGTCTCTATACGCTGCAGAATTCCTGCGGTGAACGCGTCCATGTGCGCCCCCTCGTCGTGGGTCGGTGGCACGGGGGTGTGCCGGGGCGGGACGATCACGTGCGTGGTCCCTGCTGATGGCAGAGATGCTTGTGGGATGCCACATACAGGGCGTGATCGGGGTGTGCAGTCGTCCTCCCCATCGCTCCGCGAGGGGAAACCTCTGCCGAAAAAGAATCTTGAGCAGCCCCTTCCGGATCCCCCTTACCGCCGGTTTATGAGCCTTCGAGGCAGGATGGAGGCGCCGGGCGCCGATCGAGTCCGGCCGGATCGAGCCCGCCGGGCGCTCCATGACGCCCGTAAGGCACCCAAGGGAAGGACTGACGAAAAGTGCGTGTACTCGTCGTCGAGGACGAGCAGCTGCTCGCCGATGCGGTGGCCACCGGACTGCGCCGGGAGGCCATGGCCGTCGACGTCGTGTACGACGGGGCCGCCGCCTTGGAGCGCATCGCGGTCAACGACTACGACGTGGTCGTCCTCGACCGGGACCTTCCGCTGGTCCACGGCGACGACGTGTGCCGCAAGATCGTCGAGCTCGGCATGCCCACCCGTGTGCTGATGCTGACCGCCTCCGGCGATGTCAGCGACCGCGTCGAGGGGCTGGAGATCGGCGCGGACGACTATCTGCCCAAGCCCTTCGCCTTCAGCGAGCTGATCGCCCGCGTACGGGCGCTCGGCCGCCGCACCACGGTCGCCCTGCCGCCGGTGCTGGAGCGCGCCGGGATCAAGCTGGACCCCAACCGCCGCGAGGTCTTCCGGGACGGCCGGGAGGTCCAGCTGGCCCCCAAGGAGTTCGCGGTGCTCGAGGTGCTGATGCGCAGCGAGGGCGCCGTCGTCTCCGCCGAGCAGCTGCTGGAGAAGGCGTGGGACGAGAACACCGACCCGTTCACCAACGTGGTCCGGGTCACCGTCATGACGCTGCGCCGCAAGCTCGGCGAGCCCGCGGTGATCGTCACGGTGCCCGGCTCCGGCTACCGGATCTGATCGGGCATGGCCACGACCCCGATTCCGCCCACCGCACCACCCAAGCCCAGCTGGGACCCGCGGCCGGCGGCGACCCCGCGTCCCTGGCTGCGGCCCACGATCCGGATACGGCTCACCCTGCTGTACGGCGGGATGTTCCTGATCGCCGGCGTGGTGCTGCTGACGATCATCTATCTGCTGGCGGCGGACGTCCTGCAGGGGAGCAGCAAACTCCCCTTCCAGATCGTCAAGATGGACTACAGCCTCACCGACCCCACCTGTGAGCTGCCCAGCCAGTCCAGCACCACGCTGTTCAACGAGGCGGTCGCGCGGTGCATGAACCACCAGCGCGCCCTCGCCCTCGACGCCCTGCTGCGCCGGTCGCTGCTGGCGCTGCTGGGCCTGGCCGTGGTGGCCTTCGCGTTCGGCTACGCCATGGCCGGGCGGGTGCTCTCGCCGCTCGGCCGGATCACCCGCACCGCGCGCCAGGTGGCGGGTTCGGACCTGGCCCGCCGGATCAAGCTGGACGGCCCGGACGACGAGCTGAAGGAGCTGGCCGACACCTTCGACGAGATGCTGGAGCGCCTGGACCGCGCGTTCACCGCCCAGCAGCGGTTCGTGGCCAACGCCTCGCATGAGCTGCGCA
>NZ_MUNE01000480.1:0-263 GCF_002154605.1 Streptomyces milbemycinicus | reverse complement strand
GCTGCTCGCCCGCAGCGACAACGAGATCGTCGACCGCAAGCCCGTGGACCTCGCCGAGGTCGCCTCCCAGGCGCTGGAGCAGGTCCGTACGGAGGCGCAGGACAAGGGCGTGGCGGTGCGCGGGGTGCGGCAGTCCGCGGTGGTCCAGGGCAATGGTGTACTGCTGGAGCGGATCGCGCTGAACCTCATCCAGAACGCGGTGCGGTACAACATCCCTCAGGGCGGTTGGGTCGAGGTGACCACGGAGGTGCGGGAGGGGGCGG
>NZ_MUNE01000048.1 GCF_002154605.1 Streptomyces milbemycinicus | reverse complement strand
ACCCCGGCCTCCCCGGTGGCGGTGACGATCTCGCCGCTCGTACGGATCCCCTGGGCCACCGGGGAGGCCGGGGTCGGCTTCGTCGACGCGGGCGACATCGCCGCCGTCGCCGCACGCGCCCTCCTGGACGAACGGCCGCACGACACCGCGCACACCATCACCGGGCCCGAGGCGATCGGCTACGGCGACGCGGCGCGCATCATCGCCGAGGTGTCCGGCCGGGCCGTCCGCCATGTCTCGGTGGACACCGCGGCCCTGGCCGGGCGGCTGGCCGACGCGGGATACCCGAAGGAGTTCGCCACCATGCTGGCCGGGCTCGACGAGGCGGTCCGGCGCGGCGCGGAGGACCGTACGACCGATACGGTGCGCCGGGTCACCGGGCGCGCTCCCCGCTCCTTCCGCGACTTCGCCGTCGAGCACCGCGCGGAGTGGGCCTGAGCGTGGCCGGCGTCGTGGCCTACCGGAACAGGGCGTGCACGGCGTACGAGGCGCGGTCCCGGGCGCTGGGGGGCGCACTGTCCCGCAGCGCGGCCCACAGCACCCGGCTGTCGGTGAGCGGGCCGCCCGGCCTGACCAGCCAGATGTGGCCCTGCCGTACGCATCCGGGCCGGGGGCAGCGCAGCACCCGGCCCGGCCCGGCGGCGGCGACGGCGCGGCGGCGGCCGTGGCCCGACCCCTGCAGCCACGCCTTCCACTCGCGGGCCGAGCCGGGAGGTACGAGGAAGGAGAGCACTTGGCTGGCGGTGGCCAGCATCACCGGGCCGACCACCGCCTCGTGCAGCCGCAGCGTCCGGACCACGGCCATCCCGGTGCCCTCGGACATCCGGACCAGGTCGAAGAGCCGGCCCACCGGGAGGTCGGCGAGGCCGTTTCCACTGGCCCACTGCACACGTACCCGGCCGGGCTCCTCGCCGACCGACGACAGCAGCCAGTCGGCCGCGGCGGTCTCCACGCTGCCTCGCCCACGCATGTCGCCTCCCGTCTCCCCTGTTGACTCGTCCGCTCCGGTCGCACCGCCCCACCCTCGGCCCGGCCGTCTGTGCGCCTTACCGCGCCGTGCCGCGCCCTAACGCGTCCGCCCGAGCGCCAGCGTGAACCACACCTTCTTGCCCGGGCCGTCCCCGTCGGGCGCGTCGGTGCCCCAGTCGTTCGCCAGGCCGTCGACGATGGCCAGCCCCCGCCCGGACTCCTCCGTCTCGGCCGCCGTACGGAAGACCGGCCGGACCGGCGAGCCGTCGGCCACCTCGATGCGCAGCTCGTCCCCCGCGGGCTCCACGCCCACGGTGACGGAGACGGTGTCGCCGGGGCCGCTGCTGCCGTGCTCCACCGCGTTGGCGAACAGCTCATTGGTGGCCAGCACCGCGCTCTCCACGGCATGGTCGAGCTGCCAGTACTTCAGGAAGGCGGTGAGCATCCGGCGGACGGCGAAGGCCCGGTCGGTGCGGGCCGGGAACTCGGCCCGGAAGAAACGGCGGGTCGCCAAGGAGATCACCGGCCCCTCCCCGCCGGCCGCGCCCATCGCGCCTGTCTTGCCTTTCGGTTCTGTCTGGCCTGCTGTGTCTGTCGGGTCCGGCGGGTCCGGCGCGCCGATAACGCGCGCGGCGGTGGTGGTTGATGCCCCGGTAAGCGGGTAAGCGCATGCCTACGGCCCCCACCGCGGCATCCGCGCCGGGGGCGAGGGGTGCGCGCCCCTCGGCCCGCCCGCCGGGGCCGGCCGCCACGGGCGGCTGCGGCCCGGTCGCGGTGGCTGCCGGGTTGCGGCATGGATTCCTCCTTCGAAGACAGCTGGACTACGTCGGTCACCGTTCACGTAGACAAACGGTTGGACGGTCCGGTCGGCGAGGGGGCACGGGGGTTGTTCGGTTGTACAGGCGTAGTGGTTCGGGTCGCACGCCCGTCGGACTGTACGGTCCGGGCGTGGTGAGCGTGAGTGAGGACCGCCGGCAGGAGCCCTGCCCGGCCGTGCGGTCCGGTGTGGACGGCAAGCGGATTGTGGTCACGGGGGGCACACGGGGCCTGGGCGAGCAAATCGTGCGCCTGTTGTTGGCGGATGGCGCCTCGGTTGCCACCTGTGCGCGGTCCGAGCCCGATCTGGCGGCCCTGGCGAAATCGCTGCCCGACGGCCAGGGGCGGGAGGCGCTGTTCACCCAGGCGCTCGATGTCGTCGAGCCGGGTCTGCTGGAGGAGTTCGTCGAGGGCGCGGCGGAACGTTTCGACGGTCTGGACGGCGTGGTGGCCTGCGCCGGCGGCGCCCGTGGTGGCGGCCTGGAGGAGGCCGACGCCCACGACTGGGCCGCCACCTGGGAGTTGAACGTCGGCCATACCGCCCGGCTGGTGCGGGCCGCCGTGCCGTATCTGCGCGGGGCGCGCGGCACCGGGGGCGGGTCGGTCGTGGTCATCGCCTCCATCTCCGGCTGGAAGCCGGGGCCGCAGGCCCAGTACGGCGCGGCGAAGGCCGCCCAGATCCACCTCGCGGCCTCGCTGGCCCGTGAACTCGGGCCCGACGGGATCCGGGTGAACGCCGTCTCCCCCGGGTCGATGCTCATCCCCGGCAAGCGCTGGGACCGGATGCGCGTCGCGCAGCCGGAGGCGTTCGCCAGGTTCGCGACGGAGTTCCCGAACGGCCAACTGGTCGCGCCGCAGGAGGTGGCGCGGGTTGTCGCATTCCTTCTCTCGGACGCGTCCAGCGGTGTCTCCGGCGCCCATGTGCCGGTCGACCGGGCCCAGAACGCGCCCAGCGCGGAGGGCTATTAGGCTCCTTCCGCAGACCCCTTTGGCCTCGCCCGGGCCCTGCACACCCCCGGCGGAGCAGGGTCCGGACGAGGACCCCTTCCGGGCCGCATGGCGGTGGAGCCCGGAAGGAGCCAGGGAAGAAACGCCGCGGCGCGTATCAGGCGGCGGCGCCGAGCAGGGTCCGGGAGCGGAGCTCGAAGTCGCGGACCATGGGCTCGCCGCGGTGTGGCCGCAGCCGGGTACGGAAGTCACGCAGGGCCTGTACCGAGCGCTCGCTGTGCACCCCGCTGAGCGCCGTGAGCGCCGCGTCGGCGGTGCCGATCGCCTCGTCGAGCCGGTTCTGCTGGAGATGGGCGGTGGCCAGGACCGAGCGGCTGATGGCCTGGCGGCGGCGCCGGTCACCGTTGGCCCGCACCGACTCGTCGGCCGCGCGCTCGGCCTGCGCCGCGCTGCCGAGGTCGCGGAAGCACAGCGCGGCCTCGGCCGCCAGATAGTGGTGGTCGAGGAAGCGGACCCACTCCGACTCCGCCTCGGCGCCCCGGCTCGCGTCCAGCGCGGCGTCCGCCGAGCGCAGCGCGCGGGCCGCCTCGCGGGGCTCGTCAAGGGCGGCGTAGCCGCGGGCCGCCATGGCGTGCAGCCGCATCAGGCCCAGCGGGCTGCCCGTGTTCTTCGCGGTGGCCACGCCCACCCGGGCGAGTTCGACCCCCGCCTGGGGCTGGCCGAGGTTGGTGGCCAGATGGGACAGGCCGGCCAGGATCTGGCCGCCGAGGACCTTGTCGCCGCCTTCGGCGCACAGCCGCAGCGCCTGGGTCATATAGCGCTGGGCCAGGCCGTATTCGGCGTTGTCGTAGCTGCTCCAGCCGGCCATCGCGGCCAGCTTGGCCGCGGCGGTGAACAGCTGGCGCCGCTCGCCCGCGGGCACGCTACGGCGCTGGAGCATGGGGACGACCTCGGTCGACAGGTACAGGACGATGCTGGCGCGGACCTGGCCGCCGCCGAATCGGTTGTCCATCTCGTCGAACATGCTGATCGCGGCGCGGACCTGCTCGATCCGGCCGGCGTCGGCTGCCGCGGCCGGATCGCCGGCGGCCGGGCCGGTGGCGCACTGGTTCTCGACCAGCCACAGCAGCCATTCCCGCTGTGGGGTCACCAGCGCGCCGGCGACGAAGGGGACCGCGCCCAGCAGGCTGCGGCGGGATATGTCGGTGGAGCCGAGTTCGGCGAGCGTGTGCAAGGTTTCCGCCACGTCCTCCCGGTAGGCCAGCGCCCTGGCGACGACCGGGCGCTGTCGGTCGGGGATGAAGCCGAGCTCGGCGGGGGCCACCGGCCGGCCGAGCCGGTGGGAGAGCACGGCCGCGATCAGTTCCGGCGTCGTACCGCGCGGCTGGCCGCCCTGGAGCCAGCGGGTGACGGACGCCTTGTCGTAGTTGGAGGAGTGTCCCTGATGGCGCCCCAGCTCATTGACGCGCAGGGCCAATGAGGCGTATGAGCAGCCGGATTCCTTGAGGGCCGCGGCCAGGGCCTGGTTGGTGGCCGAGCCCCGGTGCCGGGTGCCCGGTGCGGCGCCGTTGGTCACCGCGGTCACCTCCGGCCCATGACGGTGCCGCGCGCCGCCGAGCTGCCGAGTGCCCGTAACGCCTTAGCGGAGAAAGGTGGTTGAGGGCACCGGCCGTGGTGCGTGAGATGGGTCACGTGCCCCACTATGCGCGTCGACAGTCTCAGCCCGCAAGCTTCGTCCTGATAATTTCAGAACGATCCGCATCGCTCTGTCCGGTGCTCCGAGGTCATGGCACACTGCACCCACATGACGGTGATTCCGGGAGGCAGGACGTGAGTGAGGCACGGCCGGGGAGCGCCGCCCCCACCGTCTTACGCATGGTCCTGGGCAAGCGCCTACGCCATCTGCGGGAGCGGGCCCACGTGTCTTTCGAGGAGGCCGCCCGGGCCGTCGAAGTGACTCCGCTGACGGTCCGCCGGATGGAGAAGGCCGAGGTCGGCCTGAAGATCCCGTACGTCAAGGAGCTGCTGCGGGCCTACGGCGTCCCCTCACCGGAGATCGACGACTTCCTGGACCTGACCCGGGAGGCCAACCAGCCCGGCTGGTGGCACCAGTTCCGCGATGTCGTACCGGAGTGGTTCAGCGCGTATGTGAGCCTGGAGAGCGAGGCCACCGTCATCCGCGCCTACGAACCGCACTACGTCCCCGGGCTGCTGCAGACCGAGGACTACGCCCGCGCGGTGCTGCGCGCCGGTTTCCCCAATGACACGGACGAGGAGATCGAGCGCCGGATCGCCCTGCGCGTCAAGCGTCAGCGCCTGCTCTCCAAAGCGGACGCCCCGGCGATCTGGGCCATCTTGGAGGAGACCGCGCTGCGCCGCCCGGTCGGCGGGGCCGAGGTGATGCGCCGGCAGATCGATCATCTCATCGAGGCCCTGGCGATGCCCAAGGTCCGGCTGCAGATCATGCGGTTCGCGGCGGGGCCGCACCCCGGGGCCTTCGGCCCGCTGCACTACTTCCGCTTCGGATTCACCGAACTGCCCGACGTCGTCTACACGGAAGGCGTCACCGGCGCGGTCTATGTGGACCAGCCGGGCGAAGTCGTCACCTGTCTCGAGGTGTTGGACCGGATGGCCGTCCAGGCCGAACCGGTCGGCGAGACGATTCCCATCCTGGCCGAACTGCGTAAGGAGCTCTGACATGACGGACCCGGTCTACAGCGGAATGCCGGCCACGGACCTCGGCACGGAGGGCTGGGAGAAGCCCTGGAGCGGCACCAACGGCGGCACCTGCATCGAGGCCAAGAAGCTGCCGGACGGCCGTGTCGCGCTCCGCCAGTCCACGGACCCGGCCGGACCCGCGCTGATCTACTCCCGGGCCGAGGTCGCCTCGTTCCTCGAGGCCGCGAAGGCCGGCCGGGCCGACTTCCTCATCGCCTGAACGGTCCCCGCCACCCCCTAACGCCACCCCGGCCGGCCGCCCACGAGGCCACCCCGTAAGCCGTCCCGGAAACCACTACGCCCGCACAACCGCACAACCCGGCCCCGGACTCCCCTCGAACGACCGGGCCACGCACACTGAATGCCCCGTGCGAGATCGACTGACGGCTGTATGAGATGACCGGGGTGGCGGGGATGGACCTTCACGAGGCTGCGCGGCACCGCGTTCTGATCGTGGAGGGCTGTGCCGGCGCCACCCGGGCCGGGCTGCTGACCTGGCTGGCCCACCGCCACGGATTCGCCGTCGAGCGCTCGCCCGCCGAGCTGCCCGCGCTCGACCCGGCG
>NZ_MUNE01000479.1:325-11476 GCF_002154605.1 Streptomyces milbemycinicus | reverse complement strand
GGAAGGCGCCTTCGAAGGCGCGGCAGCGGATGTCGAGGAAGCGTATGCCGCTGTTCAGCTGGTCGCCGATGGTGGTGTTCTGGCACTCCGTCCAGGGTCCGCCGTAGCGGGCGCCGGAGTCATGGGTGCCGGGCAGCGTCAGCCGCTGGACGGGGGTGGCGTCGGCGATACCGGACAGCCAGTCAGAGGCCGCCAGTGGCCTCGGTGTGGCGGTCGCCGTGGCCGTACCGCCCATGGCTGAGAACAGTCCCGCGGCGGACACGGCGGCCGTGCCCCTCAAGAACCCTCGCCGGTCCATGCGCAATCTCCCGTCGCCGTCGCTCACCCGTTCGTGTCGCACGGCATCGAATCACAAGTGGGCTTGGGAAAACGCTAGTTGTGGTCACTTGCGATCAAAATAGTGTGCCAAGCGGTCAACTTGTGATCGGCTCCCTCCAAGGCTCACGCTGCGGTGGGGCCCGGCCTGCCGCCGTGGCCCCACCTGAAGCATCAGACCCGGGGACGCGTCAGACCCGGCGAACGACACCGCACTGGGCCAGCGCGCGGTTCACGGCTGCCGCCATGGCCTGCTCGCCCTGCGCGTTCGGGTGGGCCGGCGCCGCCGGAGTCTCGGGAGCGAGGCTCTCGATCCAGCGCTCACCGACCGGTTGGCACATGTCGTGGCCGATGGTGGGCTTGTACGTGTCGACGTACCCGGCCCCGCCGAGCTCGGCCTGGTGAGCGATCATGGCGTTGAGCGACTTCGTCTTGTCCCGCAGATAGCCGAAGTCGCCGGCGGCGAAGGGGACGCTGCGGCTCGTGCAGCCCACCCCGCTGTCCGGGAAGAGCGACGGATAGCCGACCATGACCACCTTGGCGCGCGGGGCCCGACGGTGAACTTCGGCGATCACCTGGGAGATCTTCGGTGCCGTGGCGGCGATGCTCCGCTCCACCTGGTCGTCGCCGCCCTGCGTGAGGTCGTCGCGACAGGGACTTCCGGTCGGGTTTCCCGCGCCCAGCGTGGCGCAGCGTCCCAGTACGGCGGAGAAGCCGATGTCGTTGCCGCCGATGCTCACGGTCACCAGGTCGGTGCCGCGCTTGAGGGCGTCGTACTGGGCGGGGGCCGTGTCCGTGGCGAGGGCCAGGTCCGCGGTGGTCGCCCCGGAACATGTGACGTCCGTCAGCCGTGCCGTGTTCCGCTCGGCCACGAGATGCGGATAGTTGGCGTTGGAGCGGGCGCACGCGGTGTCGATCTGCTCGGGGACGCCGGGCGCCGCGGCGTAGGAGTCTCCCAGGGCCACGTAGTCGAGCGATCCGGTGTGCCGGGGCGCGGCGCTCGCCGGTACGGAGGACGTCATCGCGAAGGCCAGCGCGCCGGCGGCGGCTATGGCGCCGAGGGCGGCCGTGCGCTGACGTGGGCTGTGCGTGGAATGTGGTTTCACCCGGGCAAGTATCGCGAACGCCCTCGTATCCGCCAAGCAACTGACCAACCGCACGGTGGACTTGGGGTGGAGCCGCAGACCAGGACAGAAGCTGACCGCAAGGACTCGTAGCGTGGAGCGCATGACGAACGACGTGCTCGGCGCCCGAGCGCTCAACAGGGCGCTGCTGGAGCGCCAACTGCTGCTGAACCGGTCGGGGTCCCTCACCGCCCTCGAGGTGATCGAGCGGCTTGTCGGCATGCAGTCCCAGGCGCCCGGCGCCCCGTACGTCGGCTTGTGGACGCGCCTGGACGGCTTCGCCTTCGAGGAGTTGGCACGCCTGACGCGGGAGCGGGAGGTGGTGCGGATGGTGCTGATGCGCGGCACCGTGCACCTCGTCTCCGCGGCCGACGCGCTGCGGCTGCGGCCGCTCATCCAGCCCATGCTCGACAAGCAGTTCCGAGGCACGCCCTCCGCGCCCGGGCTGACCGGTGTGGCGCGGGAGGAGCTGGTGGCGGCCGGGCGGAAGCTGCTCGCGCGCGGTGCCCTGAGCCCGGCCGAGCTGCGCGCCGAACTCGGCCCCCAGTGGCCGGACGCAGACCCGGGCGCGCTGGTCGACGCGGTGCGGCTGTGGGCGCCGCTGGTGCAGGTGCCACCGCGTGGGCTGTGGGGGAAGAGCGGCGGGCCCCGGTACGCGACCGTCGAGGACTGGCTGGGACGGCCGATGGAGGCCGAACCCTCCCTGGACGCTGTGGTGCTGCGCTATCTCGCGGCCTTCGGGCCCGCGACCGTCGCGGACATCCAGAAGTGGTGCGGGCTGACCGGGCTGCGCGAGGTCGTCGAGCGGCTGGGACCCGGCCTGCGGAGGTACCGGGACGAGAGCGGGCGCGAGCTGTACGACCCGGCGGACGCGTCGCTCCCGGACCCCGGCCTGCCCGTCCCCGCCCGCTTCGTGGCGGACTTCGACAACCTGCTGCTCTCGCATGCCGACCGCGCCCGCATCCTTGCCGATGAGTACCGGGTGCCGGTGATGGGCGTCAACGGCATCGTGCGTGGCACGATCCTGGTGGACGGCTTCGTCGCCGGGATTTGGAAGGTCGAGCGCGCCCGCGGTGCGGCGGCGCTGCGCGTGACCCCGTTCGTCCGGCTCGGCGCCGCCGACCGGGAGACCCTGGAGGCCGAGGGCGCGCGGCTGCTGACGGTGACCGACCCGGCGGCGGGGGAGCGGGATGTGCGGTTCGAGCCGGTGACGGTCTGAATCGACGCCGGGACCGGTCCCGGCGCACCGAGCATGGCTCAGAGCCAGCCGCGCCGCTTGAACACCACGTACAGGCTCAGACAGACCACCGCCATCAGCAGGATCGCGAACGGATATCCGAAGGCCCAGTGCAGCTCCGGCATCTGGGCGAAGTTCATCCCGTAGATGGTGCCGACGAGGGTGGGGGCGAAGAGGATGGCCGCCCAGGCGGAGATCTTCTTGACCTCCTCGTTCTGCTCGAAGCCCGCCTCGGCCAGCGCCCGCATCTCCGCGTTCTGCTGCTGGGTGACCAAGGTGGCGTTGACCGCGAGGATGTCGGTGAGGGCCGAGCGGAAGCCGTCCACGCGCTCGCTGGTGTGGGTGACGTGGTCGGCGACGTCCCGCAGATAGCGCCGCAGCTCCTCGTCCGTGCCGTACTTGTCGAACCCGGCCATCAGGCCGTGCAACATCCCCACCAGCGGACGGGTCGCCCGCTGGAACTCGACCATCTCGCGGGAGAGTTCATAGATGCGGCGTGAGACCTCGGGGTGGCCGCGGAAGACCTCGGTCTCGATCTCGTCGATATCGTTCTGCACGCCCGCGACCACCGGGGCGTAGCCGTCCACGACCGAGTCCAGGATGGCGTACAGCACGGCCTCCGGCCCGAGCGCCAGCAGCTCCGGCGCGGCCTCCATACGGCGGCGCACCGCCGACAGGTCGGGGGCGGCGCCGTGGCGTACGGTGATCACGAAGTCGGGGCCGACGAACACATGCAGCTCGCCGAAGTCGACCTCCTCGGGCGCGTCGAGGTAACGGGCCGCGCGCAGCACCACGAACAGCGTGTCGCCGTAGCGCTCCAGCTTCGGCCGCTGATGGGCCTCCAGCGCGTCCTCGATGGCCAGCTTGTGCAGATCGAACTCGTCCGCGAGCGACAGCAGCTCCGCCTCACTCGGCCGCAGCAGCCCGATCCACGCCATGCCCCCGGGCTCCTCGCGCAGCCGCCGGTACGTGGCGGCCAGCGAGCTGGGCGTGCCGACCCGGCGCCCGTTCCGGTACACCGCGGCGTCGACCACACTGCGGTCGTCCTCCGCCGCGGCCTCGGCACCCGGGCCTCCGCGGTGCGGATCCGCGGTCGGCGGCGTGCCCTGGGCCGACCCGGAGCCGGACCCGGGGCTGTGGGAGCCGCCACGGCCCCGTGCGGGACGCAGCCAGGAGGGCTTCCGCGGTGAGCGCGGGGACCGGGGACGGTGCTCTTCGCTGTGCATCGCGGACCTCACCTCCTCAAGCCTGGGCGCGCGGGCACGCGGCGCTGACCTCAGGGAAGGATATACGTCCCAAATGACCCGGACCGGGTCGGGCTGCCCCACCGGGCGCAAGCGCCGCCGGGCCACGCCGGACCCGGGACTTCGACGACAGGGCCTACGGGCCTACGGCAGCAGCCCCGCGCGCCGGGCCTCCACCACCGCGTGGAGCCTCGTATGCGCCCCCAACTTCCGCATCGACGAGCGCAGATAGCTCTTCACCGTCTCCGGCCGCAGCCCCAGCCGGTCCGCCGCCGCCGAGTTCGTCGCGCCCGACGCCACGCACGCCAGCACATCCACCTCGCGCGGCGACAGCTCCACCCCCGGCCGCGCCGCCGTGTCCGCCGTGCCGCCCGAGGAGGCCTTGGCCAGCCGTCCGCAGGCGCTGAGGATCCGCTCTCGCAGCTGCGGGTCGGTGACCTGCTGGGCCAGCGCCCGCAGATCGCCGTGTGCCTCCCGTACCTCTTCCCACAGCGCCGGATCCGCCTCGGGCTGCGCTTGGGTCACGGTGATCAGCCGCTGTGCCTCGTCCTGCACCGCCAGCGAGTGCTCCAGTTCGCGCGCCGCCTCCATCGCCGCGTTCAGCGCCCGGTCGCCGAGGGCCAGGGGCTGGCGCAGCGCGCCGTACAGCACCCCGCGCACCCGGCCGCGGACCACCACCGGGACCGCCAGCATCGAGCGCAGGCCCTCGGCGCCGACCGCCGCGTCGTACTCATGGCTGATGGCCCGGGAGACCGGGTAGTCGACCACCGAGATCGGCCGGGACATGGTGAGGACCTTGCCGCCAAGACCGTTGCCGGGGGTGACGGCGAGCCCGCGCAGGGAGTTGGTCGTGGTGCCGGCGAGTTCGGAGATACGGAACTGCCGCGCGCTCGAGAACAGCCCGCCGAAGGCCACGGGCAGCGCGCCGCGCCGCCGCATCCGTAGCAGGGTCGTCCGCACATCCACCGTCCGGTCCGATTCCGCCACGGCCACCTCCCCGAAATACCACCACCCCCGTCCGGGGGTGGTGAGACTCAGATCACCCGTCGCACGATGCTAGCGAGCGCCATAGCAATCAGGAGGAGATGTGACAGCAAACGGCCCGACTCAGAGTTTCCGGGCGGCACGGGATTTCCTCCTGGCCCATCGGAACGACTACGCGGCGGCGTACGAGGGTTTCAGCTGGCCGCGCCCGGCCGAGTTCAACTGGGCGCTCGACTGGTTCGACCGGATTGCCCAGGACAACGACCGTACCGCGCTGCATATCGTCGAGGAAGACGGCCTGGAGACGCGGATCAGCTTCCAGGACATGCGCCGCCGCTCCGACCGGGTCGCGAACTGGCTGCGCGCGCGGGGCGTGCGGGCCGGTGACCGCATCGTGGTCATGCTCGGCAACCAGACCGAGCTGTGGGAGACCGCGCTGGCGGCCATGAAACTGCGGGCCGTGGTCATCCCCGCCACCCCGCTGCTCGGCCCGCTCGACCTGGTCGACCGGGTGGAGCGCGGGCGCGCCGCGCATGTGATCGTGCGGGCCGAGGACACCGCCAAGTTCGCCGAGGTGCCCGGCGACTACACGCGTATCGCGGTCGGCGGCGCGCCCGACGGCTGGCTGGCCTACGCGGGCACGGGTACGGGCACGGACGCGAGCACGGGCGCGGACGCGGAGACCGGCGGGGACACCCGTACGGCCGATGCCGCCGACGAACCTTTCGTGCCGGACGGTCCGACCCTGGCCACCGATCCCCTCATGCTCTACTTCACCTCGGGCACCACCGCCCGCCCCAAGCTGGTCCAGCACACCCACATCTCGTACCCCATCGGCCATCTGTCGACGATGTACTGGATCGGGCTCCGGCCCGGCGACGTCCACCTCAACATCTCCTCCCCGGGCTGGGCGAAGCACGCCTGGTCCAACCTGTTCGCCCCGTGGAACGCCGAGGCGACCGTGTTCGTGCACAACTACACGCGCTTCGACGCCACCCGCCTCATGGCCGAGATGGACCGCTGCGAGGTGACCACCTTCTGCGCCCCGCCGACCGTGTGGCGGATGCTCATCCAGGCCGATCTGACCCAGCTGCGCACCCCGCCCCGCGAGGCCGCCGCGGCCGGTGAACCGCTCAACCCCGAGGTCATCGAGCATGTCCGGCGCGCCTGGGGGGTGACGATCAGGGACGGCTTCGGCCAGACCGAGACCTCCGTCCAGGTCGCCAACACCCCGGGCCAGCCGCTCAAGGTCGGCTCGATGGGCCGCCCCAGCCCCGGCTTCGCGGTCACCCTGCTCGACCCGGTCACCGGGCAGCCGGGGGACGAGGGCGAGATCTGTCTCGATCTGTCGGGTCCCTCCGGCCGGCCCGTCGGTCTGATGACCGGTTACGAGGGTGACGAGGCGCGGACCGCCGAGGCGACGGCGGGCGGCTACTACCGCACCGGCGACATCGGATCGCGCGACGCCGATGGCTACATCACCTATATCGGCCGCGCCGACGACGTCTTCAAGGCATCCGACTACAAGATCTCGCCATTCGAGCTGGAGAGCGCCCTTCTGGAGCACGAGGCGGTCGCCGAGGCCGCCGTGGTCCCGGCGCCCGATCCGCTGCGGCTGGCGGTGCCGAAGGCGTATGTCGTGCTGGCCGAGGGGTGGGAGCCGGGGCCCGAGACCGCGAAGGTCCTGTTTGCTCACTCCAGGGCGGTTCTTGCGCCGTACAAGCGTGTCCGTCGACTGGAATTCGCGGAACTTCCCAAGACCGTGTCCGGCAAAATCCGCCGTATAGAGCTACGCGAGCGCACGCTGCGCGGCGATGGTGTCGAGTTTGATGAGGAGACCACCTCATGACCGACCCGCACTCACCACGCGATCACGAGGAGTACTCATGACCGACCGCCCGGCCGACCCATCAGGCCCACCGGACTCATCCGCGACCACCGCCGCGCTGTCGTACGCGAGCGGGGCGGGCGAGGTCCCGCTGCTCGGCGACACCATCGGCGCCAGCCTGGCCGGCGCCATAGAGCGTTTCGCCGACCGGGAAGCGCTCGTCGACCTCCCCACCGGCCGCCGCTGGACCTACGCCGAGTTCGGCCGGTCCGTCGAGGAGGTCGCGCTCGGGCTGATGGCCAAGGGCGTCGGCAAGGGCGACCGGGTCGGGATCTGGGCCGTCAACTGCGCCGAGTGGGTGCTGGTGCAGTACGCCACCGCCCGCATCGGCGCGATCATGGTCAATATCAACCCCGCCTCCCGCGTCCATGAGCTGACGTTCGTGCTGCGGCAGGCCGGTATCTCCGTACTGATCTCCTCGACCGAGCACAAGACCAGCAACTACCGCCGCATGGTCGAACAGGTGCGCTCCGAGTGTCCCGCCCTGCGCGATGTCATCTACATCGGCGACCGCACCTGGGACGGGCTGCTGCACGCCGGCGCCAATGTGTCACGGGAGCGGCTGATCGAGCGCGAGGCCCGGCTGACCTGCGACGACCCGGTCAATATCCAGTACACCTCCGGTACGACCGGCTTCCCCAAGGGCGCCACGCTCTCGCACCACAACATCCTCAACAACGGCTACTCCGTCGGGGAAACGCTCGGCTACACCCAGCAGGACCGCGTCTGCCTGCCGGTCCCCTTCTCCCACTGCTTCGGCATGGTGACCGGCAACCTGGGCGCCACCAGCCACGGCGCCTGCATCGTCATCCCCGCCCCCACCTTCGACCCGGCCGCCACGCTCCGGGCTGTCGAGCAGGAGCGCTGCACCTCGCTGTACGGCGTCCCGACGATGTTCATCGCCGAACTGGGGCTGCCCGACTTCGACTCGTACGACCTCTCCTCCCTGCGTACCGGGATCATCGCCGGATCCACCTGCCCGGTTGAGGTCCTGCGGCGTGTGGTGGACGAGATGCATATGGCCGAGGTGTCCATCTTCTACGGCATGACCGAGACCTCGCCGGTGTCCACCCAGACCCGGCGCGACGACGATCTGCGCCATCGCACCGGTACGGTCGGCCGGGTGCTGCCGCACCTCGAGATCAAGGTCGTGGACCCGCTGACCGGGGTGACGGTGCCCCGCGGCACCCGCGGTGAGCTGTGCACCCGCGGCTATTCGGTGATGCTCGGCTACTGGGAGGAGCCGGAGCGGACCGCCGAGGTGATCGACGGGGGGCGCTGGATGCACACCGGCGACCTCGCGATCATGGACGAGGACGGCTATGTCCGGATCGTCGGCCGGATCAAGGACATGATCATCCGGGGTGGGGAGAAGGTGTACCCCCGGGAGATCGAGGAGTTCCTGTACACCCATCCCAAGATCGCCGATGTGCAGGTCGTCGGCGTACCGGACGAGAAGTACGGCGAGGAGATCCTGGCCTGCGTCATCCTGCGGGAGGGCGCCAAATCGCTCACCCGCGACGAGCTGGCCCGCTTCTGCCGGGGCCGGCTCGCCCACTACAAGGCGCCCCGCTATCTGCGGGTCATGGACGCCTTCCCGATGACCGTCAGCGGCAAGGTCCGCAAGGTCGAGCTGCGCCAGGCGGGCATCGCCGACGCGGTCCGGCTGCGGGACTCACGGACGGAACGGACGGACGCGAAGGCCCAGGCCACCCCCCTGCGCTGACGCATCCGGCGCGCATCCGGCGCCAGAAGCATGTCCGGCGGCAGCCTCACCCGCTGCCGCACGGCATTGAAGCCGAACCCCTGCTCCCTGCTCCCTCCCCCGCCCCGCGGCCCGGGCGGCGGCTCTGTCAGTGCCGCGTGATGGACTGTTATCAGTACGGCAAGCGGTATGGCGGGGCACCACGGGGGGGCACTGATGACGGGACGGCGTTCGGCACTGGCCGGGATCGACACACTGCGCGGGCTTTCGCGGGGCGCTCCTCCGCTGCCCGCGGACGAAGGCGTGCTGCGCCGTCTGGCCGACACGCATGTCACCTTCTGGCCGGGCGCCCGGTTCCCGGCCTGGGCGCGCGACGCCTGGGAAGCCTGGGACGGCCGCGGGATCGCCGACCCGCTGCGGCTGGTGCCGCAGCCCGACACCCACCGGGTGCTGGGCAGGCTCCGCGAGGACCGCGTCTGGAGCGACAAGCTGGGGATCGTCGAATCGCTCCGCGGTGAACTGGACACGGCCTGGTTCGCGGGTACGGTCACCGGCCCGGACCTGCTCGCCGTCATCCCCGCCCGATACACCATGCCGGTGTGGCTCCTCGCCGAATCCCCGGCCATGCACGGGTTGGAGCGGACCTTGTGCTCCTTCCTGGCGGGTGCGCTCGGCACCGACACGGACGCCTGGCTGCGGCTGATGACCGCCGTGGAGGAGGTGCGCACCCTCCCCGGCGCGGACCGCGACGCCACCTGGCCCGATCTGCTGGAGCGCGCCGCCGACACCACTCCTGACCCCCGGCGGATCGTCCCCTACGCCAAGGTGACCGGCCGCGACCGGGAGAAGCTGCTGCGTTGGCGCGAGTGGACCTGGCCGGCCGGGGAGGTGCTGCGGCGGGCACCAGACGCCAAGATCCTGGACACGCTGATGCCGTTGTTGCCCGACCACACGGGATGGCTGCTCGCGCTCTACGTGGTCGCTCAGCGGCAGGCCGCGCCTGAGGCGGTCGTCGAGCATCTGACCAGGCGCGGTGACCGCGAGGCGCTGATGATGCTGGCGGAGTGGATCGACCTGGACCCGCCCACCCACCACGCGCTGCTCGCCCTCGGCGACCCCGAGATCCACCTCGCCCTGCTCGCCCCGCATTTTTATACCGGTTCGGAGGAGGCCCGGCAGGTCCTGGACGGCTCGGTGCCCCTCGCTCCGTACGAGGCGCGCAGTGTCGATATGCGGCTCCGCCGCGTGCCGGGCAACGCCTACCCCGACTTGCTGCACGCGGCCGAACCAGAGCTGATCGAGGCCGCGTTCGAGTATGACCGCGGGCGGTTCAAGACCCCTGAGCAGCTTGTGGGCTGTCTGAACATGCTGCGGCGTGGCGGTCCGCACCGGCTGTCCGCCCTGTTGGCCACCGGCCGGGTGGGCTCGGCCGTCACCAAGATGTGCCAGAAGGCCCTCGCCTCGGCCGACCCCCTTGCCGCGCTCGAACAGCGGGCGGAGCGCGAGCTGACGACGGAGAAGCTGGCGAGCCGGTTGCGCAAGGTCCGGGTCACCCGCGGCTTCGTCGACACCGAGCGGCTGCTCGCGCTCTTCCCGGACATCGACTGGGCGTATCTGGAGGCCGAGCACGCCCGCGAGCCGTTCGACTTCTGGTCGGTGGTGGTCGGCCACGCCACGGCTCCCACCGCCGTCGCCGCCCGCCACGCCGACGCGATCCTGGCCGACCCGCGCCCCAGTTACCGCAACCGTCCCGTCCGGGACCCCGAGATCGCCCGCGGTATGGTCCGGCACGGGCTCAGGGCCTCCGACTGGCGGGCGATCACCCTGCGGGCCGACCGGCTGCTGGCCGACGGTCTGCTGACGGACCGCGACCTGGTCTCCGTCGCCGCCCCCGCCGACCGCATCCTCGGCTACCTCGGCAGCGCCCTCCGCCGCCCCGACGCCCCGGCCCAGGCCCGGGCCGCCACCGAGCGGATCGCCGAGCTCGTCGCGGTCCACCTCGACGGCAGCGCCGACCCGGACGCGGCCTGGCAGCGGACGTACGCCCGGCTGACCGGGCAGGACCCGCGGTGGCCACGGTCCAGCAGCATCGAGGCCACCCTCACCGAGGGCTGACACGGTCGGTCCGTCATGAGCGCGAGCGCAGACCGGCGGTGAAGGAGCGGATCAGCTCGGCGACCGCGTTCGGGCGCTCCAGGAGCATCGCATGCGACGCGTCGAGGGTTTCGAGGGTGATGTGAGGGTGCGCGGCGGCGAGCTCGCCCAGGTCGCGGTCGAGGCCCTTGACGTACGCGGCCATCAGCTCGTCGAACCACGCCAGCGGGCCGCCCTGCGCCACCAGCCGCCCCGCGCGGACGATCAACACCGGGCCGGTGAGGCGGCGGTAGACCGGGAAGAGGTCGAGCGCGTCCATCTGGTCGAGCATTTCCAGGCCCCGCTCCCGCTCCGGCCGCGGATACAGCTGTCCCTCCGGGGTTTCGCCGAGCGCGCGCCGGATGCCCTCGTCGAGCACTTCAGGCGCGATCCCCAGCGCCTGGGCCATCGCCGCCTGCTGGGCGAGCACGGTCGTCTCCAGCTCCTCCGGCGGAAAGGTCCGGCCCATCGCTGCCGCGGAGAACTGGTGGGCGCGGTCGAGGCCCTGGACCACGGTGTCC
>NZ_MUNE01000479.1:0-308 GCF_002154605.1 Streptomyces milbemycinicus | reverse complement strand
CCGCCGAGGGAGTGGCCGACCGGTACGGCCTCCGGGATGCTGCAGGCATCCAGGACGGCCTCGATGTCATCGAGTACGGCGGGGAACGTCCAGGGGGTGGAGCCGGGGCCGGAGCGGCCGTGGGCGCGCAGGTCCATCGAGACGACGCGGTGGTCCGTGGCGAGGTCGGCCGCCGCGACCGACCAGTCGGCGAGGGTGCGGGAGGCCCCGTGGAGCAGCAGCAGCGGGGTGCCGGCGCCGCCGTGGTCGCGTACGGCCAGCGGCACGCCGTCGCGCTCGACGGTGAGCTCGGCGGGGGAGCCGGGGGA
>NZ_MUNE01000478.1 GCF_002154605.1 Streptomyces milbemycinicus | reverse complement strand
CCGCCGCCCCCACGCCCCCGATGGCGCCGCTCGGAGGCGTTCGCCGCCTGGCTGTTTCTGCTGCCCAGTCTGATCGGGTTCCTCGTCTTCACCGCCGGCCCGGTCATTGCCGCGGGTGTGATCTCGCTGCTCGACTGGAATCTGTTCAGCCCGCCCAGCTTCGCGGGTCTTGACAACTTCACCCGGCTGGGACCGGACGCGACCTTTTGGTCGGCATTCGGCAACACCCTGTACTTCACCTTTGCCAGCGTGCCGTTGACCCTGCTGGTCAGCCTGGCCCTCGCCCTGCTGCTCAACCAGGGGATCCGGCGTATCGCGGTGTTCCGGTCGCTGCTTCTGCTGCCCTACGCCACCATCACCGTCGCGGTGGCCTTCGTCTGGGTCTGGCTCTACATTCCGACCGACGGACTGGTCAACGCCGTGCTCGGCGTCTTCGGAATCGACGGTCCGGCATGGCTGATCTCGGACGACTGGGCGATGCCGGCCCTGATCGTGATGAGCGTCTGGAAGAGCTTCGGCTTCGGCATGGTGATCTTCCTGGCCGGACTGCAGGCCATCCCGCAGCAGTTGTACGAGGCCGCCAGGGTCGACGGCGCCACACCGTGGCGGACCTTCCGCAGTGTGACCCTGCCACTGCTCTCGCCCGCGATGTTCTTCGTCGTCGTCACCTCGATCATCAATTCGTTCCAGGTGTTCGACCAGGCACTGGTGATGACGGACGGCGGGCCGGGGTCACGTACCACCACCCTCGTCATGTACATCTACCAAACGGGGTTCCAGAACTACGAGCAGGGCTATGCGGCCGCGCAGTCGATCGTGCTGTTCGCCTTCATCGCGGTGGTCACCGCGATGCAGTTCCTCCTCCAGCGGAGGCTGGTGCACTATGACAACTGACATCCCCGTACTCGCGCCGCTGCGCCGCTCGCCCGTCGCCAGACGGAAACTGCTGGTGTTCACCTGCTTCCTGGCCACGGCCGTCACCCTCACCCCGATCGTGATGATGGTGCTGGTCGCCTTCCAGTCCGACACCGAGTCGATGCAGACCAAGCCCTCCTTCTGGCCGAGCAGTTGGCACACCGAGAACATCAGCCGCGCCTTCGACCTGGTCCCCATCGGCCGCTATCTGCTGAACACCGTCATCTTCGCGGGTGGCACCACGATCCTGGAGACGATCACCGCGGCGCTGGCCGCGTACGCCTTCGCCCGGCTCACCTTCCGGGGCCGCGAGGTGCTGTTCGGCGTGTATCTGGCCACCTTGATGATCCCGACGCAGGTCACCCTGGTCCCGCAGTTCATCCTGGTCGCCAAGTTGCACGGGGTCGACACCTGGGCGGGGATGATCCTGCCGCACGCCTTCACCGCGCTCGGGGTGTTCCTGCTGCGGCAGTTCTTCCTCGGCGTCCCCCGCGACTACGAGGAGGCGGCCCGGCTGGACGGCGCGAACCGCTGGCAGACCTTCATCCGGGTGATCGTCCCGCTGGCCGTACCGGCCATCGCCACCCTGGCCGTGTTCAAGTTCATCAGCCAGTGGAACAACCTGCTCTGGCCGCTGGTGATCTCCAACAGCGACGCCACCAGAACCGCGTCGGTCGGCCTCCAGGTGTTCCAGTCCACCAACGGAACCCAGTGGAACCTGCTGCTGATGGCGGCCACCATCACCACCGTCCCGCTGATCCTGCTCTTCTTCCTCACCCAGCGATGGTTCGTCAAAGGCATCACCATGAGCGGACTCGGAGGCCGCTGACTCATGACATACCTGTGGTCCGTCTTCACCAAGCCCTGGTCCGCCCTGCCCGGCGACGAATTGGGCAAGCTGGTCGCCGGGCTCGGCTTCAGCGGCGCCGAGGTCCCGGTACGGGACAGCGCCTATGTCACCCCGGCCGAGGCGGAGCGGCTGCTGCCGCCCTTCGCCGCACGGCTGAGGGCCGAGGGCGTCGACGTCATCAGCGTCGCGAGCGGCCTGGACGAGCCCGTGTTCGCGGCCTGCCGGGCGGCGGACGTACCGATGATCCGCGTCATGGCCGAGCTCGGCCCCGACGGCTACACCGCCTCCGCACACCGCTTCCGGCGGCGCCTGGAGGCCGCCGCGCCCCTGGTCAAGCGGTACGGCGTACAGGTGGGGGTGCAGCCGCACCACGGGCGCTTCGTCTCCTCAGCGCTGGGCGTGATGGACCTCCTCGACGGGCTGCCGACGGAGGGTTTCCGGGTGGTGTGGGACGCCGCCCACGACGCGCTCGCGGGCGACGACCCCGGGGTGACGCTGCCGCTGGTCGCGGACCGGCTCGGCATCGTCAACCTCAAGAACGTCGTCCATGTGCCGGTCGAACCCGCCGGGCAGTCGGTCGGCGGTCACTGGAAGCCGTGGTTCGTCCCCGGCGCCGAGGGGCTGTCGAACTGGTCGGCGGTCTTCGACCGGCTGGCCGCCATGGGCTGGGCGGGGCCCGTCTGTCTGTCCGGCCAGTACTCCGACCCGAGCGTCCCGGTCGAGGAGCGCCTGGTGACGGACCTGGCGGCGGCGCGCGCGGCGAGCGCCTGACGCGCCGGCGCCAGGCTCAGACGAACTGCTGGATCACCAGCACGGTCGCGCTCGCCACCGCCAGCACCATGGCGGCGGACCTGGTGCGCCGCATGTCCAGCCTGCTCGACAGCGGGCGGGCGAGCAGCACCCCGATCGCCGCGGCCGGGGCCAGCAGCGCGGTGTACCGCAGGCTGTCGCTGTGCACGGCCCCGGTCGCTGCCAGCGCGACCAGACTCATCGCGGAGCCGACCAGGAAGAACCCGCTCATCGTGGAGCGCAGCTTCGGGCCGCTCAAGCGCTGCCACACCATGGCCATCGGCGGCCCTCCGATGGAGGTGGCCGTGCCCATCACCCCCGAGACCAGACCGGCCAGCAGCACGGACCGCCGCCCCGCACGCGGTACGAAGCCGCGCAGGCTCACCGCGACGCCCGCGAGGACGACCGCGGCGACGAGGAGGGCGAGTTGCCGGGCGGGCAGCAGGGCGACCAGCGCCGCGCCGCCCAGGACGCCCGGCACCCGGCCGACCAGTGCCCACCCCGCTCCTCGTATGTCCGCGTGTCCGCCCTCCAGCGCCATGACCGCGCCCGTGACCCCGGTGGCGAGCAGCAGCACCACCACCGGGGTGAGGGAGGGGTCCAGGGTGGCGATCACCGGGGCGGCGAGCAGGCCGAGTCCGAAGCCGATGGCGACCTGGAGCAGCGACCCGACCGCCACGGTGACGAAGAGCAGGGCGAACTCCGGCGCGCTCACGCTCCCCTCGGCCCGGTGCCCAGCGGGAAGTGGCACAGCGCCTCGTGCGGCTCCCGCCCGGGGTCCGCCGCGCCGCCGCGGGTGATCGCCAGGGGAGCGTGCTCGGCGCACTGGGCCTCGCTCTTCCAGCAGCGGGTGCGGAACCGGCAGCCCGACGGAATGTCGAACGGGGAGGGGATCTCTCCGCGCAACTGGATCTCCTCGTCGCGGGTCTCCCCGGAGACGTCGAGCGTGGGCGCGGCCGACATCAGGGCGGCGGTGTAGGGGTGCAGGGGCCGGTCGAAGACGTCCTCGGTGAGGCCGTGTTCGATGACCTTGCCCAGATACATCACCGTCACCCGGTCGGAGACATGTCTGACCACCGAGAGGTCATGGGAGATGAAGACATAGGAGACGCCCAGCCTTTCGCGCAGCTCGGAGAGCACATTGAGCACCTGGGCCTGCACCGACAGGTCCAGCGCGGACACCGGCTCGTCGCACACGATGAGGTCGGGGTCGAGCGCCAGCGCGCGGGCGATGCCGATGCGCTGCCGCTGCCCGCCGGAGAACTCGTTCGGGTAGCGGTGGGCGTCACTGTCCCGCAGTCCGACGAGGGACAGCAGCTCACGCACCCGTCGCTCCCGGTCCTTGGCCGTGGGCGCGATGTCGCGGTGGGTGCGCCATGGCTCCCCGATGAGGTCGGCCGCGGACATCCGGGCGTTGAGCGAGGCAAAGGGGTCCTGGAACACCATCTGCACCCGACGCCGCCAGGCCAGCAGTTCCTTGCCCTTGAGGGTGAACGGGTCGGTGCCGTCGAAGCGCACCGTCCCCGCGTCCGGCCGCTCAAGCCCGAGCACCACCCTGGCCAGGGTCGACTTACCGCATCCGGACTCGCCGACCAGGCCAAGGGTCTCCCCGCGTTCGAGCCGTACATCGACTCCGTCCAGCGCGGTCAGGCGTCGGCGCCCATGGCCGAACGACTTGGTGATGCCGCTGACCTCGAGCAGGGGCGGGGAGCCGGCCGAGCTGTCGCGGCGCGGGCCCGTGGCGGTGGTTTCGGTGACGGGGGCACCGGAGATCTCAGACACGGTCGAGCTCCTCGGAAAAGTGGCAGGCGGCCGAGCGCGAGGCGCCGACGGACACCAGGTGAGGACGTTCCTGGGCGCAGCGCTCCTGGGCCAGCGGGCATCTGGCCTGGAAGACACAGCCGGAGGGGACCGCGCTGAGCTCGGGCGGGCTCCCCGGCACGGCGGGCAGCGGGCGGCCCCTGACGGCATGCTCGGGTACGGAGTCGAGCAACCCCTTGGTGTAGGGGTGGCGGGGATGGGCGAACACCTCGTGTACCGGGCCGGTCTCCACCACATTGCCCGCGTACATGACCACCACATCGTCGGCGCGCTGGGCGACCACCGCCAGGTCGTGGGTGATCAGGACGATCGCCATGTCCCGCTCGGTCTGCAGATCCCGCAGCAGCCGCATGATCTGCGCCTGCACGGTGACGTCGAGCGCGGTCGTGGGCTCGTCGGCGATCAGTACGTCGGGGTCGAGGGCGACGGCCATCGCGATCAGCAGACGCTGGCGCATACCGCCGGAGAACTGGTGCGGGTATGAGCGGGCCCGCAGCCGCGGTTCGGGGATGCCGACGCGGGTCATCAGCTCGATCGCCTTCTCCTTGGCCTCGCGCCGCGACAGCCCGCGATGGATGCGGAACGGCTCGGCGAGTTGCCTGCCGACCGGCTGCACGGGGTTGAGCGCGGTCAGCGCGTCCTGAAAGACGATCGAGAGACCGGGGCCGGCGAGCTTTCTGCGGCCCGCCGGGCTGAGCCGCAGCACATCGGTGCCGGACACCCGTACGGATCCCTCCGTCACCTCGGCCACCGGGTCGAGCAGCCCGGCGATCGACAGCGCGGTCATGGACTTTCCGCAGCCGGACTCGCCCAGCAGCGCCAGTGTGCGTCCCTTGCGCACGCTGAAGCTGACGTCGTCCACGGCACGGACCGTGCCGGAGGGGGTGCGCAGCTCGACGCGGAGCCCTTCGACTTCGAGCGCGGCGCCTTCGGCCGCGGCGGGCGCGGGCAGGGTTGACGGCTTCACGCGATCACCTCCGGGGAAACAGCGGCCCGGGCTCCGCGCCGCTTCTTGGGCAGCGTCAGACGCCAGCGCTGCGCGGGATCCGTGGCCAGGCGCACCCAGGCGGCGAGCACCGTGGCCGACACCGTGGTGAGTACGATCGCGATGCCCGGCAGCACGGCGATCCACCAGGCGGTCTGCAGGTACTGGCGGCCCTGGGCCACCATCAGCCCCCAGCTCACATCGGGGGGCTGGATCCCGATGCCGAGGAAACTCAGGGACGACTCGGTCAGCATGACGAAACAGAAGTCGAGCGTGGCCACCGTCAACAGCGTCGGCAGCGCGATCGGCAGAATATGCCGGTAGATGATGTTCCGGCTCGGGGTGCCGAAGGTCCGGGCCGCGTCGACGAACAGCCGGCTTCTGAGCTCGGCCGACTCCGCGCGGGCCGTGCGCAGATAGACGGGGATACGCGCGACGGCGAGGATCAGCACGATGTTCAGCGCGCTGGGCGAGAAGACATACAGCACGACCACCGCGATCAGCAGGGACGGGAAGCTGAGGATGACATCGGCGGTACGCATCGCGATGTTCTCGCGCCAGCCCCCGTGGTAGCCGGCCCACATCCCCAGCGCGGAGCCGATCAGCAGCGAGCACAGCACCGCGGGCACCGCGACGTACAGCGTGGTCCCGGCGGCCTCGATCAGCCGGGCCAGCACGCTGCGGCCCAGTACGTCCGTGCCGAGCAGTCCGTAGAAGCCGTGGTCGAAGGACGGCGGGCGCAGCGAGGCCTTGAGGTCCTGCCGTATCGCCCGGTCGCCGATGAACAGCCGGCCGACCAGCGCGATCAGGAACACCAGGCCGAGGATGACGGCCGCGACGGCCGCGCCCCGGTCCCTGCCGAGCAGCAGCCACCAGCGGGGCGGGCGGGTGCGCGGCGAGGCGGCTTCAGGGGTGGCTACAGAAGTGGCTTCAGGGGTGGTGTCCCCGGAAGAACGGTCAGCGGGGTCGGTCATGGTGGCTCCTTCGCTCACGCCGGCACCGCCTGGCGCACACGGGGGTCGATCAGGGCGTGGCAGACGTCGACGAGGATGTTCAGCGCGAAGATCGTCACGGCGGTGATCAGAACGGCGGCCTGGAGCACGGCGAAGTCGCGCTGCAGAATCGAGTCGATCATGAGCTTGCCGATCCCGGGCCAGCCGAAGATCGTCTCCACGATCACCGCGCCGTTGACGAGACCGACGGTGAGGTCTCCGGCGACGGTCAGGACGGGTGTGACGGCGTTGCGCAGGGCGTGTCCGAACACCACGCGTCCGGCGCCGGCCCCCTTGCTGCGGGCGACCTTGACATAGGGCGCGGACAGCGCGCCGACCATGCTGCCGCGGACCACCTGGACGAGCACGCCGAAGGGGCGGATCACCAAGGTGGCGATGGGCAGCACCCACACCTCGGCGCCACCCAGGGTGCCGGAGGTCGGCAGCCAGTCCAGGCCCACGCCGAAGACCAGCACACCCATGATCGCGAACCAGAAGTCGGGGATGCTGGCCGCGATCATCGACAGCAGACCGGCGATCCGGTCGATGAGCGAGTTGGGCCGGTAGGCGGCGAGGCTGCCGACCAGCAGCGCGCCGAGGATCGCCAGGAGCATGGTCACACCGGCGAGCTGGAGCGTGACGGGGAACGCGTCGAGCACCATCGTGGCGGCCGACTGCCCGGTGCGCAGCGAGGTGCCGAAGTCGAACTGCGCGGCCTGGGTGAGGTAGTCCCACAGCTGCACCGGGATGGAGTCGTCGAAGCCGTGCGCGGCGGAGAACTCCGCGCGCTGCTGGGAGGTGGCGCTCAGCGGGAGATAGAGGTCGACCGGGTTGCCGGTCAGACGTGCCAGGCAGAACACGCCCAGCACCACGAACACCAGCGGAATCGCGCTGGAGACGATGCGCCTGCCGAGGAAGGATGTCATATCAGTGCTTCCCCGCCTTCACGGGGCTGGCCTCGGCCAGCCGCATCTCGTCTCCGGTGGCGGAGTTCGGCCGGTACCGGACCGACGGCGACAGGCCGAGCAGTCCGCGCATATGAGCCAGGTACGCGAACTGCGCGACCGTCTTGTTCTGATAGGCGAGCAGATCCGCGAAGGCCTTCGCACGGGCCTTGCCGGACAGGGCGTTCGCCGCGGCGATGCGCCGGTCGAGCTCCTTGGTGCCGAACGTGGACTGCGGGCCGTTGCTCAGCAGGTACTGACTGGTGGTGAAGGCCGCGTCCCCGGCCTGGTTGCCGTGCTGGACCAGCATCGCGATCGGCCCGACATCGCGGGGCAGCGGGCGCAGTTGGTACTGGAGACTGGTGGCCGTGTCCGCCATGCGAATCCTTACGTTCAGCCCTATCCGAGCCATCTCGTACTGCAGCGCCTCGGCCGTCTCCGCGATCCCGGCGAACTGGCCGTTGCGCGCGACGAGAGTGATCCGCCTGTTGACGGGGACGCCGTCGGCTTTCGCCTGCTTGACCAGCGCGCGGGCCTTGGCCACGTCGTACGAGGGCGGGGCGAGGTCGTCGTTGTGGCCCACCACGCCGGGCGGGACGAGTTGCGCGGCGGGCTTGGCCTTCCCGGCGAGAAGGGCGTCGATGATGCCGTCGCGGTCGATGGCCATGCCGATCGCCTTGCGCACGCGGATGTCATCGAGCGGTGCCTCGCGGCCGTCCAGCCGCAGGGCGGTCGTCTCGTTGTTGGGGTAGGCGACCGAGTTGTCCTTGGTCGCGTCCATGGGGTCCAGCGATGTGGTGATGTCGGCCTCGCCCTTGTTGATCATGGCGGCGCGGACACTGGCATCGCTGCGCCAGACATAGGTGGCGCGGGGGTAGGCGGGAGCCTTCCCCCAGTACTTGGGGTTGCGGGCGAGGGAGATCGAGACACCGGTCTGCCACTTCTTGACGGCGTAGGGGCCGGTGCCGATCGGTATGCGCACCTTGGCCTTGGTGTCGGTGGTCCGCGGCACGATCTCGATGAAGCTGATCCGCAGCGGGAGGATGGGGTCGGCCTTCTTGGTGGTGACGGTCAGCCGGGTGGGGCTGACGGCGCGCACATCGAGTTTCTCGTCGCCGAAGACATAGCCGTCCACGTTGCAGGCGAGATTGGAGTTGACGGCGCGGTCGATGGAGAAGGCGGCGTCTTTCGCCGTGAACGGCTGCCCGTTCTGGAAGGTCACACCGGTGCGGATGTCGAAGGTCCATGTCGTGGGCTTCGTCTGCCGCCAGCCGGTCGACAGCAGCGGTTCCAGCTTGCCCGAGGTGGGGTCCCGTTCGATCAGCGGTTCAGTGATGTTGGAGCGGACCACGACGCCGGTTGCGGTCGTCGATGACTCGCAGGGTTCCAGCGTGGGTGGTTCCTGGGTGAGAACCACCCGCAGGGTGCTGCCGTCCGCGCTGCCGGCGTCACCGGCGGCGTCGCTGTTCGCCACGGTACACGCGCTGGTCAGCAGCATCGTGCCCGAGGCCAGAAAAGTGAGAACCGGGTGTGCTCGGGACCTTCTTGGACGAGGGAAGGAGCGTACGGAGGACTTCATCGTCGGCGTATCTCCGATGGGGCTGAAGTGGTGCCGCCGAGGACGCGATTGCTGACATGAGCTGTCCATACATGCGTACCCGGTCTGCATTTGTAAACGCCGAAGCTAAGGCCGAGGTGCGGGGGCGTCAAGGGGTGTGGCCAAAGCGTTGGTTGCGCGGTCCGCGGCGGGTCGGGACGAGTCCCCCGGCCGCCCATTGATATGGAGAAGGTATCGAGCGATACACTTTTGAGCTTAGACAGGCATCGAAATCGGCCATACGCTCCCGCCCATTCCATCAAGAACGGGAGTGGCCCCATGCCTTCCTCAACTGGCACCGACGGCACTGTTCTTCAGGTGTGTCCGCTGCTGCCGACCCTGGAGACCGCGCTGGCCGAGCACCATCGCGTCGTACGACTCGCGGAGCTGCCCGACCCCGACGCGTATCTGCGGGACCACGGCGACGAGGTGGTGGCCGCCGTGACCAGCGCCCGGATCGGCGTGTCGAACGAGCTGATGGACGCGCTGCCCGGGCTCCGTGCGATCGTCCACTTCGGCGTCGGCTACGAGACCACGGACGTCGCCCGGGCCCGTGCGCGCGGTATCGACGTCAGCAACACCCCGGATGTCCTCACCGACTGCGTGGCCGACCTCGCCGTCGGCGCCCTGATCGACGTGATGCGCCGGCTGTCGGCCGCCGACCGCTTCGTCCGCCGTGGCGCCTGGCTCCAGGACGCCTTCCCCCTCGCGGCCAAGGTGAGCGGAAAGCGCGTGGGCATCCTCGGGCTCGGCAGGATCGGCCGCGCCATCGCCCGGCGGCTGGAGGGCTTCGATGTCGAGCTCCTTTACTGCTCACGTACGCCCGTCGAGGACGTGAGCTATCGCCGCGTGTCCTCGCCCACCGAGCTCGCCGCGGAGTGTGACGCGCTGGTCGTGGCGGTCTCCGGAGGTGGCGCCACCCAGGGTCTGGTGTCGGCGAGTGTGCTCGACGCGCTTGGCCCCCAGGGCTGTCTGGTGAACGTCTCCAGGGGCAGTGTCATCGATGAGCCGGCCCTGGTGAACGCCCTGACGGGCGGCGGGATAGCGGGCGCGGCGCTCGATGTCTTCGCGGATGAGCCCCGTGTTCCCAAGGACCTGCTGGACCTGGACACGGTCGTCCTGCTTCCGCATATCGCCAGCGCAACCCATGAGACACGTGAGGCCATGGGAGAGCTCACCTTCCGCAATCTGCACCGGTTCATGACCGAGGGCAGCCTCCTCACGCCCGTGCCGGAACATTGACAGCAGGATCGCTCCCTGTTTACAAATGAAGACGTCGGCTACATATGAGGACGGTGTTCATGGCTGGGACGGCTGAACGCATCGCCGAAGTCACGGTGACTCCGGTGGCTTTCCGGGACTACCCCTTGCTCAACGCGGTGGGAGTGCACGAGCCGTACGCGCTGCGCACCATCGTCGAAGTCACCACGGAAGGCGGCGTCACCGGCATCGGTGAGACCTACGGCGGCAGCGTGCATCTGGAGCGGGTGCGCCGGACCGCCGAGGAACTTGTCGGGATGGACGTCTGGAGCCTGAACGACCTGATGCTGCGCACCCGCCGCGCGCTCGGTTCGGACACCGCCGGAGGGGACGGCATGTCCGGCATGGTCACGGGCAGCAGCACGGTGGACCGCGTGGTGTCCCCGTTCGATGTCGCCGCGCTTGACATCCAGGGCAAGCTGGTCGGGCGGCCGGTCAGCGACCTCCTCGGCGGCGCTGCGCGTCCCTCCGTCCCCTACAGCGCCTACCTCTTCTACAAGTGGGCCGGACACCCGGATCAGGCGGACGACGACTGGGGCGCCGCGCTCGACCCGGAGGGGCTGGTCGAACAGGCCCGGCGCATGATCGACCAGTACGGCTTCTCCTCCATCAAGCTCAAGGGCGGCGTCTTCGCTCCCGACGAGGAGATCGCCGCGATCCGCGCCCTGCGGGAGGCCTTCCCCGAACTGCCGCTGCGGCTCGACCCGAACGCCGCCTGGAGCGAGGAGACCTCGCTCCACGTCGCCCGGGAACTCGACGGAACCCTCCAGTACCTGGAGGATCCGACCCCGGGCCTGGCGGGTATGGCGGCCGTGGCACGGCAGACCGACACACCGCTCGCCACCAATATGTGCGTCGTCTCCTTCGACGACCTCGCCCCCGCCGTCGCACAGGGCTCGGTGGGCATCGTGCTGGCCGACCACCACTTCTGGGGCGGACTGCGGCGCTGTGCGCAACTCGGCGCGATCTGCGAGACCTTCGGCCTCGGCATGTCCATGCACTCCAACTCCCATCTGGGCATCAGCCTCGCCGCGATGACCCATCTGGCCGCCGCCACACCACGGCTGACCTACGCCTGCGATACGCACTGGCCGTGGAAGCGGCCGGACGAGGATGTGATCGCCCCCGGAGTCCTGCGGTTCACCGAAGGGCGGGTCGCCGTGCCCACCGCCCCGGGACTCGGCGTGGAACTGGACCGGGACGCGCTCGCCCGGCTGCATCAGCAGTACCTCGACTGCGGGCTGCGCGACCGCGACGACACCGGCTATATGCGCCGCTTCGACCCCGACTTCGACCCCACGACGCCCCGGTGGTGACCGCGCTGTGCGCATCATGCTCAACCACCGGATCCTGAGCAGGTTCAGCGAGCGGCTGAGGACGGGTACCGAGGGCCACCACGAGTGGCTGGAGGCCTCCGACTGGGACGCGGAGCGGATCGCCGACGCCATCGCCGACATCGACGTATACATCGGCTCACAGCTCACCGAGGACGACGCGCGGCGGGCCCGCCGGCTCCGGCTCGTCCATGTGGTCGGCGCGGGCTACGACGGTATCCCCCTGGGGGCGCTGGGGTCGGATGTGATCGTGGCCAACACCCACCACCACGGCAGATCGATCGCCGAACACGTCCTGATGTGCGTGCTGATGCTGTCCCGGCGTGTGCTCGCGGCCGATCAGGAACTGCGTGCGGGGCGGTGGCGGAACGTCGCCGTCGACGCCACGCTGCCGTTCGGGGACACCCTGCGGGGGCGGCGTGTCGGCGTCATCGGCTTCGGGGAGACGGGGACGGAGATCGGCCGGCTGTGCCAGGCGGTGGGGCTGGGCGTCCGGGCCGTACGCCGCGATCCGTCGGCGCCCCTGCCGGACGATCTGCGCCCCGACTGGGTGGGCGGCACGGACCGGCTGCCGGAACTGCTGGCCGACTCCGACATTGTCGTGGTCACCGTTCCGCTGGGCCCCGCGACCCGCGGGCTGATCGGACCGGCCGAACTGGCCGCGATGGGCCGCCACGCCCTTCTCGTCAATGTCGCCCGCGGCCCCGTCGTTCAGGAGGAGGCACTGTACGAGGCGCTGTCGGCCGGCACCATCGCCGGCGCGGCCCTCGACGTATGGTGGGCCGGCCCGCCGCATGCGCCGAGCCGGCTGCCGTTCCACACCCTGCCCAATGTGGTGATGACACCGCACAACTCCGGCCATACCGAGGAAACCTTCGCCTCCCGGGCCACCGAGATCGCCGCCAACATCACCCGTCTGGCGAACGGGAGTCCCCTCACCCATGTGGTGCGTGGAGCTGAGATGTCGAGGTAATTCCCGGTACCCACTCCCACGCAGCGGAACTCACGTACACTTCCCGTCCGTTATTGCGCTTGGTTAGGTTCGGGGACGGGGGCCCGCTTCATGGTGACTTTCGCGCAGTTGAAGGCGGTCGAGCCTGCCCAGTTCGAGCAGGCGGCGGACGGCTGGCACAAGGTGAGCAGCAGTGCCAGTGCGGCCAAGGACCGGCTGGACAATGAGATCAACGCGAAGCTTCGCGGGGGTTTGAAGGGGCAGGGGGTCGGTGCGGCGCTGGGGCGGCTGGAGCGGCTGAGTGGGAACTTCCACTATATGCAGGTGGAGTGTGCGCTGATCCTGACGGCGTTGAACGGGCTGGCGGCGGAGTTGCGGGCGGCGAAGAAGAAGCTGGACAACGCCGTCCAGGACGCGCGGGACGCGGGGATGACCGTCAAGGAAGACGGTTCGGTGGAGTACAAGCCGCCGCTGGTGCTGCTGCCGGGCCAGGAGTACGAGCCGTCCGGCAACGGCCGTACGCCGTACGTCACGACGACGCCGAAACAGCAGGCCCAGGGTTTCGCCGACCGGATCGGCGATGCCCTCAAGGACGCGACCGAGGCCGACGGCAAATACGCCAGGACCCTGGGCAAGCTGATCACGGTGGCCGATCTGTCGGTCACCAAAGACGACTGGATCGATGCGGACAAGGACCGGGGGGCGGTTGAGAAGACGGTCGGGGACTATCTGCGCGACGTTCCCAAGGACAAGTCACCCAAGGACAATGCGGCCTGGTGGAAGAGCCTGAGCAAAGAGGAGCAGGCGGAGTACATTTCCCTTTTCCCGGCGAGCGTGGGCAAGCTGGACGGCCTTCCCGCCGAGGACCGGGACGAGGCCAACCGCGTGGTGTTCAGCGAGCAGCGAGCCAAGTACCAGACCGAACTGGCGAATCTGCCGCCCGAGCCGAAGCCCAAGTACATCCTGGCGGGACGGTCCATGGTCCTCAATCCGGAGTGGAGCCGGTGGAACGGCAAACGGGAGCATCTGAAGTCCTCCCTCGACGGCCTGAACGCCATTCAGGAGCGCTTCGATGTCACGGGAAAGGTCGACCCCTATCCCAGCAAGAGACCTTCCGGTTACAAACCGACCGGTGACGGGCTGCCGCCCGCGTATCTGCTGGATATCGACCCCGAGAACAACGGGCGCGCGATCATCGCGAACGGCAACCCGGACACGGCCGATCACACCGCGGTGATGGTCGACGGCACCAAAAGCAAACTCGGCGCCATCCGCACACCCATCGTCAGGGGCACCAATCTGTGGCAGGCAGCCAGTGCGATGCCGGGCGAGCCCAACGTGTCGACCATCACCTGGCAGGGCTACGACGCTCCGCAGAACCTCTTCCCGGAAGGCATGTTGAACAGGTACGCCGACCGGGCGGCGGGAGATTTCAGCGACTTCCTGTCGGGGCTGCACACCTCCCACAACCCGTCGGCCAATGACCACCTGTCGGTGCAGGCTCACAGCTACGGGAGCGTGGTGGCGGGCTCCGCCGCCCGTCAGGGCACCCTGGAGGCGGACGATGTGATGTTCAGCGGCAGCCCCGGTGTCCAGGTGGGGCGGGCCGAGGACATGGACGTGCCCTCGGGGCATGTGTGGAACCAGAAGGCGAAGGACGACCCGGTCCCCAGGCTGGGGGCGCCCAGCCACGGCCACCACGAGGGTCTGACACAGTTCATCACCCCCCACGACCCCATCTTCGGTGCCAAGCAGATGTCCACCGACACCAGGGGGCACGGAAACTACTGGGTGGCCGGTTCGGAGAGCCTGGAGAACCAGGCGCGCGTCGTGGTGGGGCGCTACGACGAGGTCCAGCTGAAGTAGGCGCCCCCTGCCCGGCCCGCCGTCGAGCCGCCCCGCATACGCGCGCTAGTGTGCGGGTGTGAGCGTCCATGTCGTCATAGGGTCCGGGCCCGCAGGGGCCGCCACCGCTCGACTGCTGGCCGAGCAGGGCCATACGGTACGGGTCATCACCAGGTCGGGCCGGAACCCGGAGCCCGGCATCGAACACGTCGCGCTGGACGCGACGGACAGCGAGCGACTGACCGCGGCCGCGCGGGGCGCGGCCGCGATCTACAGTTGTGCCGCACCGCCCTACCACCGCTGGGTGGCCGAATGGCCGGCGCTGGCCTCGTCGCTCTGCGCGGCGGCCGAGGCGACCGGGGCCGTCCTGGTTATGCTGGGCAACCTCTACGGCTACGGTCCGGTGGACGGCCCCATGACCGAGGAGCTGCCACTCGCCGCGACCGGCCCCAAGGGGCGGGTCCGCGCCACCGTGTGGGAGCAGGCGCGGACACTGCACAAGCAGGGCCGTATCAAGGCGGTCGAGGTGCGGCCCTCGGACTTCTTCGGGCCCGGTGTGACCGACGGCGGACACCTGGCCGCCCGGGTCATGCCACGGCTGCTGCGCGGCAAACCGGTCTCCACGCTCGGCGATCCTGACGCCCCGCACAGCTGGAGCTATCTCCCCGATGTGGCCAGGGCCCTGGTCGAGATCGCGGGCGAGGAACGGGCCTGGGGACGGGCCTGGCACGTACCGACGGAGCCCGCGCGGTCCACCCGGCAGATGGTCGACCGCCTCGCCGCCCAGGCGGGAACGGGGCCGGTTGCCGTGCGCCGGCTGTCGCCCGCCGTACTGGGCGTCGCATCGCTCTTCTCCCCGCTGCTCCGCGAGCTGAAAGAGATCCGCTACCAGTTCGACCGTCCGTTCGTGGTGGACGCGAGCGCCTACGAGGCCGAGTTCGCCGTACGCGCCACCCCCGTCGACGAGCAGATCAAGGCGACGGTGGCTTGGTGGCGGGAGCGGCCGGCCACCGCCGGGTGACATCCCCGACGGCGACCGTGACCGCCGCACCCCGCCGTGACGGTCAGGACGTCAGATAGGCCTCCACCTCGCTGAACTGGGCCGCCGACCAGCCGGTGTTGGCGGTGACGTGGAGCCTCAGATAGCGCAGGTCGGTGTTCTGGGGCAGGTTGAGGGTGACGGCGTTGCCCCGCGCCGGGTCGAAGCGGTAGCCCTGCGCGCCGACCACCGTGGAGTACGACGAGCCGTCGGCGCTGCCGAGCACGGACAGGGTCTGGGTGCGGGCCTCCCACGCCGAGGAGGGCGGCAGCTTCAGCACGACCCGGCGCACCGCCTGGCGGGAGCCGAGGTCCACCGTCCACGACTGCGGGAAGGCGTTGTTGGTGGACTCCCAGTAAGTGTTCGCATCGCCGTCCACCGCCTTGCCGGGGGTGTAGACGTCCTGCGAGCCGGTCGCGGTGGCCGGCCGGCCCTTGAGGAGGTTGCGGGCGGGGTCCGGGTCGGGGTTGCCCTGCCCGGGCTGCGGCCAGCTGGAGCAGTCCGACCAGGTGCTGCTCCAGCCCGAGTTGCCGCCGCCGTCGGTGAGCTCGAAGGAGCCGGAACCGGCCGGGTAGGGGCAGTTGTAGACGCCCGCCGCGCCGACGCCGGTGGCGGCGACATTGCCGAGCTTCGCCGCCCCCTGCGCCTCGGCCTGGACGACGAAGGTTCCGGTGTTCTTCACGGTCGCGCCGGTCACGTTGACGTTCTTGACCGCGTAGCCGTGGCCGCCGCCCGAGACGAACTCGAACGCGCTGTAGGGGCTGTCCGTGATGGTCGTGTTGGTGATGTTGACGGTGGCGTTGATGGCGCTGTCGTAGGAGTCGACGCGCAGGGCCCCCATCGGGTGGTTCCAGTTGGGGTTCATGGCGCCGGTGCGCACCAGCGTGTTTCCGTCGACCGTGATCGTGCCGGAGAGCGGATGGAAGGGGTCGAGGAACTTCTGGTTGGAGATGGCGATCCCGCTGCCGAGGGCGTTGGTGTCGGAGATCAGGTTGTTCTTGACCGCGATGTTGGTGCCGCCGTAGATCGCGATGCCGTTGGCGAGGTTCGGTTGCGAGATGGTGTTGTTCTCGAAGCTGCTGTCGGTGTCCGGTGCATACAGCGACCACATGGCGAGCGCGTCGTCGCCCTGGTTGCGCAGGAAGTTGTCGCGGACGCGCACGCCCTTGGCAGTGCCGTTGAGGTTGAGCCCGTCAGCGGTGGTGTCGAGGATGCGGTTGTGCTCGACGACGAGGTTGTCGTTGTTGCCCATCAGCCACAGGCCCACCTTCAGGTGCTGCAGCCACATGCCCGACACGCTGGAATTCGGGCCGAGTGAGCCGTTGACGAAGTTGTCGGGGTTGGAGTCGACGCGCTCGGTGACCTCCCCGATGACCGCGAAGTCCTTGATGTGGACGTTGCCGGACGAACTGGACTGGTCGATGAAGCGCGAGGTGTGCACGGCGGAGTACCAGTGCCCGGCGCCCTGCAGGGTGACGTTCTGGACGCCGCTCAGGGAGGAGGTCAGCTTGTAGTCGCCCGGTGGGATCCACACCACGCCGCCCTGGGCGGAGGCGATGGCGTCGCGGAACGCCTGCGTTGAGTCGCCCTGTCCGGTCGGGTCGGCGCCCTTGGAGGTGACGGAGACCGATCCCGCGGGCTGAGTGGCGGCCGGCGCCGCCTGCTCGAAGTCGACCACGTCGACGGTGGCCTGGACATTGCCGGCCTCGAACGCGATCTTGTCCCCGGCCTGGACGTTCTGGCCGGGTAAAAGCCGGGCGTTGTCGTAGAAGTGGTGGGTCTTCGCCCCGGCGATCCAGCCGGTGTCCACGTACGAGTACTTGGAGGTGACCGTCAGGGTCTTCGCGAGCTTGGTTCCGTTGACGTACACGTTGAGCGTGCCGGACTGGCCGTCGGGCACGCTGTAGGCGACGTTCACGGCGTTGGCTGCGCGGGGTGCGGTGAATTCGACGCGCTGGCCGGAGGCGAGACGGACGGCCTGGCGGCCGGATGCCTCGGACGCGAGGGTGCCCTGGGTGTAGTCGGGGCCGATCTTGGTGCCGGTGGTGGTGGCCGATTCGGCCTCGACCGAGGTGAAGGGGAGGGCGGCGCCCGAGGCGGCGTGCGCGGCGGTGGGGGGCAGGACGAGCAGCATGCCGGCCGCCAGGGCCACGGTTGCGCCGATCGCCGGCATACGCCTGACCGATCCGAAGGTATTGCTGCGCATGTGCTGATCCCTTCGTGTGTGGGGGTGTGGGGGGAAAGGAAGGGTGGGTGCGGTGGCGGCTCAGGCGCGCAGCCAGACCGCGGTGTCCCGTGGCAGGCGGCCACGGTCGTCCAGTGGTCCGCTGGCCAGCAGGGAGCGGGAGTGGGCGGGCAGCCGGGCGGGCGTGTCCGAGAGGTTCACCACGCATATGAGCCCGTCCGCGCGGGCGAAGGCGAGGACGTCATCGGGGGCGGGGAGCCAGGTGAGCGGGGTCTCGCCGAAGCCTGACGTGGCGCGGCGGATACGGAGGGCCTCGCGGTAGAGGCTGAGCATCGAGCCGGGGTCCTGCGCCTGGCGGTCGGCCGCGTAGCCGGGCCAGCCGGCGGGCTGCGGCAGCCAGGGCTCCACACGGGAGCCGAAACCGGCGTACGGCGCCTCGGCCGCCCACGGCAGCGGCACCCGGCAGCCGTCCCGGCCCGGGTCGGTGCCGCCGGAGCGGAAGTGCATCGGGTCCTGCACGCGGTCGCGGGGGATGTCCGCCTCGGGCAGGCCGAGCTCCTCGCCCTGGTAGATGTAGACGGCGCCGGGCAGGGCCAGCGACAGCAGGGCGGCGGCCCGCGCCCGCCGGGTGCCGAGGGCGAGGTCGGCGGGGGTGCCGAAGGCCTTGGTGGCGAAGTCGAAGGCGGTGTCCTCGCGGCCGTAGCGGGTGACCGTGCGGGTCACATCGTGATTGCACAGCACCCAGGTGGCGGGCGCGCCCACGGGAGCGTGCTGGGCGAGCGTCTCGTCGATCGACGCCCGCAGACGCCGGGCGTCCCAGGGACAGGCCAGAAAGGAGAAGTTGAAAGCGGTGTGCAGCTCGTCGGGGCGCAGATAGTGGGCGAAGCGCTCGGTGTCGGGCAGCCACACCTCGCCGACGAAGATCCCGCCGTACGCGTCGGCCACCGTCCGCCAGGAACGGTAGATGTCGTGCAGTTCGTCGCGGTCGACGTAAGGGTGCCGGTCACGACCCTCGACGAAGTCGGGCAGGCGGGGATCCTTCACCAGCAGGGCGGCCGAGTCGACGCGGACGCCCGCGACGCCCCGCTCGAACCAGAAGCGCAGGATGTCCTCGTGTTCCTGGCGGACGTCCGGATGGCTCCAGTTGAGGTCGGGCTGCTCGGGGGCGAACAGGTGCAGATACCAGCCACCGTCGGGCAGCCGGCTCCACGCAGGACCGCCGAACTCTGATCGCCAGTCGTTGGGCGGCAGCTCACCGTGGTCGCCGCGGCCCGGCCGGAAGTGGAACAGCTCGCGCTCGGGACCGCCGGCGAGAGCGGCGCGGAACCAGGGGTGCTGGTCGGAGACGTGATTGGGCACGACGTCGACGATCGTGCGGATGCCCAGCTCCCGTGCCTCGGCGATGAGCTTCTCCGCCTCGGCCAGGGTGCCGAAGGCCGGATCGATGGCGCGGTAGTCGGCGACGTCGTAGCCGCCGTCCTTCAGCGGCGACAGATACCAGGGCGTGAACCACAGGGCGTCGACGCCGAGTCCGGCGAGATACGGCAGCCTGGCGCGGACGCCCGCGAGGTCGCCGGTGCCGTCGCCGTCGCCGTCGGCAAAGCTGCGCACGTACACCTGATAGATGACCGCGGAACGCCACCAGTCGCGGTCCGTCCGGGCAGGGGTGGGCTGTGCCACGGCGGTGCCTTTCTTCTCGAGGGGGGCGGGAGTCGGCCCTTCGCGCTGCGGGCGGGGTCAGCCCTTCGTGCTGCCCGCGCTGATCCCGGCGATGATGTGCCGCTGGAAGACGAGGAACAGCGCGACCATCGGGATGCTGGCGATGACCATCGCGGCGATGAGCACGGTCAGCTGGATGTTCTGGGACAGCTGGACCAGTGCCACGCTGATCGGCTGCTTGTCCGGGTCGGAGAAGACCATCAGCGGCCACAGGAAGTCCTGCCACACCGCGACCAGCGCGAAGATGGACACCACGCCGAGCACGGGACGTGACATGGGCAGCACGACCGACCACAGGGTGCGCAGCCTTCCGGCGCCGTCGATCTCGGCGGCCTCCAGCACATCGCGCGGGATCTGGTCGAAGAAGCGCTTGAGGAGATACAGGTTGAAGGCATTGGCGACCGCCGGAAGCCAGATCGCCAGCGGGTCGTTGAGCAGGTTGGTGTGGATCAGCGGCAGGTCGGCGACCGTCAGGTACTTCGGTACGACCAGCGCCTGGGCCGGAACCATCAAGGTGGCGAGGATGGCGCCGAGGATCACCTTGCCGAAGGCGGGCTTCAGTTTGGACAGGGCGTAGGCGGCGGCCGTACAGAACACCAGCTGGAACAGCCAGGCACCGGCCGCCTGGACCACCGTGTTCCACAGGTGGGTCGGCAGCTGCATGAGCTCCCAGGCATCGGTGTAGCCACTGAGCCGCCAGTGGGACGGGACGAGGGTGGGC
>NZ_MUNE01000477.1 GCF_002154605.1 Streptomyces milbemycinicus | reverse complement strand
GGCAGTGGCCACTGCCCGACGGCTACAGCCATCTCCGGGTGTCCGTCCCGGTGGGCCGCGGTCCCGACACGTTCGGGGCCGCGGGCCGGGCCGTGATGGACTGGCGGATGCACCGGGCGGTGGGAGTCTCGGTGCGCTGCTGGGAGCCGACCGCCGTGGCGGGCCTGCCCGTGGTGATGGGTCTTGGCGTGGGGCGGCTGCGGCTGCGCGCGCCGTGCCAGGTGGTGTGGACGGTGGCGGAGGAGACGCGGACCGGCTTCGCGTACGGGACGCTGCCCGGCCATCCGGAGCGCGGCGAGGAGTCGTTCGTCGTCAGCCTGGAGCCGGACGGGGCCGTGGTGCTGACGGTGACGGCCTTCAGCCGCCCGGCGGTCTGGTACGCGCGGGCGGCCGGGCCGCTGGTGCCGCTCTTCCAGCGGGCGTACGCACGGCGCTGCGGGGCGGTGCTGCGGCGGCTGGCCGCGGCATGAGAACCTGAGGAACTCGCGGCCCGGCAGACTCCGCCGGTCAACCATGCCATTCCAGACAAAACGGGTTTGCGTCGCAATTGCCCTCTTAACCCATCGGTCACAATGCGTTTGTGATCGCGCAACACCCCTCGGCCAGGGTGGGTGCATGACCCACGCGACCCCTCACGACCACACCCGGCGACGCCCCCACGGCTGGCGGCTCGATCTGGTGGAGCTGGCCGCCCGGTGGTCACGGCGCCACGGCGACGGCCCCGCCACGGACGGCCCGAACGGCACGAACAGCACGGACGGCGCACCCCACACGAACCCCACGAACGGCGCCCGGAGCGCCGGCACCACCCTGTGGCGGATACGGACGACCGTACGGGACGAGCCAGGCACCCTCGCGGCGCTGTGCGCGGCGCTCGCCCGCCACGCCGTCGACATCCTGGCGCTGCAGACCCACCCGCTGGCGGACGGCACCGTGGACGAGTTCCTGCTGCGCGCCCCCGCCGATCTGCCGCCCTCCGAACTGACCCACGCCGTCACGGCCGGCGGCGGCCGGGACATCTGGCTGGAACGGGCCGACGCCCACGACCTAGTGGACGCGCCGACCCGAATACTGTCCCTGGCCACCCGCACCGCCCTGGACGCCGCGGAACTGCCGCTCGCGCTGCGCCAGTTGCTCGGCCGCTGCACCATCCGGTCACTGCCCGCCAAGTCCCTGACCGGCCGCCCGCTGGAGGGGATGCCGCCGGTGGAGGGCGTGTTGGAGGAGACCATGATGCGGCTGCGGGACCCGTCCGGCGGCGCCATCACCATCGAGCGCCCGTATCTCCCCTTCACCCCGACCGAGTTCGCACGCGCCCGCGCGCTCGTCGAACTGGACGCCCGGCTGGGCCCGCGCGTTCCACGCCGCCACGATGTGCTGACGCTGCCCGAGGGCAACGAGATCACCGTGCGCCGCGCCGACACCCGCGACCTGGAAGCGGCCCGCGCGATGCACCAGCGGTGCTCGGCCAAGACGCTGTCCCTGCGCTACCACGGCCCGGTCGGCGACGCCGACCGCTACCTCGGCCACCTGCTCAGCCCGCGCTTCGGCCGCACCCTCGCCGCACACACCGCCTCCGGACGGCTGGTGGCCCTCGGCCATCTGCTCTGGGACGGGGACGAGACGGAGATCGCGCTGCTCGTCGAGGACGAGTGGCAGCGGCGGGGTATCGGCGGGGAGCTGCTGCGGAGGCTGGTCGCGATGGCCGCCAAGACGGGGTGCGAAAGCGTCTACGCCGTCACCCAGTCGGCCAACACCGGCATGGTCGCGACGATGCGCGCGCTGGAGCTGCCGCTCGACTACCAGATCGAGGAGGGCACGCTCGTCATCACCGCCCGGCTCTCGCCCGCGGTGATCTCATCGGGCGCGTAGCCGACCGCCGCGCAGGGCGGGGGTACGGCAGAATCCAAGCAGACACGGTCCGGGCACGACACGATCCGGGCACGACATGTTCCGGGCACGACATGATCTCGGTCAGGTACGTAACATCCAAATGCCCGTGACGCGACCCCGCCCGCCGTACGAGGATGACCGCATGTCCGACACCATTGACGCATCCCTGCCCCGCCAGGTGGCCGACGCCTACGTCGACGCCCTCATCGAACTCGACCCGATCACCGGCACCTACCTGGGTGTGCCCGAAAGCGCCCGGCGCCTGCCGGACTTCTCGCCCGCCGGGCAGCAGGCGCTGGCGGACCTCGCCCGCACCACCCTGGACCGGCTCGGCGGGGCCGAGGCGCGGCCCGGTGCGGACAGCGACATCGAGCGGCGCTGCGCCCGGCTGCTGCGGGAGCGGCTGACCGCCGAGCTCGCCGTGCACGAGGCGCGGGAACATCTGCGGGCGGTCAGCAACCTCCACTCCCCGCTGCACGCCGTGCGCGGCGTCTTCACCGTGATGCCGACCGAGACCGAGGACGACTGGGCGGCGGTCGCCGCGCGGCTGCGCGCCGTACCGGCCGCCCTGGAGGGGTACCGCGCCTCGCTCGCCGAGGGGCTGCGGCAGGAACTGCCCGCCGGCCCCCGCCAGGTATCCACGGTCATCGGCCAGCTCGATGAGTGGATCGGCACCGACGGCGGCTGGTTCGCCGACTTCGCGGCCGGCGGCCCCGATGCGCTGCGCGCCGAGCTGGACGAGGCGGCGGCCGAGGGCACCGGCGCCTTCGCCACGCTCCGCGACTGGCTGCGCGATGTGTACGACCCGGCGGTCCAGGGCGCCCCCGACGTCGTCGGGCGCGAGCGCTACCGCACCTGGTCGCGCATGTGGAACGGCACGGACCTCGACCTGGACGAGGCGTACGCCTACGGCTGGTCCGAGTACCACCGGCTGCACGCCGAGATGCGCACCGAGGCGGAGCAGATCCTCCCCGGCGTCACCCCCTGGGAGGCGCTGCGCCACCTCGACGAACACGGCCAGGCCATCGAGGGCGTCGAGGAGACCCGCGCCTGGCTGCAGGGGCTCATGGACCAGGCCATCGAGGCCCTGGACGGCACCCACTTCGACCTGGCCGAGCGGGTCAAGCGGGTCGAGTCGATGATCGCGCCGCCGGGCAGCGCGGCGGCGCCGTACTACACCCAGCCGTCGGTGGACTTCTCCCGTCCCGGCCGGACCTGGCTGCCCACCATGGGCGAGACCCGCTTCCCGGTGTACGACCTGGTCTCCACCTGGTACCACGAGGGTGTGCCCGGCCACCATCTTCAGCTCGCGCAGTGGGCGCATGTGGCCGACCGGCTCTCCCGCTACCAGGCCACGGTCGGCATGGTCAGCGCCAACGCGGAGGGCTGGGCGCTGTACGCGGAGCGGCTGATGGACGAGTTGGGTTTCCTCACCGATGCCGAGCGGCGTCTGGGCTACCTCGACGCGCAGATGATGCGCGCGGTGCGCGTGATCATCGACATCGGTATGCACCTGGAGCTGGAGATCCCCGCCGACTCCCCGTTCCACCCCGGGGAGCGCTGGACGCCGGAGCTGGCGCAGGAGTTCTTCGGCCGGCACAGCGGCCGGCCCGCGGAATTCATCGAGAGCGAGCTGGTGCGCTACCTGGGCATGCCGGGCCAGGCCATCGGCTACAAGCTGGGCGAACGCGCCTGGCTGGCCGGGCGCGAGGCGGCCCGCAAGGCCCACGGTGACGCCTTCGACGCCAAGTCCTGGCACATGGCGGCCCTCTCACAGGGCTCGCTCGGCCTGGACGACCTGGTGGCCGAGCTCTCGGCGATCTGACGGGGTGCGGGGGTCGGGCCGGTCAACCGACGGGGCTCACGCCCGCGTCAGGTCCGCCCTCCCGCTCCGGCCGTGCCCCCGGCCGTACGGTGGCGGACCGCCGATCCGTCGCGGCCCTTCACCACCTCCAGCCGCACCGGGATGCGCTGGCGGAGGTCCGCGACATGGCTGACGATGCCGACCGTACGGTCCCGCTCGCGCAGCGAGTCGAGCACGTCCAGGACCTCGTCGAGGGTCTGCTCGTCCAGGCTGCCGAAACCCTCGTCGATGAAGAGGGTGTCCAGCCGGGTGCCGCCCGCCTCGTCCGTCACCACGTCGGCGAGGCCGAGGGCCAGCGAGAGCGAGACGAAGAAGGTCTCGCCGCCGGAGAGGGTGGCGGTGTCGCGTTCGCTGCCGGTCCAGGCGTCGATGACATGCAGGCCGAGACCCGACCTGCCGCGGCCGCCCGTCCGGGCGTCGGAGTGGACGAGGGTGTAGCGCCCGGCGGACATGAGCCGCAGCCGGGCGCTGGCCGCGGCCGCGACCTGTTCGAGCCGGGCGGCCAGGACGTACGCCTCCAGGCGCATCTTCCGCTCGTTCTCGCCGGAGGTGCCCGCGGCGAGAGTGGCGAGACGGGCGAGGCGGTCGTGCTCCTCGCGGAGCGGGGCGAGTCGGCGCGCGTCGGTGACGGCCTGGGCGGAGAGGCGGTCCAGTTCCTGGCAGCGGGTACGGGCCGCCGCGTCCCGCGCCGAGCCCTCGCGCAGCGCGCGGGTGGCCGCGTCGGCCGCGGCCTCGGCGGCGGTGGGATCGGCCAGGGGCTCCTGCGCGGCGGCGACCACCTGCGGATCGGCGAGCTCGGCCGCGACGGCCGCGGACTCCGTCTGCCACTGCTCCAGGCGGTGCCGCAGCCCGCGCTGGTCCGCCGCGGGCAGTACGGCGCGGGCCGCGGCGTTCGGCTCCTCGAAGCCCGCGCGGCGCGCGGCGTCGACGAGCCGCGCCCCGGCCTCCTCAAGCCGCCGCGCGGCGGCCTCGGCCTCGCGGGCCGTCTCGGCGGCCCGGGACAGCAGCCCCGCGTGGCGCTCCAGCCGGGCGGCGCGCTCGGCCACAGTGGCGGCTCCGCCGCGGGCCCGCTCCAACTCCGCCAGCAGCCCGGCCCGCTCCCGCAGCAGGGCCTCGCGCCGCGAGGTGCGCGCGGCGGCGCGCCGCTCGGCTTCCTGGCGCTGGGCCAGGCGCCGGTCGTGCTCTTCCTGGGCGTGGGCAAGCGCCTCGCGCGCGGCGTGGCCGTCGGCCCCGGCGCCGCGGGCCTCGGCGAGCGCGGTCTCCAAGTCGGCGACGGCGCGGTCCAGTTCATCCGCGGTGCCGCCGCCGGCGGCGGCCTCCGCGCCTGCCAGCGCCTCCCGCAGCGACTGCAGCCCCCGCTCGGCCTCCTCCCGCCCGGCCTCGGCCCGCCGGTGGGCCGCCAGCGCGGCCTCCTCCGCCGTACGGTCCACATGGCCGGCGCCCGGGCGCGCGGGGCGGGGGTGTTCGGTCGCCCCGCACACCGCGCACGGCTCGCCCCCGCTCAGCCCCGCCGCCAGCTCGGCGGCGATGCCGCGCAGCCGCCGGTCCTTGAGGTCGAGCCAGGTCTCGTGCGCGACGGCGGCTGCTTCGCGGGAGCGCAGCAGGCGCTGTTCCGCCTCGGTCGCCTGCCCGGCCAGGGCGTCCCGGCGCCGCGCGGCTTCCAGGCGCTGCCGGGCGGGGGCGAGCTGCCCGGCGAGCTGTTCGGCCCGGGTTACGGCCTCCTGCGCCGCCTCGACGCGCCGCGTATGCGCCTGGCGGGCCGTCTCCCACCCGGCGAGCCACTGCCCGGCCTCCTCGATCGCCTCCTCGTCGGCCCGCGCCTGCCGGTCCAGCCCCGCGACCTCGGCGGCCACCTCCCCGGCCCGCAGCTCGGCCCGCCGCGCCGCGCCCAGCGACCCCAACTCCTCCCGCAGCCGCCGCTCCTCAGCGGCCAGCCGCGCGGCGTCCGCCCCCGCGAGCCCCGGCCTGCCCACGCGCGCCCGGGGCTCCTGCGCGGAGCCCGCGTCCGGCGACCCGTCGACGGACTGGCTCGCGCCGTCGCCCACCGAGCCCGGCGCACCGCCGCGCCGCGGGGCCTCAGGCTGCGGCAGCCCGCGCGCCCCGCTCACGGCGGCGTCCGCCCGCGGCGGCTCCCCGAAGCGCCGCCCGAAGCTGTCGCCCGCCAGGCCCGGCCGGTCGGCGCCCGAGCCCGAGCCGGGTCCGGGGGCGGAACCTGTCGGCTCGGCCGCGCCGCTCGCGCGTCCCCATCCCGCGGCCGACGGTTCAGTGGCCGCCTGCCCGGCTGCAGCGCCCACCGTCGGGCGCTTGGCCGCCGTGCGCGGGCCCGGGAGGCCGATCTCGCCCGGTGCCAGGGCGTCCGCCGAGTCCGGCCCGTCGAGTTCCAGGCCGGGCTCGGCCGCCAAGCGGCCGCGGGCGGCGCGCTCGGCGGTGGTGGCGGTGGTGTGTTCGCGTTCGGCGGTGGCGTGGAATTCCAGGGCGGGGACGACTGCGTCGGCCGCGCGGGCCTGCTCCAGGCGGGCTCGGGTCCGGTCGTACTCGGCGCGTCGGCGCTCGAGCTCGTCGGCGCGGTGGCGGGCCTCGGCGTGGCGGCGTTGGAGGCGGGCGCGCTCGCGGGCGGCGTCGGCGGTTCGGCGCGCGGCCTGGTGGGCGGTTTCGGTGGCCTGGAGGGCCGCGAGTGCGATGTCCTGCCGCTCGCGGGCGGTCGTACGGGCGATGGCGGCCCACTCCAGTACGGCGTCGGCCAGCCCCGGTTCGCCGGGGGCGAGGTCCGGCAGTGTGTGGTCGCCGGGTCCGGCGGCCTGGGACATGCGGTGGGCGAGGGCGAGCAGCCGTTCGTCGCCGCCGACGACCTGCTTCTCCGCCGCGCGCCGCAGCTCGGCGAGGCGTTCCTCGACGGCGGCGAAGCGGCCCGTGTCGAAGAGCTTGCCGAGCAGCTTGCCGCGGGCCATTTCATCGGCGCGCAGAAAGCGGGCGAAGTCGCCCTGGGGCAACAGCACCACCTGGCAGAACTGCTCCTTGCTCATGCCGAGCAGCTGTGAGATCTCCTCGCCGATCTCCTGGTGGGAGCGGCTGAGCGCCTTCCATTCCCCGGCTCCGGGGAGGTATTCGCGCAGTCGGCTCTGCGCCTTTTCGCGCGTGGTGCCGGTGCCGCGCTTCTTGGGGCGTGGCTGTTCGGGGCGGCGGGTGATCTCCAGGCGCCGTCCGCCGACGGTGAGTTCGAGGACGACCTCGGTGGGGGTGTGCGGATCGGCGTGGTCGCTGCGCAGGGACAGCCCGCTGCCCTGCCGGGCGCCGGGGACCTGGCCGTACAGGCCGTAGCAGACCGCGTCCAGGACGGATGTCTTGCCCGCGCCGGTGGGCCCGTGCAGCAGGAAGAGCCCGGCGGACGAGAGCTCGTCGAAGTCGACCTCTTGGGTGGTGCCGAAGGGCCCGAAGGCGGTCATGGTGAGGCGGTGCAGCCTCATCCGCGTGCCTCCCCCGCGGTCTCGGCGGGCGCGGCGTTCTCGGCAGGCTCGGATTGACTCGCCCGTACGGCGTCCAGGGCGGCGCCGAGCACCGCGCGCTCGGCCTCGTCCGGGCCGCGCCCGCCGCGTACATGGGCCACGAAGTCCTCCGCGATCTGCCGGTCGGTGCGGCCGCGCAGCCGCTGTGCGTACGAGGCGAGCGGGTCCTCGGGGGCCCGCTCGGGGTCGAACACCAGGCTCAGCAGGTGCGGGAAGCGCCGCGCCAGGCGGGGCATCGGCTCGTGCGGGCGCGCGGGGTCGGTGAGGGTCGCCTCGACCCAGGCGTCCTCGTACCGGTCCAGGTCCGGGTCGGAGAGCAATGCATCGATCCGGCCGCGGATCCGGGCCAGCGGGCGGGGCACCGGGCAGTCGACGCGCTCGGCGGCCAGGGCGCCGCCGGGGCCGAGGTCGACGAGCCACATGGACTTGCGGTGCCGGGCCTCGGAGAAGGAGTACGCGAGCGGCGAACCGGAGTAGCGGATCCGTTCGGTGATGGCCTGGCTGCCGTGGAGGTGCCCGAGCGCCGCGTAGTCGACGCCGTCGAAGATCTCGGCGGGGACGGAGTCGACGCCCCCGACGGTGATGTCGCGTTCGCTGTCGCTGGGCGCGCCGCCGGTGACGAAGGCGTGCGCGAGGACGACGGAGCGGGTGCCGGGCGGCCGGGTGGCGAGGTCGGCGCGGACCCGGTCCATGGCGGCGCGCAGCACCGCGGGGTGCCCCGCCGCCTGCGCGCCCAGCGTCTCCCGTACGAGCGCGGGCTCGAGGTACGGCAGTCCGTAGAGCGCGATGTCGCCGTGGTCGTCGGCGAGGACGACCGGGGTCGCGCACCCCGCGGGGTCGGTGCGCAGATGGATGCCGGCCCGTTCGATCAGTCCGGCGCCGACGCCGAGCCGCCGGGCCGAGTCGTGGTTGCCGGAGATCATGACGGTCGGCACGCCGAGGTCGGCGAGGTGGTGCAGGGCGTCGTCGAAGAGCTCGACGGCGGCGAGCGGCGGCACGGCCCGGTCGTAGACGTCACCCGCGACGAGCACGGCGTCGACCTGCCGCTCTCGTACGGTCGCGACCAGGTGGTCGATGAACTCACGCTGTGCCGAGAGCAGGTTCACCCGGTGGAAGGACCGCCCCAGGTGCCAGTCGGATGTGTGCAGAAATCTCACAGCCTCGCCCCGACCAGCACACTCATAACCTTCCCGCCGCGGGCTCCCCGCCCCTGATTCCTGTCACCGCGCCGGACCCGGCCCGCGTCCGGGCCGTCGGCACCGCCCTACCGTAGCCCTATCGGCCGACCCGCCACCCGCACACCCCACGGATCCGGCAGACCCGGCCTACTTCCAGCCGCTGTCCGGGAAGTGCGGCGCCGTGAACGGATGGATCGTCTTGTAGTGGTCGGTCGTCCACCCCATCACCTTTCGACCATCAGGGAGGGTTTTGACCAGAATTCGCGCATCATCCGGGTTCTTGGCTCCCGGCACCCGGTATTCCTCCGAGTTCGCCCATGGCCGCTCATGGGGAGCGTGGTCCCCGGCGAACACCTTCGGATCGCCCGTGTGCGGATCGGTCTGCCGGACTCCGCGGCCCTCCCGGATGTCGTCGTAGGCTTCGACGAACTTCTTCGGCAGCCCCTGCGGAAGGGGATCCGACAACCGCCCCGGCGACTTGTTGTAATCGGGCGCGAGACCGAGCGGGTCGCTCCAGGTGTGCGGGTTGTGGACGTAGGCGGCCGGGTTGGGCGCGGGGGTCAGCCCCAGGGGGTCGGGGCTGGCGTAGCGGGCGGTCTCCGGGTCGTAGTAGCGGTGGACGTTGTAGTGCAGCCCGCTTTCGGGGTCGTAGTACTGGCCGGGGAAGCGCAGCGGGGTGTACGCGCCGCTGCCGCGGGGCCAGGTGGTGGTGCCCCACAGGGTGGTGCGGGTGCGCCAGGCGATCGCGCCGCTCTCGTCGACGAGTTCGGTGGGGGTGCCGACCAGGTCGGTGACGATGGCGAAGAAGCGCCGGTCGACCTCCCGCGCTCCGGTGGCGTCGGTGATGCGCTCGGACTGGGCGACGGGGTGGAGGCCGTCGTGGTCCCAGGTCATGACGATCTGGTCGGGGCCGCCCGGCGCGGTGGTCGTCTGCTCGACGAGGGTGGTGTCGTCCCAGGTGAAGTCGGTCCGCTCCAGGACGGTTTCGCCGTCCGCGGCCAGCCGCTGCTTGGCGATGCGGCGGCCGAGCGGGTCGTACAGGTAGCGCCACACCGTGCCGTCGGGGGTGGTGAGGGAGGTCAGCCGGTTCTCGGCGTCCCACGCGTAGCGCCAGGTGTCGGGCTTCTTCGACAGCCGGTTCTTCTGCCGCCGCGTGATCCGCCCGGCCGCGTCGTGTTCGTAGCGGACCCGGCCGGCGCGGGTGATGCGGGTGCCGGTGTACGCGCGCTCACCGGTGGCCTCCGCGCCGGGGTGCTTGTCCGGCCAGGACGCCTGGGTCTGGTTGCCCGCCTCGTCATAGGCGTAGGTCTCGCTCCAGCGCTGGGCGTGGACCGCGGTGACCCGGCCGACGGCATCCAGCTCGAAGGTGCGGCGGCCGCGGAGCGCGTCGTCGACCGCGGCGAGATGGCCGTCGGCCCGGTAGGTGTACGCGCGGCGCTGGACGGTCCCGGTGGCCGGTCCGGTCAGGGCCTGTTCGGTGAGCCGGCCCTTCAGGTCCCAGTGCTGGGTCAGGGCCAGTTCGTCCCCGATGAGCCGGGTGGTCTCGCGGCCGACGGCGTCGTGCTCGAAACCGAGGGTGTGGCCGGAGGCGGTCAGGGTGGTGCGGCGGCCCGCGGCGTCGTAGGCGTAGCCGGTGGTGGCTCCGCCGGGCGTGGTGCGGCGGATGCGGCGGCCCAGCGGATCGTAACGGTGGGTCAGGACGCGCCCGTCCACCATCTCGCATTTCACCTGGCCCAGCCGGTCCCGCCGGAGGACGATCTCCGCGTCCGGTCCGGCGGCCGAGATCAGGCGTCCGACCGTGTCATAGCCGTAGCTGGTGGTCCGTCCGGCGGCGTCCTTGGTGACGATGCGGCCGAGCACATCGCGCTCGAAGGCGATGGTCTCGCCCAGCGGTGTGGTGCGCGCGGCCAACTGGCCCGCGGCGTCGTGCTCGTAGCGGATCGTACGGTCGTCGAAGTCGGTCTCGGAGATCAGTCGGCCCGCCGGGTCGTACTCGTAGGACCAGGTCAGCCCCTGGGGGCCGGTGACCTTGGCCAGCCGCAGCTCGGCGTCGTGCTCGAACTCGTAGCGCGCCCCGCCCGGGCCGGTGCGCGCGGTGACCAGGTCGAAGTGCGTGTACTCGTACGAGGTCACCCCGCCGCCGCCGTTGACGTGGTGGGTGCAGTTGCCCTCGCCGTCGTATGTCCAGGTCTCCTGGCTGCCGTCGGGGTCGATCCGGCGCAGCAGCTTGCCCTCGACCGACCACTCCGTCCGGGTCGTCGCGCCGAGCGGGTCGACGACGGCGACCGGGCGGCCGAACGCGTCATGGCGGCAGATCGTGACCGCGCCCAGCGGGTCGGTGATCTCCACGGGCAGGCCGGCCGGGTCGCAGCGCACCCGGGTGGTCTCGCCCAGGGCGTTGCTGACCGAGGTCAGCCGGCCGAGGTCGTCGTAGGTGTAGCGGGTGGTGGCTCCGGTCGGGTCGGTGACGGCGAGGCGGTTGCCGCGCTCGTCGTAGGCGTAGGTCTGCGTGGTCCCGTCCACACCTGTGATCGAGACGGGGAGGCCCAGGTCGCTGTGGCGGATGGTCGCGTGCTTGCCGTCGGGGCGGGTGATGGTCTCCAGCCGGCCGTGCTCGTCGTACGCGTACGCGGTGCGGTGGCCGAGGGCGTCGGTGTGGGCCAGCAGCCGGCCGTGGCGGTCGTATTCGGTGCGGGAGTACGCGCCCAGCTGGTCGATCTCGCCGACGACCCGGTATGCCTCGTCGATGAGGTACTTGAGGGTGTGGCCGGCGGCGCTGGTGACGGTGGTGATCCGGTGGCCGGTGCGCTGGTCGACACCGTGGTAGTCGACGCGGATGGAGACATGGCCTTCAGTGCCGCCCTCGGCGATGCAGCGGTGAAGGTTGTCGTAGACGTAGTCGTAGCGGCGGTCGTTGGTGTCGGTCCAGGAGATCACCCGGCGCTCGTCGTCGTACTCGAACCGCAGCGGCAGACCGGAGGAGTTGATGACCTCGGTCAGGTTGCCGTCGGTGTAGCCGTAGCGGAGCACGGTCAGATCGGAGCCGTCGGGGGCGGCGCCCGCCAGGCGCAGCGCGGTGATCCGGCCGTCCTGCGTCGTGAATTTCAGGTGGTAGCCCGCCGAGTGCGCTATCTCGGTCGGCGTGCCGTCGAAGCCGTAGCGGAAGCTGATCCGGTTGCCGTTGCGGTCGTGGATCTCCTCGATGGGCGCGATGCCGTCGGCACCGCTCGCGGGCGCCGTGAAGCGGTAGGTACGGCCGGTGTCCCGGTCGGTGACGGTGTAGTCCCCGTCGACGGTGCGCTCCAGCGGCCAGCGCGCGACGCCCGCCTTGGGCAGGGTGGGCAGGTCGGGTGCGGGGTGCGGATAGTCGAGCAGCCGTCCGTCCTCGCAGACGAACACCACGCCCTCGGGCCCGATCTCCAGATGCTGGTCGGCCGTACTCGACCACGACGGCCCGAACCACCGCCCCGCCCGGTACCCCGACTCGACCCGTCGGTGGAACTCCAGCGGCAGCACACCGGGCAGGGTGATGTCCGTCTGCGGCAGGAACATCCGTCCCGTCGCGAAGTCGATCGGGTCCGACCCCTTGGTCTCCCGCACGCCGTCGGGGGTGCTGCGCCCGTGGGGTCCGCCCTCGTCCAGGAGGCCACGGCCCGGCGGCTTCAACTCGGCCGCGCGCCTGCCGAGGCCGGCGACCTTCTTGATGCCGCCGAGTCCCTTGGTGCCGATCAGCTCGGGCACCAGCCGGCCGAGGCCTTCGGAGGGGTCCTTCTTGAAGGTGTCCCACATGTCGCTCAACGTCCCCAACGGGTCGTTGGACACCCGCACCAGACCGGCGACAGTGCTGTTGAGATTGGTGACGTACTCCGCCGGATGCGTGAGGTTGTACGGGTCCAGCGGGTTGATCTGGCGTGCGAAGTTGGCGATGCCCGCGGTGCCCTTGACGATGCCGCCGACGAAATGTGAAGCGTCCAGGTTGAGCCCGTTCACGCCGTCCAGCAGCTGCCGGCCGTACGAGGGCTTGTCCGGCGCCTTGTCGCGCGCCGTCTCCACCGCGGTCTTCGCCGCCGTATGGGCCTCGTTCCGCTGCCGCCGCGCCTCGCTCAGGATGTCCCGGGCGGCGTCGCGGTCCGCGGTGCCGGGGTCGTGGAACTCCCCCGGCTTCTGCGGCAACGACGACGGATCGCGCTGATCGGCGGGCTTGGCGTTGTACGCCTCGGCCGCCTTGTTGTACGCCGACACCTTGTCGTTGTGCGCCGACCGCGCGTCATCCGATGACTTCTTGCCCTTCTTGTAACGCGCGATCGCGTCCTCGGCCTGCTTCTGCGCCCACGCCACCGTGCCCGCGAAGCTCTCCAGCGACGCGGCCGCCTTCTCACACGCGTCCGCGGCCGTGAACCACTTCTTCGGCTCGACCGACACGCTCTCCCGGAAGGAGTCCGCCGACTTGCCCTTGAGGTGGGCGGCGTCCAGCCCCTGCAACCCCTTGCCCACATTGTCGAAGGCGGTCTGGAAGTCCTTCAGATGGCCCGCCGTGGAGCGGAGCTTGTCCGGGCTGCCGTGCACCAGCTTCTTCGGGTCCTCGGTCTCCCCGAGCTGCATCTCGTCGACGTCCGCGCCCAGCGCGTTCGCCGCCGAGTCGGACTTGTCCCGGACCCAGTCCGCACCGCTCTCCCAGCCGATGTCATCCAGCCGGTCCGCGGTCCAGTCCCCCACGTCGTCGATGGCCTCGCCGACATCTTCGACCCGGTCCTCGACCCAGTCCTCGACGAAGTCCGGAACGAAATCCCCAAGACCCATGGACGCCTATCCCCCGATCAGCGTTGACGTGCCGGCCATCCGCGATGGCCTTCGAACTGTCCTGCCGGCCCTCCTACGGGCCCTCGCCTACTCGCCCTCTTGCTGCCCCTGCTGCCTTGCGCGCTCCTCGGGCGAGGGGCCGAAGGTCTCATCGAGCTGCTGGTTGAAGGTCTTGTCGTCGATACCGAGCGCCTGGTTCATCAGGTCGGTCTGCATACCGCCCCGGCCCTCGGTGAGCAGCGAGCGCCCGGTGTCCTTCCAGGTCTGCGCCATCTCGTCGCCGGCCCGGTCCCAGGACGCCGTGCTGTAGTCCGGCATGTCCGGGGTGAAGATGTCGCCCCAGCTCTGCTTGGCGACCTCCTCCTCCGACAGATGCGGATTCCCGGTCGACGACAGGGCGTTCACCGTGACCTTGAGCGTGTTGCCCCAGTACTGGTCTTCTTCCCACATCAGGCCCGCGGCCAGGCCCAGCCGGTTGGCGATCTCGTTGGCGTCCTGGACCAGCGCCCGGACCCCCCACTCCCAGCGGTCGCAGAACCCCTCGAACGCGTCGGCCAGCCCCTTGCCCCCGGCCTCCATCTTGGACATCGTCATATCCGAGAACCCGGAGCCCTGGAGCGCGCCGGTGTTGTCCCCGACGTCCTTGAGTTCACCGATCGCCGCCCGCAGACCCTTGGTGATCAGGTCCACGGACTCCTTGCCGACATTGAGATCCCCGTCGTTGCTCACTGCCCGGCCCCCTGTGCCCGCTCGTCGCCGTCGCCGATGTAGTCCCCGTTTTCGTCCACGTCCACCGCGACCTCGTCCGGGACGATCCCGTGCACCGGCGGGAACATCATCGACCCGTCCTCGTCCGCCACATCCACCGCGACACCCGCGGGGCGGCCCATCTCCGGCACCATCACATCCAGCAGCCGCGCCCCGAGCACGGCGGCGTACTCCCACTCCTGGGCGGGGTCGGAACCGCGTGCGGTGGCGAACCGGGCCAGCGCGGACTCGTCGGTGAAGGCGTAGATCCAGCGGATGCCGCCGTATTCGGCCGTCATGAAACCGCCGTCGGCCACCGGCACCAGCACCGCCGTGCGCCGGAACTCGCCGACCATCGCGGCCGGATCGCCCGCCCCCGCGCGCACCGCGGCTATGTGCTCAGCCAGTTCCATCGGCGGCCCCCGTTCCTGTCCCGATTCCCGTGCCGATGCCTGTGTCAATCAACGCATCTCACCGGCATCCCTCGTCACGGTACCGTCGCACCGCTCCATGATCACCACTCGTGTCGTCCACTGTTGCAAACCCTGTACAAACGGCATCCCACCGTGTCAACGGGCCAAACAGGTCAGCCGCCCGGGGCGTCCTGGTACGCCTCGCCGCCCAGCTCGAGGGCGGCGGTACCCGCGGTGGCATCCGCCAGCCAGGCGCGGAAGGCATCGACGTCCGCGTCGGGGAGGCCCAGCTCGATCGTCACGGCCTCGGCGTACCGCACACCGCGCACCGCGCGCCCGGTCGCCCGGAGGTCGTTCTCGAGCCGCCCGGCCCGCTCATGGCCGACGGTGACGGTCGCCAGCCGGAACCGCTGCCGGGTGACGGTGCCCAGCGCGTCCAGCGCCTCGCCGACCACCCCGCCGTACGCGCGGATCAGCCCGCCCGCGCCGAGCTTCACACCGCCGTAGTAGCGGGTCACGACGGCCACCACGTACCGCATCTCGCGGCGCAGCAGCATCTGGAGCATCGGCACCCCGGCCGTGCCGCCCGGCTCCCCGTCGTCGCTCGCCTTCTGGACGCCGCCGTCGGCGCCGATGACATACGCGTAGCAGTTGTGGGTGGCGGTGGGGTGCTGTTCGCGGACGCGCCGGATGAAGTCCTGGGCTTCGTGCTCGGTCGCGGCGGGTGCGAGGGAGCACAGGAAGCGCGATTTGTTGATCTCGATCTCGTGCACGCCCTCGCGCGCGACCGTCCGGTACCGCTCCTGCATCGGGCCACCCTATGCCTTTGCCGTTATGCCTTTGCCGTTCGGGGACCGCCGGGGGAATGGCCCAGGACCTGTCCTGGTTGCCGATCGCAGATGACCATCCGGCCACAGGAGGCAGGCGTGTACGGCGATCCGGCGGAGCTCCGCAAGATCCTCACCGAGCTCGGTGACACCTGGGCGGTGGTGGGGCTCTCCTCGAACCAGACGCGCGCGGCGTACCGGGTGGCGGATGTACTCCAGCGGTACGGCAAGCGGATCGTCCCCGTACACCCGAAGGCCGAGACGGTGCACGGCGAGCAGGGGTACGCGTCGCTGTCCGACATCCCCTTCCCGGTGGACGTCGTGGACGTGTTCGTCAACAGCGACCTCGCCGGCGCGGTCGCCGACGAGGCCGTGGCCATCGGGGCCAAGGCGGTGTGGTACCAGCTCGGCGTGGTCGACGAGGCGGCGTACGAACGCACCCGCACCGCGGGGCTCGCCATGGTGATGGACCGCTGCCCGGCCATCGAACTGCCCCGGCTGGGCTGACTCCGGCAGGTCAGATGCCAAGGCCCTCCAGCAGCTCCGCCCCCGGCAGCGCGGCGAGCGCCTTGCCCGGCAGGATGAGCTTGCCGCGGCGGCGGCCGCTGCCGATGAGCACGTACGGGGTGTCGGCGACGGCCGCGTCGACCAGGACCGGCCAGCCGGCGGGCAGGCCGAGGGGGGTGACGCCGCCGAACTCCATGCCGGTCTCCCCGAGCGCGGTGTCCATCGGGGCGAACGAGGCCTTGCGGGCGCCGAGCCTGCGGCGCACCGCGCCGTTGACGTCCACGCGGGTGTGGGAGAGGACCACACAGGCGGCGAGGGTGACCTCGCCACCGCGCTTGCCCGCGACCACCACGCAGTTCGCGGACTGCTCAACCAGCCAGGACCCGTAGTGCTCCACGAGCACGGCCGTGTCGGCCTTGTCCGGGTCGGTGTCCACGTACAGCACCTGCTCCACCGGTACGGGGCCGCGCCAGGCGCGCAGCGCGTCGGCCACCGGGGCGGTCAGCAGGTCGAGGCATTCGACGGCGGGACGGTGGTCGTCGAAGGCGTCCATCGGCGTACTCATGCGGTCGAAGCTAGCAGGCCGTCCAGAGGCCGTGAGCCGCCGTCTCAGCGTGCCGGGGGCACCGAGACGGTCATGGTCATCTCCACCGTCTGCGTCCCGTCGTTGCGGTAGCCGTGGGGGGCGCTCGCCTCGAAGGCCGCCGAGGTGCCGGCCGGTACCCGGTAGCTCTCGTCCCCGACGGTCAGCGTCAGCTCGCCCGCCCTGACGTGCAGCAGCTCGAAGGTGCCGGACGGATGCGGATCTGAGTCACTGCCGTCGCCCGGCATCAGCCGCCACTCCCACATCTCCAGCGGTCCGCGCGCCTCCGTGCCGACGAGGAGCGCGGTGTAGCTGCCGGCGTCGGTGGACCACATCCGCACCGCCTGGGCGGCGGGGACGAGCTGGACCTTGGGGCCGCTCTCGTAGTCGAGCAGGGTGGTGATGCTCACACCGAGCGCGTCGGCGAGCTTGACGGTGGTGCCGACGCTCGGATTGGTACGGGCCTGTTCGATCTGGATGATCATGCCTCGGCTGACCCCGGAGCGGGCCGCGAGGGCGTCCAGGGTGAAGCCGCGCTCATTGCGCCAGCGCTTGAGGTTGCGGGCGAGCGACTGAGTGAGCTGATCGAGGTCCGTCACGGTCCGTCCGTCCAATATTCTAAATGGCGTAGTCGAACAAACTGAACTACGGTGTGGTGTACTCCCACGTTCACCACACTGTACGGCGAGGTCTCACCATGTCCGCACTCTTCGCTCTGGCCACCAGCGTCCTGCTGGGCCTGGCCGACTTCGGCGGAGGGCTCCTCACCCGGCGCACCCCCGCACTCACCGTGGTCGTCGTCTCCCAGGGCATCGCGGTCGTCGTCCTGGGCGCCATCGTCACGGCCGGCGGCGGCTGGACCGAGGTCGGGCCGCAGCTGTGGTACGCCGTCGCGGCGGGCGTGGTGGGGCCGGTCGGGATGCTGTGCTTCTACCGGGCGCTGGCGCTCGGCCCGATGGGGGTCGTCTCGCCGATCGGCGCGCTCGGCAGCGTGGCCGTCCCCCTCGGCGTCGGGCTGGCCCTCGGCGAGCGGCCCGGCCTGCTGCAGTTCGCCGGGATCGCGGTCGCGGTGGCCGGGGTCGTGCTGGCGAGCGGGCCGCAGACCGACGGCACGTCCGTACCGCGCCGGACGCTGGTGCTCACGCTGGTCGCGGCGGTCGGCTTCGGGTCCGTCATGACACTGATCGCCGCGGCGTCCACCACGCTGACCGGGCTGTTCCTGGCGCTGTTCGTCCAGCGGGTGTGCAACGTGGTGGTCGGCGGCGGCGCGCTGTATGTGTCCGTACGGCGCGGCAGCCCGGCGCTCGACCCGGCCGCCGGGGGCGTGCGCGCACTGTGGGCCGCGCTGCCCACCCTGGCCTTCGTCGGCCTGGCCGATGTCGCGGGGAACGGCACGTACAGCGTGGCCGCCCAGACCGGCCCGGTGACCGTCGCCGCCGTACTCGCCGCCCTCTACCCGGTCGTGACCGCGTTCGCGGCGCGCGCGGTCCTCAGCGAGCGGCTGCGCGCGGTGCAGGCGACCGGCGCCGGACTGGCGCTGGCCGGATCGCTGCTGCTCGCGACGGGGTGAGCGAGCGCCCAGCTGAGGGTGTCTCGGGGCGCTGCGCGGCGGTGGGGCTCCTGGGGCTACGGTGCCACCGGCCGCCGTTCACTGCGGCGGCGGGCAACACCAGGCCGAGACCAGGGAGTGGGCAGTGACGGAGCGGGCGTTGATCGCGGGCGTGGGCGGCAAGGAGCCGAAGGTCGACCCGGAGGCGTTCGCCGCCCCGACGTCTGTCGTGATCGGCGATGTGACGCTGGGCGCCGGTGCGAGCGTCTGGTACCACGCGGTGCTGCGCGGCGACGCCGAGGCGATCAGCGTGGGCGCCGGGAGCAATATCCAGGACAACTGCACGATGCACGCCGACCCCGGCTTCCCGGCCACCGTCGGCGAGCGGGTCTCGGTGGGCCACAACGCGGTGCTGCACGGCTGTGTCATCGAGGACGATGTGCTCGTCGGCATGGGCGCCACCGTGCTCAACGGCGCCCGCGTCGGCGCCGGCTCCCTGGTCGCCGCGCAGGCGCTGGTGCCGCAGGGGATGCAGGTGCCGCCGGGCTCGCTGGTCGCGGGGGTGCCGGCGAAGGTCAGGCGGGAGCTGACCGAGGAGGAGCGGGAGGGCATCCGGGCGAACGCGGAGGGTTATATGGAGCTGGCCCGCCACCACCACGCCGCCACGCTGGAGCGTGAGCGGCGGGAGCGGCAGGCCTGAGCGGACGCGGGGCCCGAGCGGACGCGGATCAGTCCGCGTCGGGTCCGGACGCCGATCAGTCCGCGTCCGGACCCGGTGGGTCAGTCGGCGGCCGGGACCCGGTTGGGCTCGGCCGTCTCGGGCCCGGCGCCGGACGCCGCTTCGGCCCCGGACCCGGCCTCCGGCGCGGCCGCATGGGACTTCTTCGCGCGCCGCTTCATCATCAGCATCGAGCCGAGGCCGAACAGCAGGGCCGCCACGAGGCCGAGCCAGGAGAAGCGCTTGAGCCAGTCCTCGGCGACCTTGCCGACCGAGTAGATGACCGCGGTGGTGCCACCGGCCCAGACGATGCCCCCCAGCACGTTGGCGATGAGGAACTTCCAGTACGGCATGCGCAGACATCCGGCGAGCGGGCCGGCGAAGATGCGCAGCAGCGCGATGAAGCGGCCCACGAAGACCGCCCACATGCCCCACTTCTGGAAGTACCGCTCGGCGGTGGCCACGTGCTCGGCGCTGAAGTGCTTGGGGAACTTCCGGCCCAGCCACGTCAGCAGCGGCTGACCGCCCTTATGGCCGATGAGATAGCCGATCGAGTCGCCGATGACCGCCCCCGCGATGGCGGATGCGCCCAGAATGTACGGATTGATGTGGTCTTGAGAGGCCGCCAACAGGCTGGCGCTGACAAGAATGATCTCCCCGGGAAGCGGGATGCCCAAGCTCTCCAGGCCGATGACCACGCCTACCAGCAGATAGACGCTGACCGCCGGTACGGTCTCGAGCCAGTGATCAATGTGCAACGCCGGTTCCTCCCCATTGCCCGTACTCTTCCCGCAGTGCACCGATTCGGCGCACGGCGGGAAGCCTACTCAATCAGCGCGCGGCCGCCACATCGCATTGCCGCACCGATGATCACGGGGCGCGGTGCTCGTCACCGCGCTCTCTCCGTGGGAGACGGTCCGCGGCACCAGTAAGGTTCCCGGCGCGGTGACGACCGTCACGACTGGGGGCGCAGGATCCAGATCACCGTCATCTCTCCGGTGACCGCCCCGTCCTCCCGGGTGATCGCGACATGGATGGGGAACTCGGGGCGCCGGCCCTCATCGAGCTCGGCGATCACCTCGGCCACCGGGCGGCCCAGCCGGGCGGTAGCGGTGACCACCCCCTTGGCGACCTTCTTGAAGTCGATCTCCGCATGCACGGGCAGCGGTACGGCGCGCGAGAGCTGGTCGCCGAACGCGGCGAGCACGATCGCGCCGCTCGCCGACTCGGCGAGGGTGAACATGGCGCCCGCATGCGGCCCGCCGACGTGGTTGCCGAACTCGGGCTGGTCGGGCAGGCGAAGCACCGCGTGCTCGGCCGAGGTCTCGACGTACTCCAGGTTCAGGGTGCGCACCATGGGCACCGTGGCGGTGAGCAGTTCACCGATGGACGGCAGGGTCTCTGACATGACCCGAAGTTACCACTCAGTAGTGTTTACGGGGAAGGGGCGGCCATAGCCGCCATCTGCGGCCCCCTTTATGGTTACTGGCCATGTGGCCAGGACAGCAGCCGCCCGGGGGCGAGCAGAACCCGCAAAATCCGAACCCCTATCAGCAGCCGGGGTATCAACAGCCCAACCCGTATCAGCAGCCGGGTTACCACCAGCCGAATCCGTATCAGCAGCCCCAGCCACCTCAGCCGGGGCAGCCTCAGGGCCAGCCCCAGCCGCAGGCTCAACCGCAGCCGCCGCAGGGGCAGCAGCCGCAGCAGATGTACGACATGCCCACCCAGGCATGGGGCACCCCCGCCGTACAGCCCGGCCCGCCCGAACCGCCGCGGAAGAAGAACCGTACGGCCGTCATCGCCATCGTCACGGCGGTGGCGGTGGTCGCGGCCGCCGCGGTGACCGCCGTGCTGGTGATCAACAAGGACGACGACAAGAAAGACACTGCGAAGGGCGACAAGAAGCCCTCCGCAGCCGCGTCCTCGTCCAAGGACACGCCCTCGCAGGACGACGGCGGCAGCGACGAGGACAACCCGCGCGCGAACCAGACCGTCGAGCCGGTCATCCCCGGCTGGAAGACGGTCACCAACCCCAAGCGCCACGACGCCTTCGACGTCCCCGCCGGCTGGTACGTGAAGTCCCCCGACGCCATGAGCACGTTCTCCAAGGACGGCAAACCGATCATCTCGATGACCGGCCCTGCCTATTACAAGGAGGACAACTGCACGGTCAAGGACAAGAAGACCGGCGCCACCTTGTCGAGCCCCCTGGCCGGAGCGGGCACCAAGGGCGCCCAGGGCGCCAAGTCCCAGGCCGATGCCGCCAAGACGGAGGCGAACAACTGGCTCTACGCCGTGTTCGACCAGGACGACACCGGCGACTACAAATACACCCAGCTCCCCACGAAGTTCACCAACAAATACGGCATCAAGGGCTATTCCGCCTCGGCCACCGTCACCGGCGTGAAGAAGACCGACAAGTGCTCGTCCGACGGCAAGACGTTCACCGTCACCTACACGGACATCAACGGCGACTGGGCGACCTGGGTCCTCTACGCGGCCAAGGGCGTCAAGGACGAGGTTTCCGACGAGACCATCAAGAAGGTCATGAGCACGCTGCGGCCGCTGAAGTCCGGTACCTGAGCCGACTCTCCTCCTGAACCGAGTCTCCCCCTGACCGAGTCTCCTCCTGAACCGAGTCCCTTCCTGAGCCACTTCCCTTCCTGAGCCGATCAGGCCGAAATCCGGTTGGCGCCGGGGCCCGCCCCCGGGGATAGTCCGCTGGTGACCATCCCCTCGGCCTCGCGCCACCGCCCCCGCCGCCCCGACTGGGCCGGCCGCAACTACACCCTGCTGACCGCCGCCGCCGTGGTGACGGGCCTCGGCAACGCCGGAGCCCTGATCGCGGCGGCGTTCGCGGTTCTGGACGCCGGCGGGGACAGCGGCGACGTCGGCCTCGTCGCCGCGGCCCGCACCATCCCGCTCGTGGTCTTTCTGCTGATCGGCGGCGCGGTCGCGGACCGGCTGCCGAGGCACCGCGTGATGGTCGCGGCCAACACCCTCAACTGCCTGTCCCAGGCCGCCTTCGCCGTACTCGTGCTGTCCGGCGAGGCACGGCTGTGGCAGATGGCCGTGCTCGCCGCGCTCGGCGGCACCGGGCAGGCGTTCTTCTCCCCCGCCGCCGAGGGCATGCTGCTCTCCAGCGTGGAGGGCGAACAGGCCGGCCGCGCCTTCGCGGTCTTCCGGATGGGCATGAACGGCTCGCAGATCGGCGGCGCGGCGCTCGGCGGCGCGCTGATCGCGGCCTTCGGCCCCGGCTGGGTGCTGGCCGTCGACGCCGCCGCCTTCGCCCTCGCCGGAGCCCTGCGCGCCTTCCTGGACGTCGGTCCGGTGGCCAGGCGCGAGAGCGGCGGGATGCTGCGGGATCTGCGCGAGGGCTGGCAGGAGGTGGCCGGCCGGGCCTGGCTGTGGAGCATCGTGGTGCAGTTCTCGGTGGTGAACGCCATGGTGGCGGCGGTCGAGGCGGTGTACGGGCCGCTGGTCGCCGAGGAACACCTGGGCGGCGCGCGGCCCTGGGGTCTCGCGCTGGCCGCGTACGGCGCCGGCACCGTCCTGGGCGGCTTGCTGATGACGCGCTGGAAGCCGCGGCGGCTGCTGTTGGTCGGCACGGTGTGCGTGTTCCCGTTCGCCCTCCCGTCGGCCGCGCTCGCCGTCCCGCTGCCCGTCCCCGCCCTGTGCGCGGTGATGTTCGTCGGCGGCCTCTCCATCGAGGTGTTCGGCGTGTCCTGGATGACCGCGCTGCACCAGGAGATCCCCGAGGACAAGCTGTCGCGGGTCTCCGCGTACGACTGGTTCGGCTCGGTGTCCATGGTGCCGCTCGCGACGGCGCTCACGGGACCGGCCGAGAGTGCCTTCGGCCGCACCGCCGCGCTGTGGGGGTGCTCGGCGCTGATCCTGCTGCTGACCCTGGCCGTGCTGACGGTGCCGGAGGTACGCCGGCTGCGGCGGCGCACCGACGCGCCCGCGGCCGCCCACGCCGAGCCTGCCGAGCCCGCCGCGGAGAGCGGCGTCCGCGGCCAGGCGGACGGACCGGAGCCGGTCAGCCAATACTGAACGCGCCGCCCGGCGGCTCCGGCGAGGGCACCGCGTCCACATCCCGTACGGGCGCGGCCCCTTGGACGAAGCGCTCCAGCGCCTCCCCGTGCTCGACCCGCGCCGGGAAGGCGTCGGCGGCGGTGCGGCGCGCCAGTTCGTCAACCGGCAGTTCGTCGTCCGAGGCCACGAGCACCGCGTTGCCGAACCGCCGGCCGCGCAGCACGGCGGGCTCGGCGATCAGGCACAGATGGGCGAAGGCCGTCCGGAGCGTGGCCACTTGGGAGCGGAGGAAGGTGAAGGGCGCGCTGTCGGCGAGGTTGGCCGTATAGCGGCCGCCCGGGCGCAGCGCCCGGGCGGCGGCGCGGGCGTACTCGACGGAGGTGAGATGCGCGGGGACGCGCGCGCCGCCGAAGACATCGGCCACGATCACATCGGCGGACGCCTCGGGTGCGGCCTCCAGCGCGGTACGGGCGTCCGCCCGGCGCACCGCGATCCCCGATCCGGCGGGCAGCGGCAGCCGCTCGGCGACCAGCTCGAGCAGCTTGCCGTCCGCCTCGACCACCTCCTGGTGCGAACCGGGGCGGGCGGTCGCCACGAAGCGCGGCAGGGTCAGCGCCCCGCCGCCCAGGTGCAGCACGTCCAGCGGGGTGCCGGGGGCGCCGGTGAGCTCCAGGACGTGCGCGAGCCGGCGCGCGTACTCGAACTCCAGGTGGGTGGGGTCGTCCAGGTCGACGTACGACTGGGGGGAGCCGTCCACGGTGAGCAGCCAGGCGCGCGGGCGGTCCACGTCGGGCATCAGCTTGGCGGTGCCGTGGTCCACGTCACGGATCACGGGTATCGGCTCGTCCACGCTCATATTGTGCCGTGTGAAGCGCGTGGTCACGGCCGCCCCGGTACGGCCGGTCCCCGGGGCGTACCGGGGCGGCCTCAAGTACCGGGGCGGCCGTGGCTCACGGCTGGTCCGCCACCGCGATGACCGTGCCCGCGCCCACCGTCCGCCCGCCCTCGCGGATCGCGAAGCCCAGGCCGGACTCCAGCGGCAGCGCGCGCCCGAGCTCGACGTCCATGGTGACGGTGTCACCTGGCCGGGCCACGCCCGTCACGCCGAGGTCGACATCGCCGACCACATCGGCCGTGCGGATGTAGAACTGCGGGCGGTAGCCGGTGGAGATCGGCGTGCGCCGGCCTCCCTCCGCCGTCGACAGGACGTACACCCGCGCGCTGAAGCGTTGCCGGGGCACCACGCTGCCGGGCGCGGCGACCACATGGCCGCGGCGCACCGTGTCCCGCGCGACGCCCCGCAACAGCAGCGCCACATTGTCCCCGGCCTCGGCGAACTCCATCGGTTTGCCGAACGTCTCGACGCCCGTGACCACCGTCGTGGTGTCGGCGCCCAGCACCTCGACGTGGTCGCCGACGCGGACCGTGCCGCGCTCGACGGCGCCGGTGACGACCGTGCCGCGCCCGGTGATGGTCAGCACGTTCTCCACCGGGAGCAGGAACGGCGCGTCGGTGTAGCGCACCGGCATCGGCACATAGGTGTCGACCGCGTCGAGCAGCGCCTCGATGGAGCCGGTCCAGCGCGGGTCGCCGGCCAGCGCGCGCAGCCCGGAGACCCGTACGACGGGCGTGGCCTCGCCGGGATAGCCGTGCGCGGACAGCAGCTCGCGCACCTCGAGCTCGACGAGGTCGGTGAGCTCCGGGTCGCCCGCGTCGGCCTTGTTGAGGGCGACCACGATGTGGTCCACCCCGACCTGGCGGGCGAGCAGTACATGCTCGGCGGTCTGGGGCATGACGCCGTCGAGCGCCGAGACGACGAGGATCGCCCCGTCGAGCTGGGCCGCGCCGGTCACCATGTTCTTGATGAAGTCGGCATGGCCCGGCATGTCGACATGCGCGTAGTGGCGGGTGTCGGTCTCGTACTCGACATGCGCGATGTTGATGGTGATGCCGCGCGCCGCCTCCTCCGGCGCCCGGTCGATGCGCTCGAAGGGGACGTACGTGCCGCCGGCGCCGCGCTCGCTGAGCACCTTGGTGATGGCGGCGGTCAACGTGGTCTTGCCGTGGTCGACATGGCCGATGGTGCCGATGTTCAGATGCGGCTTGGTGCGCACGTAGGCCTGCTTGGACATGCTCCCGTTCCTCCTCGGAACAGCGATGGGTGAAAAGGAGGACCCCAGGGCCGAACCGACCCTCCCCTGGTGGGGTCCGGTCGGAGCTGTCCGGGGAGGGTCAGAGTCGGGCGCCGTCGAGGCAGGCGGATGCGCAGGCCACGGCAGGCGCTGCGAGAAAAACGACGGCAGCCTTCGGCGCGTCCGCGACCGCGGACACAAGCTCGAAGAAGGGCTGCCGGAACATGCATTGATCGTCGCCTATCGCGGGAGGCCCGTCGACTGGTTTTTCACGGCCTGGATCCCACGACCCGACCTGGCGCTTCATGCCCGTCGGTTACGCTCCTTCGGTGCTCGATGCCGCCGCCCCGCCCGCGCCCGCCGCACCCGCCGCACCGGCCGCGCGCCGCGCCCGTGCGCTGTTCTCGCCGCGGTTGCGCCTGTGCCTGCTGGTGGCGCTGTTGGCGGGTGCGGCGGGCGCGGTCTGGGCGTGGCAGCCGCACCGGCTGCTGGCCGAGGGGTGGCCGCCGCAGCTGTCCGGTGCCACGGCCGCGGTGGTCTTCGCGGTCGTCTACGGGGGCTGCGCCGCGGCCCTGGTGCCCCGGCCGCTGCTGAATCTGGCGGCGGGCGCGCTGTTGGGGGCGTCCACGGGGCTGGCCGCGGCGGTGGCCGGCACGGTGCTCGGCGCCGGTGTCTCGTTCGGCCTGGGCCGGCTGCTGGGGCAGGACGCGCTGCGGCCGCTGCTGCGCGGCCGCTGGCTGATGGCGGCCGATCGGCAGCTGAGCCGGCACGGGTTCCGTTCGATGCTGGCGATCCGGCTGTTCCCGGGCGTGCCTTTCGCCGCCGCGAACTACTGCGCCGCCGTGTCACGGATGGGCTGGCTGCCCTTCCTGCTGGCGACCGGCCTCGGCAGTGTGCCGAACACCGCCGCGTACGTGGTGGCGGGCAGCCGCGCCACCACCCCGACCTCGCCGGTGTTCCTGGCCGCGCTGGCGTGTATCGCGCTGCCCGCCCTCGCGGGTTTCGTGGTGGCCTGGCGCAGGCGGGCCCGGCTCGGCGACACTGCTCCGGAAACCGATCAGTGCGGTCCGCCGGTGGCCGGAAGACCAGGGTCTTAGTAGGGCTCTTACCGAGGGACGGTACGCTGCCCGACGACCGGCGTTGATCCACAGCGGCCGGTCTCCCCGCCGGCCACCCCGCCTGACCCGCCACTGCGCCGGTCAGTGCATGATCAGCCTTGGATAGCGTAGACGCGATGTCGTGGTTCGAATCTTTCATTCTCGGGCTGGTCCAGGGGCTGACCGAGTTCCTGCCGATCTCCTCCAGCGCCCATCTGCGGCTCACCGCCGCCTTCGCGGGGTGGGAAGACCCCGGCCCCGCCTTCACGGCCATCACCCAGATCGGCACCGAGCTCGCTGTGCTGATCTACTTCCGCAAGGACATCGCCAACATCGTCTCGGCGTGGTTCCGCTCGCTCTTCAACAAGGAGTGGCGCGGCAACCATGACGCCCAGATGGGATGGTTGGTGATCGTCGGCTCCATACCTATCGGTGTGCTCGGGGTGACCCTCAAGGACCAGATCGAGGGCCCGTTCCGTGATCTGCGGCTCACCGCCACCATGCTGGTGGTGATGGGCATCATCCTGGGCTTCGCCGACTGGCGGGCGGCCCGCGACGAGAGCGGCGGCAAGCACCGCACCCCCGTACAGCGCAAGACACTGCGCGAACTCGGGGTCAAGGACGGCCTGATCTTCGGTGTCTGCCAGGCGATGGCGCTGGTGCCGGGCGTGTCCCGGTCCGGTGCGACGATCAGCGGCGGTCTGCTGATGGGCTATACGCGCGAGTCGGCGGCCCGCTACTCGTTCCTGCTCGCGGTGCCCGCGGTGCTGGCCTCGGGGGCGTACGAGCTGAAGGACGCCTCGGACGGGCATACGGCGTGGGGCCCGACGATCTTCGCGACGGTTATCGCCTTTATCGTGGGATACGCGGTTATCGCCTGGTTCATGAAGTTCATCACCACCAAGAGCTTCATGCCGTTTGTGTACTACCGGGTGCTGCTGGGCCTGGCGGTGTTCGGGCTCGTCGCGTTCGGCGTGCTGAGCGCGCACGCGGCCGACTCCGCGGGCTGACGGAGACAGAAACGGACGCGGAAAGCGCCTCCCGAGATCGGAGTGGCAGCGGTTCTGCGGGGTTCGATCCCCACACGCGCGAACGCGTTTCCACCATAAAGAAGTAACCGCAAGCCTGCGCACCGGGAGGCGCGGCACCCACTCTAGCCGCCCGCGTCGCCGGGGCCGATCGAATTACCGATCCGCCCCCGGACGACGCGGGCGGCTTTGTGCAGCGGCTTCACGGCAGGAAGAGGGGGTGGGCCGCCGGCCGAGGAGGGAGGGAGTCCGGCGGCCCCTTCGCCCAGGTCTGGCACACCTGAGCGGGCTGTATGAAGACTCAACCACCACACCGCGTTCCGCGGGAGGGTGTGCGGTAGATATATGCATGCACTCTCATCACACGGGGTGTGAATTCGTCACACTCCGTGCGAGCCCTACCCAAGGCTGTGGGCCGCCCCGATCACCCCGGCCAGCTCGGTCAGCGAGTCCACGCACCAGTCCGCCAACGCCGCGTCGGTCGAGCGCGCCCATAGATGCCCCCACGGCCCACGCCGGATATGCGCGGCCCGCAGCCCGGCGGCCTTGGCGGGACGGATGTCCAGCGCGGGGTAGTCGCCCACGTACACGGTCTCGTGGGGAGCGGCTTGTGCCAGCCCCACCGCCTGGCCGAAAAAGCGCGGATCGGGCTTGGCGACGCCCCACTGCGCGGAGGTGGCGACCCCGTCCACCGGCAGCTCCAGCGCGCGCAGCAGCTCCCCCATGCGCTCCGTCTGATTCCCGGCCACAACGACCCGGACCCCGAGCGCCCGCAGCGCGCCCAGGGCCGGCCGTACGTCCGGATACAGGTCCGCCTCCTCCAGGCGCTCCCCGCGCCCGGCCGCCTCGCGCGCCCGCCGCTCGGCCCGGATGTCCGCCCCCGGCCGAACGAGCCGGATCGCCTCCACGTCCTCCTGCCCCCGCGCGACCACCGCCCCGACCAGCGCGGACAGCGTATGCGGGGGAACGCCCAGCCAGTCGGCCCATGCGGCCCAGTACCGGTCCTCACGCACCAGAGTCGAGCCGACGTCGAAGACGATCGCCGCCGGTGCGGGCCCCGCCCTACGAACCACCCTGCCCGCCGAATCCGTCGCTGCCCGCGCCGCCGTCCCAGTCCGCGTACCGGATCCGGGGCCGCTCCAGCACCTCGCCGAGCGTCGCCCACTCGTCCTTGCCCAGCCGGGCCAGCGGACGCAGCCTGGTCACCTCGGGGTGGCCGTCGTCCATGACGTGCTCATCGACCGCCGCGTGCACCACCCGGCCGAACACCACGGTGGAGTCCCCGAGCCGCACCGTGCTGTGCAGCTCACACTCCAGCGCGACCGACGAAGCCGCCACCCGCGGCGGCTTCACCCGCAGACTCGGCTCCCGCGCGATGCCCACCGCCTCGAACTCCCCCACCTCGGGCGGAAAGTCCGTCGCCGTCTCGTTGATCTGCTCAAACAGCTGCTCGGGCGCGAAGTTCACCACGAACTCCCCGGTCTCCTCCACATTGCGCAGCGAGTCCTTGCGCCCCACGGAGGTGAACTGCACGATCGGCGGGGCCACACAGGCGACCGTGAAGAAGGAGTGCGGCGCCAGATTGCAGGTCCCGGCGGCCGAGACGGTGGACACCCAGGCGATCGGCCGGGGGACGACCACGGAGGTCAGCAGCTTGTAGAAGGGAGTGCGGCCTACGGCCTCGGGATCGAATTCGATACGCATACCGCCCAGTATCCGCACATACGGCGGCCCATCCCAAGGGCGGCTCGCGGTCTCACCCGTCCCGTGGGGACAGAGGCGCCCCTAGAGAGTCCACCTGCCGGTTCGTTCCGGGTTGGTCCCCATGGCGTCCATCTGGTACGTCACGGCCGAGATCTTCGCGTCCTTCGGCACCTCGTAGAGCACCCAGCCGGTGATCTGTTTGCCCGGCACAAGATTCAGCATGTTTGTCATGGAGTCGCCGACGGTGGGGGACCCGGCTTTGCCTTGGTAGGTCTTTCCGGCCGTGTCGACGACCTGCGACTCGGCGAACCCGCTGTCGCTGTAGGTGGTCTCGCCGGTGTTCACGATCGTGAACTGGACGGTGACCAAGCGGTTTCCGTCGGCGGCCTCGAAGTAGCCGACCGAGGCCTTCGCGTTGTCCACGAACTTCTTCAGCGTGATGTCGGCCCGGTGCGGGCTCGATTCACCCAGGCCCACGATTCCTTCGAGCGAGAGGGTGTCGCCGAGCTTGCCGGACGTCGAGCTCGCGCTGCTGGGCGCGGCCTCCGGTGACGTCTCGCCGCCGGGTTCGACGGCGCCGCTGGAGCGGGTGTCCTTCGTCGACCCGGCCTTGTCGCCGTCCCCGTCCGAACCCCCACATGCGGTGAGTGTGGCGGTGAGTGCGACGACCGCTGCGGCGGCAGCGATGGAACGGTGCATGGAATCCCCCGTACATTCCGTGAAATCAGATCGGTGGCGACGTCACCAGATCCTTGTACACAACGGTGTGCCTGGGATGTGCGTTCTGTAACTGATCGGTGCCAAATCGGGGTGGGGCGCGAGAGCCATGCGGCCCCGCGCCCCGGATCGGTCACTTGTTGGTCTTGGGCAGGCCCGGCGGGTTGATCTCCGACTTCTCGATGGCCTCGGCCGACAGGCCCCAGCGCTTCAGCACCTTCGCGTAACTGCCGTTGTCGATGATCTCGTTGAGCGCCGAGTTCACCGCCTTGACCAGTCCGTTGTCCTTCTTGGTGGTGGCCGCGATCAGGCCCTGGAGGGTGGCGCCGGCGCCGGAGTAGGTGCCGACGATCTCGGTCTGCCCGGCGGACGCCACATGGTAGGCGGCGGTCGGGTTGGGGCCGAGGAAGAGGTCGATCCGGCCGGAGGCGAGCGCGAGGTAGGTGTCGCTCTGGTTCTGGTAGTACTTGATCTTCACCGGCTCACGGCCCGCCTTCACGTTCTCCGCGCTCCACTCGACCAGCAGCTTCTCCTGGTTGGTACCGGTGTCCACCGCTACGGTTTTGCCCGCCACGTCCTTGGGTCCGGTGACCTTCAGACCGCTGTTCTTCTTCGTCTCGAAGGCCAGGTCGTCCTTGCGGTAGCTGGCGAAGTCGTACTTCTCCTTGCGCTCCTCGGTGTCCGTGATGTTGCTGAAACCCACGTCGTACTTGCCGCTGTCCAGGCCGACGAAGATGTTCTCCCACGACACGGTGTTGAGATGCGGCTTGAGACCCAGCACATCGGCCACCAGATAGGCGAGATCGGGCTCCACGCCGATGACCGTTTTGTTGTCGGTGGCGTAAAAGGTCAGCGGCGCGGCGGAGTCGGAGGAGTCGACGATCTCCAGGGTGCCTCTTTTACGTATCTCCGCGGGCACCTGTGCGGCGATGGAGTCGACCTTGGGGGTGGTGATGCGTTTCTGGTCCGCACTCAGGTTGATCTTCGTACGGGTGCCGTCCTTGGCCTTGACCTCGGTCGTGCCGCCGTCCGAGGGGTTGCCGCAGGCGGCGAGGACAAGGGCCGCGGCGAACGAGAGGGCGGCGGTGGCGAAGCGGCGG